>JBHLOC010000064.1:0-18407 GCA_048940925.1 Promethearchaeota archaeon | reverse complement strand
TTAGATCTATTGGTGTTATTCTAATAAGTGCCTATTTTATAACTCTATTAGGCATTTTCTTCACAGTTTATTTTATTTTATATTCCATAATCTTAGATAGTATCTTTTCGCTAAACATCAGCTTTATAGTTGTAGGTTTAAGTCTTTTTTCCTCAAAGTATGTTAACATGTCAAAGAGAATTATAGATTTTTCTCTTTCCTGGATTCTAATATTTAATTTTGCATGGCTAACTTTCAATACATTCAATATTGTTCCAGATCGCTTTTTATTAGCACTTTCTCTTGCAATAACCACTTTTGGACTCTCATTTTTTATATTTAACCGATATAAAATGAAAATATCTGTTACTAAGATAATACCTTATTCAGTTATTACTATTGGAGCTTCTCTATCAGCCACCTCATTCGTATCTATTGTTTTTAAAGCTTCACCAGGGTATTTAATTACTACATTTTCCTTAGTTTTTATTTTGTTTTTTTATGTCTTAATTGCAGAATATCGATATTTCCTTTGGTTTATTTTACCAATTCCTTTAACATCACCAATTTTAGAATCATTGCTAAGATTCGATATAATTCAACCATTTTGGTTTTTAACTTATATGACGTTGTATCTGATAACCTTCCAAGTTTTGATTAACTTATTCAAAAAATCAGTAAAAAAAGACCCGCTTGAAATATCAAATAGTTTTTTTAATATTTTTAAAGATGAGAATCAGTTAAAATGGTTTAATTTTATATGTTTATTATTAAACTCGATTTGTATTTCTCTTTTCATAGGGATAATTATTCCAAATTTAATTGAACACCTTTTATTTACTCAAATTTTATTAGTATACCAATTATGTGATTTCCTATTAATTTGGTCATTTCTGTTTTTGTTTAGTATGAAATATTTAGAAAAATTAAAGTTAGAGGTGAAGATTAAAGATCTCTTACTTCATTTTAATAAAATTAGTCTTATTTTATATATTATTATTCCTTTAACTTCGGGAATCAATCTTATCCTTTATCTATTTCTAATTAATAAGGAAATAATAATCTCAATATATTCCTTTTTAATATTGGCTAGTGGAATTGCTGTAATAGAAGGATTTATATTAGATAGAGGATATTTTTATTTCTTATTTAATTCAATTCGCAATAGATTCACTTTATGGTCATGGTTAATCTTTTGTAATATTACTGCTCTTTTCTTTTATTTAGGGCATTCAAATGTATTCCTTTTGTTATTAACAATTTCACTTTTGAATCTCATCTCTGTTTATTTCTTATCTTATTTAGATATATCTAAGACCAAGATCTCTATAACTCGCTTGACACTTATATATAATTCATTTATCTGGAGTTCTTTTTATTTCGCTTCCCTGATTTCTGATTTAATTTTGTTTATATTTAAAGATTTAAGTGGATTTTTGTATTTTTCATTGATTTTTCAAAACTCTTTTCTATTTTTATATATTTTAAGCTACTTTTTACTTAAAATAGACAAAACTTTCAAAAATTGGATTGAATTTGTACTTTTTATCACATTCCAGATATTACTAGCTGTTAACCTATACCTTATCTTAGTTATTTTTACTCCATTAAACTTCTTTACAGTCAATATAGTAATATTTATTGAATTATGTCTTTCATTTAATTCAATGAAATATTGGAAAAGATTTTTACCTGAACAACAATATCCGAATTTCTCAGAAAAATCATCTTCGATTCTATATCTATTGTTTTATTGTGAAATAAGCCTGATGATATTTGCTTTAACAATTGAAGTTTTTAAGATTTATGAAAGTATACTCCTTGCTTTATCGATTTTATTTACTATTACCTTATTAGATATTTATTCATTAAAAAAAGTAAAGAAAAATTTTGCTTTATTTGTTCATACGATTGATTATTTTACAATATCTACAGTTATCCTGTTAACTATAAATCAATTTGTTGTTCAATATCCTTTCCTAATTAGTTTAGAATTTTTTATTTTCCTTAGTATGCAGTTTTATACTAATTATTCCCTTTTTACATCACTGAAATTATTTTATCCAGATAACGAGAATGCTCTTAATAAACTTCAAAGATCTGTACAAAATATTTTGGGTGCTATTTTCTATAGTACTTTATGTTTTTTTGTATTACAAACATTAATTTTGCAGAATATTGATATCCTATTAATTCTTTTGATTTTAAGCAGCATACTCCATGTTCTAATGATTATTGATAATGTTTTTTTAAAATTCCTAGGGAAGGCTACTAAATATTTAAAATTAGTATCATGGATGTTCATAATGGCTTTTTCTTCTATTTATTTAGTATGGATTTACGCTACTTTTTTTATAGTGTTATTTTTAACTGTAATCCCTTTAATTATTATTATTTTTATTATTGAGTGTGCATATCTTTTCAGAATATGGGCATTTTGGAAAGTAGTTGCTTCGAAAAAAGCAAAAATAAGATCATATCTAATTATTCTATCTTATCTTAATTTTGTTACATGGCCTTTATATTTCCTAAATTTGAATCTCTTACTTAACCTCAATCTAGTACTTGCTTCTTTTTTTATAGTATTTATTATAACTCATATTGATGTGATTTTAAAAGAGGATGTACGAAAACTCTTGAAGTCAAGCTCCTTTCTGATATTTGGTGGTTTAATATCAACTGATATATTTCTTTTATTTTTAATTATTCCGGGTGTTAAAATTTTATTAAATTTAAGTATATCCACATTGGTATTTGTAATGTTTTCGATAATTATAGTAAAGCCCTTTAAGACGCATTCAGTTAAAGCTTTTATCTTTTGGGTAATAATTTTTATTTTATTAAGTTCAATCATTTACCATGTTTCATTATCTTATACCTTTAGTGCCATAGTTTTTAGTTTAATGATTTTAACTTATCCATTTATATTTCTTTTAGAAGAACTGAAGGATCTGTTTAATAAGCTTCTTGATATTATATCAAACTTCTATAAAAAGATTAAAATCTTAATTATGAAAATTCTCTTTATTTTGAGTAATTTTATAAAAACCCATTTCAGAGGGATTTGGATAGTGATTAATATATTTGTTTCAATATTTTTTGGAATTCTTTTTTCAGATGCAGTATTGGGGTTTTTAAATCCTATCCACGCAACTCTCCTTATTTTTCCCATCTTTGGATTATTATATTCACTAATTCCTTCCAAAAAATCAGAAAATGCGGATGTAAGGTTTAAACGTAGAATGATTCGTTTAATTATCAGTTGGGGTAGTATAATTATAATTTTATTTGCGTTTATAACCCCTATTTGGTATATATTCACCGTTTGGATATCAATTTGGATTGTTGGAGCTATCTTATTACCATATATGATCTTTAAAGAAAAAAGAGAAAAAATAACAATCAAATGGCGTTTTTATACACTGCTAATTTTAATTACCCTCCTAATTTTATTTGGTATAATATTCGGGATCCAGATTTCTGGCACTTTATATTCTTAATAGACATAGAATATTTAACAGAGGGAAATTACGCCCGTTTCTTCAAATTCGATGATCTTTCACATAAATTTTCCTATATGAAAATTTGAAAACTTTATATATATGTTTAAATGAATTTAATTTGATAAATCTAATAATAATCATAAAAGTATAAAAAACAAATAAAATAAGTGATCTAATAAATGGAACAATTAACAAAAAGGATTTTAGCCATAGTACTAATTGCAGTTATAGGTACAGGAATAGGAATAACTGCTTGGTATTTTCTTGCACAACCAACTGACCCATACAAGTACCCTGGAGCTCCTAGTGACCATCCTAACATAATAAAAATTGGATGTGCTGGTGATACTGGAGAAATTCAGGGTGATGCTAACTGGGAAGGTGCATATTTAGCTGCTAAACAGATAAATGCAAATGGAGGCGTTGATGTTGGTGGTACCACCTATTATATTGGACTTACCAGAGAAGACACCGATGAATCTAATCCTAATCTAGTTACTTCTAGAGGAGTTAATGCTGCTAGAAGACTAATTTATAATAAAAAAGTTGATTTTGCTTTAGGTGGCTTTAGATCAGAAGCACTACTAGCTTATCAAGAAGAATTTATGGATGCAAAAATGATTTTTATCGACACAGGGGCATCAACTGATATTTTCTGTACAAATGTCATAACTAATTATTCAAGATATAAATATATGTTTAGATTTATGCCAATCAATTCATCCATGTTAGCGAAGGAAATATTAACAACTGTAATTGGTGTTGTTTTGACTTTGAATGCTACTTTTCCTAGTCATGATATTAGAAAAGTTGGTCTATTAGCGGAGGATTTGACTTGGACAGAGGGTATGGTTGCTTTTTTAGCAGGTTATTTACCAAAATCTACAAATTGGACAGGTACACCATGGATACAAGTATTAACGCCAATTCGCTATGATGTTACCCTTGGTGCGACAGATATGAATAGTCACTTAGCAACCCTTCAATCACAGGGGGCGGATGTAGTGATTCCAATTATTTCAGGTCAAGGAGGGGTTTTAATGATGCAGCAGTATGGCCTCAACAAATATGACTATATTATATTTGGTATTGATGTTCAAGCTCAATTAGATACATTTTGGACTGAAAGTGGAGAATCATGCGCTTATGAGACTATAATGCAAACATTGCATAAAACAAATAAATCTGCGACTACTCTCCAATTTTGGGATGATTTCTTAGCTGAATGGGATCATGAACCGCTTTATATAGCAGCGGGAGCTTATGATGCCGTATATGCACTTAGGGATGCTATTGAAGCAACTGATTCCTTGGATACAAATGATATTATTGCAGAGTTTGAAACATGGACAACAGGAAACCCTCATCCTGGTGTAAGTGGAGGAGGAGCATGGTGGCCAAAATCCCATGATCTTGTTGAGGGCTATCCATTCAGTCATACCTTATGGTGTCAATGGTACCCTGATGGATCTAAAAAAGTAGTTTCCGGTTTTGGCTTGTATCCAGAATGGATGACAACTGGTGCTTTTTTGGTACCACCTTGGGTCAATACTACTTGGTCTAGTTAAATTTTAGAATAAATCCAATTATAAATATAATTTTTTTTTATTTTTAAATAAATTATTATAAAATTATTGAAAATTCTATTTAGATATGTCATTTTGGAGAATTTTATATATATTTTTGTATAAACATGATGAAAAGATTAGCTTTATAAGAAATGCGATTAATCATATATTAATATAGAATTGGTGGACAAAATTTATGTTAATGAGTGGGGAAATTATGAATTTCTTATTTAATGGAACCTTAAATGGGGCCGTTTTTGCATTGATAGCTTTAGGTTATTCATTAGTTTATGGGGTTGGACATATAATGAATTTAGCCCATGGTGCTTATTTCATGTTAACTGGATATTTACTTCTATGGTTTCTTAATATTTTTCCAGGTTTAGAAATGGTTAGTGTTATCATTGCTATTATTATTGTCACTATTATAGGAGGCCTTTCATATATATTACTTATAAAGCCTTTACAGGATACTAGTGTAGGTGTAGTATTAATTACTTTTGGCTTAGCTTTCTTCCTTGAACAATATGTACTGATTATATCTGGTACTAGTACTTACGCAATCAATAATTATGCATTTTTTAGAGGATATACAGAATTTTTAAATTATCGGATGATTAATCAATTTATTTTTCTCATAATAATGTCACTAATAGTTGTAAGTTTATTTGCCCTATTTATTAGTAAATCAAAATTAGGTAAATCTATTCGAGCAGTTTCTCAAGATCGAGAAGCAGCAACTCTAATGGGTATAAACTCAAATAGAATTTTATTATACACTGTTATGATATCTGCATTCCTTGCGGCAATCGCGGCTTTTCTTTATCTTCCTGCTGCCGCTCTTAGTGGGCCCTCTATGGGATGGTTATATTTAACAAATTCCTTCGCTGTTGTTATCTTGGGAGGTATGGGAAGTCTTGTTGGAAGTGTTGTAGGGGCTTATATTGTTGGATTTGTAACAAGTTTTACAAGTGTTTTTATTCCGAATGGTCCATCTTGGGCTCATATTATCCCTATTATTGTTATAATCATAATGCTCTTAATAAGACCTCAAGGCTTATTTGGAAAGAAAGAGGTTAGATAATATCTAAATAATTGGTGTAAAAAAATGCGTAAAATGAAGATAAAAGAAAAATTAGATAATTTTCCTCATTATTTAAAGTCATGGGCACTAACTTTTAGTGGTGGATTAACGCTATTCTGTTTAGTTATTCTGACTCTAATACCTTTCCTCTCTAATGATGTAAGTTTCGTATATTTTTTCTTACCCCATTTTTCTCTAGCTATGATATTTGCTATATTCGCGGCAAGTTGGGATTTACTTACCGGTATTTCAGGTCAAATTAGTTTCGGTCATGCTATTTTTTTTGGGATAGCGGGTTATTTATGTGCTTATTTAATTAAATATCAAAGTTTTTCAATTTTTTATTCGTTTACTATCGGAGTAGTTGGAGCTGTACTTTTTAGCTTGTTAATCGGGGTGCCAGCTTTACGATTAAAAGGACCATATCTGGCATTAGGTACCCTTGCATTTAGTTTAATCTTGCTAAAGATTTTTTTACTAGGATCGCTTGCATACCTTTTCTTCGGATCAGAAGGAATATCAGGGCTTCCAAAATTAGCTGGCAGCCCCATATTGGAATATTTTATTATTTTTATTACGATGGTAGTATCGTTTATTATTATAATTCAAATAAGTAAATCAAAATTAGGAACAATTTTCAAATCAATTCGTGATGATGAGACTGGTGCTGATGCATCAGGAATCAATACAACAAAGTATAAGATCATCGCCTTTATTATAAGTGGGACATTTGCTGGAATAGCAGGTTGTTTTTATGCATTATATAACACTGCTGTTAACCCTACAGGCAACTTTGGTACTGTAATTTCGTTTTTTGCTATTCTAATGGCTTCTTTAGGTGGTTTAACAACTATATCTGGTTCAGCATTAGGTGCATTTTTCTTTATCTTTCTTGAATATATTCTTATCGAATTGGGTGCTGAAATCTATGTACAAGTAATTTTCGCTTTTATTTTAATTCTTGTAGTCAGATTTGCTGAACGTGGGATATTAAGGCCTGTAGTAGAACGAATAAAAGATGTATGGGATTTTTTATTAGGAAGATGACGTTTTTAACATAAAAATTAGTAAAACTTATGTGATTTTAAAAATGGGTGTTATATTAGAAGTTAAGAATCTTACCAAAAAGTTTGGGGGATTAACAGCTGTAAACGATTTTAGTTTTGAGATAAAACGTGGAGAATTTGTCGGCCTAATTGGTCCAAATGGTGCTGGGAAAACTACAGTGTTTAACTTAATTAGTGGATTTGAAAACCCTAGTTCTGGTAGAATTAGATTTGACGGAATTGATATTACTGGATGGAAACCTTATAAAATAGTAAATGCTGGAATTGCACGTACTTTTCAATTAGTACGATCGTTTAAATTCTTAAGCTTACTTGATAATATAACAGTACCCTGTCTTTCTAAAAGAGGTAAAAAAGTCTCAAAGAAAATTGGTACAGATGAATATGCGAGTTCAATTCTCGCCTCAGTAGGCCTTGTAGATAAAGCAAGAATCCCACCAGTTATATTACCTCATGGTGATTTAAGAAAGTTACAAATTGGTAAAGCTCTTGGAACTAATCCAGAGTTACTTCTCTTAGATGAACCATTTAGCGGATTATCTCATGAAGAACAAGCAGTATTGACTGATTTAATCATAAATTTACATGAAGATGGTGTAACCGTTTTCATCACCGGTCACGTTCTACGCGAATTGATGACATTAGTACCAAGAGTAATTGCAATGCATCAAGGAAAATTTATCGCAGATGGACCTCCCTTAGAGGTTGCAAATAATAAAATAGTTCTTGAAGCATATTTAGGAAGAGGTGAAGCATTTGCTTGAAATGAAAAGAGTATATCATTATTATGGAAAAGCTAGAGCTCTTGAAGAAATTAATTTGAAAATAGAAGAACAAGCTTTGGATGCAGTTATAGGTCCAAATGGAGCTGGAAAATCTACTCTGCTCAGAGTTTTATCTGGTTTAGAAGAACCTGACAGGGGAAAAATAGTATTTCTTGGTGAAAGAATTGACGATATGAAAGCTCATAAAATTGCTAAACGAGGAATTTCTCATTGTCCAGAACGGCGAAGATTATTCTATAATATGAGTGTTGCGGAAAATCTTAGATTGGGGGCATATTTACTCAAAGATAAGAAGAAATATAATGAATTATTAGACTTTATTTATGAAATTTTCCCTCGTCTTAAAGAAAGAGAAAAACAACGCGCTGGAACTTTGAGTGGGGGTGAACAGCAAATGCTAGCAATTGCACGAGCATTAATGTCAAATCCAAAGTTATTATTAATGGATGAACCATCCTTAGGGTTAGCTCCAAAAGTTAAGGATAAAATTTTTGAAGCCATTGAAAAAATAAAACAAGAAGGTACAACAACGTTGTTAGTCGAACAAGACGCAGTTTTAGCGATGGATGTGGCTGAAAACATACATGTCTTAGAAGAGGGGAAAATTGAGATGCGGGGGACAAAAGAGGAATTACAAAGAGAACCTCGAATAAAAGAAGTATATTTAGGTATATAAGGTGATTATAAGTGTCAGCTACTTTAGAACAATTGTTAAGAGACGCTAGAATTGATCTGGTTTTGTCAAGAATTGAGAAAGATAATTCTATTATAAATGACGTAATAACACACTTAAATAGCAACATAAGATCGGTAAAATTTAACGCAATTCTCGTATTGGGAGAATTAGGTCAGCAATCGATAAATAGCATACCAAAATTAAAAGAATGTTTAGAAGATAATGATTGGAGTATTTGTCGTGAAGCAGCTAGATCTTTGGGAAAAATAGGAGATATTGCCAAGGAAGCTGTTCCACAATTATCTAAAATGCTTTCTGATAAAGAAGAATCTATTAGAAAAGAAGCCGCTATCGCTCTTGGAAAAATTGGGAATCCTACTACGGAATCCATATCAAGTTTAACAACAAAATTAGAAGATAAATCCGAAATTGTTCGATCTGAGGCTGCAAAAGCATTAGGAAAATTTGGAAATGATGCTTTTAAAGCAATTCCAAATTTAATGAACAGCCTAAAAGATGTAAGTTGGACCGTGCGAACAGCTTCTGCTCAGTCAATTAGCCAAATAGGACGAGGATCTACAAAAGCTATACCAAATTTAATAACTGCTCTTGAAGATCCTGATTGGAGAGTACGATCCCGAGTTTCAAATACATTAGTTGAAATCGGAATGGAAGCAGTTCCTAGCCTTCTAGAAATAGTGAATCATAAGAATAAGATTGTTAGAAAAGGCGTGGTTGATACTTTAGGGGAAATGGGATTTTCAGATCCCAACATAATTAATAGTATTTCAAGCTTGTTAAAAGATAAAGTAGAAGCTGTTCGGGGAAAAGCTGCCGATGCTCTTCGTAGTATTGGTAAAGATGCTGTTCCTATTTTAATTAAAGCGATCGATACATCAAATATAAAAATGAAAAATATTTTAATTTCAGCTATAGGAGGAATTGGTATTGAAGCTGAAGAAGCATTACCTGTATTAATCAATCTTTTACAAATTGAAGAACAGGAAGTGGAATTCAACCCTACACTTATAAATAGAATTTTAAGAGCAATCAAAGCATTTGTAAAAGATCCCCAATCAAAAAAGGCTTCTGTTAGGGTTGAATCTGCTAGAGCATTAGGAAAAATTGGATTAAATTCAGTAAATTCAATTCATGCCCTTGCAAAAGCTTTAAATGATCCTAAAGAGATTGTACGACGTGAAGCAGCGTTATCTTTGGGTAAATTAGGGGCATCAGCCAATATAGTAATCCCATCATTAATAAAAGCTCTCAAAGATAAAAATCGCGATGTTAGATGGAGATCTTCTGAAGCATTAGGAATCATAGGAGTACATACTGAAGACGTCATTTCAAGTTTAAATGAATTAATCCATGATGAATGTGATTATGTTTGTGAAGCTGCAATAAATGCTCTTGATAATTTAACTGAAGAGTAGTAATAATATTATTAACATATCTATTTTTTTTAATAGTAATTATAAAAATTAAAAATTAAAGTAAAAAGGTTGTAAAATAATGAGTGAAGATCCTTATGCTACAAAACCTTGGTTAAAGAATTATGATGAAGGAGTTCCACATTCTATTGAATATCCAGAAATGAATGTATATGAATTTCTAGAAAATTCCGCAAAGGAATTCGGTGGTCGAACTGCTATTTGGTTTATGAAAAACAAAATCTCTTACAAAAAGTTAAAAGATATTACTGACAGACTGGCTACAGCTTTAATTAATTTAGGTGTAAAAAAAGGGGACGTCGTTGCTATAATGATACCAAATTTTCCTCAATTTATAATGTGTTATTATGGAATTTTAAAAGCAGGAGCAATTGCTACTGCTTGTTCGGTTTTACATACAGAACATGAACTTGCTTATCAATTAAATGATTGTGGGGCTGAGGTTTTAATTGCGTGGGATAATCAAATTGATAAAATTAATAAAATAAAAGATAGAACTCGCTTACGATATGTGATTATTACCAATGTATTGGATTATGCTCCAATGGCTCCAAGAAATCCCCCAGAAATCTCAGGAACAATACAATTTCTTAACTTAATTAATAATACAAAGCCTGATCCACCTACATTTGAAACTAAAGCAAAGGAGGATCTAGTATGTCTTCAATATACTGGAGGTACCACTGGATTACCGAAAGGAGCGATGCTTACTCACCATAATATTGTATCAAATTGTGTTGCAGTGTCAACTTGGGCTGGTGATCAATTTAGAAGAGGCAAAGAAACAATTCTAACGAATCTACCTTTATTTCATATATATGGCCAAACGGTATGCATGAATTTACACGTATATATGGGATCAACAATAGCTTTGAATCCTGATCCTCGAGATCAGAAATCATTGTTTGAAATAATAAAGTCTACACACCCCACAATGTTTCCAGGAGTACCAACAATGTATATGCGTCTATTAGAAAGAGATGATCTCGAAGATTATGCTAAAGATTTGAAATCAATTAGAGTATGTAATACAGGAGCAGCTCCGATGCCACCAGAAATTCAGAAAGAATTTGAAGAGAGAACAGGTGGTATAATACTTGAGGGTTATGGATTAACAGAAACTTCACCAGTAACGCATAGTAATCCTTTTTCAGGAACTAGAAAAGTAGGATCTGTTGGAATGCCACTTCCTGATACAAATGTTAGGATTGTTAATATTGAGGATTATACGAAAATACTTCCTATTGGTGAAGCAGGTGAAATTATAATGAATGGTCCTCAAGTAATGAAAGGATATTGGAATAAACCTGAAGAAACTGAAAACCAATTAAAAGATGGCTGGTTATTAACAGGTGATATCGGAAAAATGGATGAGGAGGGATATTTCTACATCGTAGATCGAAAGAAAGATATGATAGACGTTAGTGGATTTAAAGTTTATCCAAGAGAAGTTGAGGATGTTTTATTTGAATATGAACCCATTGAAAAAGTAGCTATAATAGGGATTCCAGATCCAAATCTTCCAGGTAGTGAAAAGGTCAAAGCATATGTGGTATTAAAAGATGGTTATCAGGATAATGAAGAGATGATCAGTGAAATAAAAGAATTCGCAAGGAAGAATGTTGCACCTTATAAAGTACCAAAATATGTTGAATTCAGGAAAGAATTACCAGAAACACTTGTGGGAAAAGTTCAAAGAAAAGATTTAAAAGAAATTGAAGCCAAAAGAAGAGGAGAAGAAGTATAATTTAAATACTTTTTTAATGTAGATTTTCTTTCTTCCATTTTTTTATAAAATTTATAAAATTAGTTTCAGATAATCCAAGAGAATTAGTACTCTCTTGATTTAGTAACTTATCTGACTTAGATTTGTCTCTAAACGATTGCTGCCAATCATAATAACTAACTGCTTTAGACATAATATTATTTTCTATTTTTAAAAAAATAAATCGATACAGTGTATCAGTTTTCTAATAATCATTCAACTAATACAAATTTGTCTATTTAGATTTAAGTCTTATATTCTATAATACGTACCAAAAGAACGTAAATGAATGAATAAATTAAAGATTTTATAGGTAAAGTTTAGAAGACTACCGGTGAGAACCTTCCGACAAAATTGAGAGATGTACTATATTTAAAAAAAATAAAAATTCCGATATTGTTTATTCTTTTAATAATTTTAAAAGAAAATTATGGAACGAGTGAATATACTCTTTTTGGCTTTCCTACACCTTCTTTTATCTCATATTCCTTTATTTTTCCGATTTTAAGAAAATAATCGAGAATTTCTCTGAGTTTTCCCCCACCTATCTTAGATTCTATACTTAAATCCTTAGTCGAGATATTATTTTTATTTTGTATAATTTCCAATACTGCTTGAAAAGGTTCGGGGTGCTCAATTTTAATCCTTTTTACAACTGTTTTAACTTTTAAATATTGTTTTGATTGTTGGACAAAATTTACTCCATAAAATCCATCAAAATGGAAAATATCATCATTTAAGAAGAGTACTGTATTAAGATATTTCCCATCAATTAAAATGACACCATTATTCACAATAATATCATTATATCGTACATGTTGGCAAGTACTTTCTTTAGTTTGAATAATTTCAATTTGGATTCGATTAAGTATTTCAGTAATTATTTCGAAATAATTATTGATAGAATCAAAATCTTCTTTAGAAAAATATAAAACTAATCGAACTCCCCTTAAAAAAGCCGAATAAAAGGCAGATTCTAACTTTTTTAATAAAGTAGGGGGTATGGATGACATATAAATTTCATTTTTACAGTTGTCTATTAATTTAAAATAATATTCAACCGCCAAATTTAAATCTGTATAATGATAGAAAGTTATGTTTGCATAACATTTGCCTATTGTGCTTTCTTCTGCTTTTACTGTTTCTTCTATTAAATTTATTTGTTTTTTAAATCCTTTTATCTTTTTATCCAAAACTTTTGTCAAGGCTATTTGAGGATCAATTCTGAAGTATTTTTTATTTTTTTGACTTTTTGAAGAAAAAATTAGACCCATGTCCTCTAAAACGGACATGTTATAATTAACTTGAGCATATGAAAGATTCAATTTTTCTTTAATTTCAAGAATAGTGCCCGATTTTTGAACAATTATATAATCATATAGTTGAATTTGAATTTCTGATAATCCAATATCTCTTAAGTAGGGATGGTAATTTTTTAACATTATTATAAATTGTACTCTCTGGTTATGTAAATAATATGTGACACAATTAAAAAGTAATTTCTAATTTATATTGGTTATTTATGGTTTTAAAAACACTTTTAAAACAATACAATAACAATTAAAATTGAAAAATAATATAAAAAAATGGAGTGATGAATAATGGCTCAATGCAAAGATTGTAAGTTTTATAAACCTATCGATGATACCAAAGGAGACTGTTTCGGACATGAAGTTCCTGCTACGTTAGATACAAATAGATGTCCTACAAACAGCTTTCAGCCACGAAATTAAATTAAAAAATAAAGTGTGTTAAAAAATGACTAAAATTACTAAGTTCTTTTATTCATTTGAAGTTTTTCCGAAGAATGAAAAGAAGTTTGTAGAGTATATGAAAAACTATGGTATACCAGTAATGTCAAAATACTGTAAAAATTGGCAATTATTCAAACAAAAAGCAACATTAAGAGGAGATAATGTTCCTCAATATACCGGATATTTTGAAATTCCCGATATTGACACTTTCTTTAAGACTAATCCTCCTGAAGAAATGGTAATGGCAATAGAAGTAGCTACAAAGGTTTGTTCAAATGTAAAGGAATGGATTGGAGAACAAATAGCTTCTAATATTTAAGGTAAATTTTCAAGGTGTAGATTATTACCACAAAAGTAGATTTTAAAAAATCACTGAAAGAATTTTATCAGCCAAGTGCCAAAGAAGTCGCAATGATTGAAGTTCCTGAAATGCAATTCTTAATGATTGATGGAATAGGATCCCCTGGTGATTCAAAAGAGTATCAAGATGCACTAGCTGCCTTATATCCATTTGCGTTCAAAACAAAATTCTTATGTATAGCGAAAGGTAAGGATTATGTTGTTCCTCCCTTGGAAGGTCTGTGGTGGGCTGATAATATGGTAGATTTCACCAAAGGAAATAGAGACAAATGGAAATGGACAATGATGATAATGCAACCAGATTGGGTAACTCAAGAAATAATCAATGAAGCAATTAAAAGCACAATAGAAAAAAAACCAGACCTAAAAAAGATTGTATCGAAATTTCGTTTCGAAAAATACAAAGAAGGTAAAGTTGCTCAAATTATGCACATTGGTCCTTATTCTGATGAAGGTCCAACAATTGAAAAAATTCATGACTTCATTAAATCTAAAGGTGGAAATTTTGATGGACAAGAACAAAAGTATCATGAAATATATCTAAGTGATCCACGAAAAGCTAACCCAGCTACCATGAAAACAGTTATAAGGCAGCCTTTTATCTAATTATTATTTTTTTTAAATATTTCCTAAACTTATTTTATTTTATTTAATTTGAATTAATAGTATGTTTATTTATTTAGAGAATTTAGATGAATCAGAATTCATTGATAAAGATATACTTATAATACCAAAACCTCGTTATTTAAAATTTAAAAATAGTAAAATATGGAAAATTACAGAACAATCTATATTATTAACAGACATAGAAGAGGAATATTCTTTTATTATTGAACAGTTCCAAGAAAGGATAGAGTTTTTTGGATTAAAAAAAGAAATAGAAGTCCAGAGTGTCCATAATATAAAAATGTATCCGCAAATAGAATCATTTTTGAATAATTTAAGAATTGATTTTCCGGATCAGCTTTACAACAAAATATTAAACGAGCAAAATTATACAGAACAAGGTTATATTCTAATTTCAGAAGAATCTTGCTTATTTATCCAAGCACCCTCTTATCAAGGGATATTTTATGGTATCCAAACATTAATTCAAATACTAAACTCAAGTCAAGATAAATTATCGGTGAGCGAAATTAGAATAATTGATTATCCCGCTTTAAAAATAAGAGGTATTTCTGATGATATTTCAAGAGGTCAATCACCTACAATAAATAATTTGAAGAAATTCATTAAAGAATTAAGCCACTATAAAATAAATCAGTATTATTTAGCATATATTACTGATATGTATAAATTTTCAAATCATCCTGAAATTGGAAAAGATCGAGGCAGATATTCAAAGGAAGAAATCATAGAATTACAAGATTTTGCTAATAAACATTTTGTTGAATTGATACCTATTTTTCAAACTGTTGGTCACTGGGATAATGTTTTACATAATCCTAATTATTGGGAATATGGAGAATTTCCTGGTTCAAATAGTTTAAATATTGCTAATGAAAAGATTTATGAGCTTTTAGATGAAATGATAGGTGAATTGAGTGATGTATTTAAATCCGAATACTTTCATATTGGAGCAGATGAAAGTTGGGATGTTGGAAAACTTGCTTCAAAAGAATTAGTGGATAAAATTGGAATTGAACAGGCTTATCTCAACCACTATAAGAAAGTTTATAATATTGTGAAAAAATATGGTTATAAAAAAGTAATTATTTATCATGATATTCTTTGTAAACATGAAGAAATCCTCGAAGGTTTACCAAAAGATCTCATAATAATGTATTGGAGGTATAGTTCTCAAAAGAATTACCCTATTTTAAAGAAAATTAAAAATCATGATTTCCCATTAATCGTAAGTCCTTCTATTATGGATTATAATAGGATTTTCCCTTCTTTTAAGAAATCTGAAAAAAATATAATTAATTTAATTAAGTTTGGTTACGAAAATGGAGCAATTGGAGAAATTACCTCGAGTTGGGGTGATTATCGGAATAAAGAAATTCGAGAAAATCGATTTTATGGATTTATATTTTCAGCCATGATAGGATGGGACCCGTCAAAAGAAAATAAAATAGTATATTTTTGGAAAAGTTTATTTCGACATTTTTTTGGTATTATCGATAATAAATTGATGCATATATTTAGTACGTTTCGTTCAATCCAAGACAAAGGTCGTTTATTTATAAGACCTACTTCTTATTATAATCACTTTTTTGCTCACCCATATTCAAGTAACAGTAAAAAGTATAAAAAAAATATGAAAGTAACCAGATTTGATAATTTGATATCAGATTTGAATGTAGTCGTAAAAAACTGCGAAGAATTGGAAGATATTGTACTTAAAAATAGAATAAATATTAGAAATTTAGGATTTGTAGCAAAACACATGCTCTTCTTTTGTAAGAAAAGAATCAATTCAAAAACTATGGTTGAATTTAAATCTAGTCGAGAAGGGTATACAAACCAAAAAATTAGTGAGATTCAAGACTTAATATCTGAATTAACTTCTTTATTGAAAGAGTATGAAATTTTATGGCTAGAAAGTGCAAAAAAAGAAGGACTTAAGTCAGTCAAGAGATTATATCTATGGTTAATAAAGTTTTATGAAGAAAAAATAGAACAATTACAAAATAATTTAAATTGGAAAAATCCTAATATTCCAAGTGAATTAATATATCTAGATAAAGAAGCAATACACAATGCTCACACAACATATTATAAATATACTTTAAACATTGAAGGAAAAATAGAAAGTGCATTTCTACAGGTAATTGCTGGTACGTATGCTAAATTATTTGTAAATAATTCATATATTGGATATACAATTACAAGGCATTCACTTAATTTTGTGGTATTAGAAAATAATATTCAAATATTTGATATAAAGGACTGTCTCATTCAAGGAGAAAATGAAATAAGAATTGAAAATTCTGATTTTATTGGAGGTATAAGCCCAATAAATGTTTATGGTAAAATTAAATTATTGAATAAAGAAAAAATTGAAATATCAACTGATAAAACTTGGTTAGCTACAAGAAAATTAAATGGAGAGTGGAGAGGTGTTAAGAGTTTTGGTAGACCTCCTAAAGGTTCTGGAGGTTTGTATTATCCCGATTTTGAAAATTTCTTACACTCAAAAGAAAATGATTCACTAGCTTTTTTAAATTCAATTGTAAGCAGAATTTCTAAAACATCTTTTTGGGTGTTAAAACTGATATTTAGGCTTTTTTATCGCTTTGGTATTTTAGTATAAAAATTAATCTGAAAATCAATGTAAGATAATTAAAATTTATATATTCCAACTGGATAGTAATTTTAATATAATACGATTTTTTTGTTAAGAAAATGAGTAAACAAGAGCAAGAAAAAATTAATGTTAGAGATTGGATTACACTCAGTACTGTTATGATGGGAGCGGTTTTAACAATCCTTGCTTTAATTTGGCAAGTACCCCCTCCTTTTGCTAATGGAATAGTTTCAAGTACATTTTTGCTAATGATTTCCTTTATTTTTTTTGTAAATTCTGTATCAGCCAATTCTAAAGCTCAGTTTGAAGCAAATCAAGGAAATATACCTAAAGAACGCATTCAGAGATTTGTTACTTTTGCAGAATACTCCTTTGGGTTGGGTTTTACTTTTGTCATAACAGGTTTTACGATTCTTGGCTATGGATACTTATTAGGCTATGTTGGTCGTGAATTGGTCACATTGTTGCTCCCTATTATGTTTTTGGTCATAACATGGGTAATTATATTCATATACAATTTAATAAATTATTTTGGCAAACCTTTAGGAGCATTAAGAAGTTTAAAACGCAATCTATGGATATTTCTAGAACTAATCTGCCTTATATTAATTACTTTTGACTTCTTTGAGATAATTTTAATTCCCTAAACCTTTTTATTATTTATTCAAGTGAAGCACGATATATCTTTTTGAATAGACTTCTTATTGTAATCAGATTTCAGCAGTTCCTCAAGCTCAGGGAACTTCAGCGGGAAAATATTTTCAAAGGCTCTTTTCAGCAGTTCCACATATTTCTTTCTATCATACTTGTGCCTTTTTTCATCGTATAAATCTGAAAGGATAACTTTCTTCTCAGGAAAACTTGGATCGGCATCAGCGTTAAGGATAATATATCTCACATTCTTTCCCGCTGAAGCTATCACTCCGGACCGTTCCAACTGTCTTGCAGCAACCGCTTGGTAGCTGTTTACTTTGTATTGATTGGGACTTCGAGAGATCTTTTGTTTTATTGTAAGCTCATCACGAGAAACTTTTCCTGAGTGTACTCTCTCCACATAATCGTAGAGTTTTTTCTTTGCATCAGGAATTCGTTTATTGAATTCATTGACAGTTGTTGCTCCTTGAAAAACATCAATAAAAGCATACTGAGCATCTTTCACAAT
>JBHLOC010000063.1:0-18489 GCA_048940925.1 Promethearchaeota archaeon | reverse complement strand
AAATCACCAATATTAGGTAAAGAAGGTTCTATTGAGTTTTTTATTCATTTAAAATTAGAGGATTCGAGTTTAAATAAGAATTTCAACAAACTAATTAAGAATGCTATTTTCTGAATAAATTCTACGCATGTAGAAAATTTAAACTGATGTTGAGATGACATTATTTAACTGGATATGCCTTGAACATTTTACCCCATTCAGTTTTGTAAAATATCTTAATTCTTTTCCTACCAATTAAAGGATACCACAACATATCATGATAGATCATAGATGCATAAGTTGGAATTAAGAAGAAGAGTTCGCTACGGAATAATGGATAAAGAAAATGTAATTGTCCTTTTCTTACCATTTGATCCCCCCATATTACTAGACTGCGTTTCACTTTAAAATTCCAATTAATATTTGATACATCCTCCCCAATAATCTCAATCTGATCAAAATCTCCACACCCAAGACCTTCATCATGGGCCAATTTTATAGCAGGTAGTTCTAATGGTTTAAAACCAAACATTCGAGCGACTACGGTATCAACAGCAACTTGATCATAGCCTGCAAGTAAATAATTTTTTATACGAGGAATCATTGTTCTTGGTCCTGCTCCATCACCGCATACTGTTCCATCAACTACTGAGAGAATTTGAGGATGTATTTGCTTCTGGATGATTAAGAGATCTACTAAAACCTCAGACATATATTGATGTGAAAAATGTCTTCTCTTTGTTAACAATCCCCCAAAAGCATTTTTCATAGCACAAGTTATACCGCCGTGTTTCATTTCTTCGGAGGTTTTCCTTAATGAACCACCTACAGCACCTGTATGACCATGTGTCTTCATTGTAGGAAGATGAATTATGGGTTTTCCAATATAAAATTTGGGAATTTTAAATCCATCAGGAAATATTTTAGAATCTAAAGCATGAAGTTTTTTATTTTTAAGGGCTATAAAATTAGATCTTAAAGATTCATATGAAACAAATGGAATACGAGTTAGGGGTACGAACTTAACACCATATTTCTTTATAATTGGTGTCCACTTGTTCCCCTTTAATCCTTTCTCTATATTAGTTACTACTGTTCGATTTTCAGCAGTAAAAATTTTTTTTGGATCAAAACCATCTTTAATCATTGCTTTAAGTATACCTTCAACTTGCCATGGAGGGCTAGAGCAAGCGGGGAAGAATTTAGACCAACTTAAATTTAATTTTAAAATTATCTTACTATTTATATCAAAGATTTTTTGGTATCCGGTAAGGTGCATTAGATTCTGATAATCTTCTAAAATAGAGTTAGAGGATGTTTTAATCACATAGACTTGAGAGTTTTTTGGCATCATGAAGAATTAATTAGTTTTAATCAATCTTTAATGATGTAATATTAGAAAATATAATTACCTGTTGAAAAAATAAATAAAAAAGAAAAAAAATTAATCTGAAATAAATTTCATCCCTTCATAAGATTTTTTCTCATCTTTAAAAGGAAGGCACATGATATAATGATCTCCACCTAAATGAATTTTTCTAGGTTCTTCTATACCGCATCCTATATGATCACCTTTTTCTTGACATCTAGGGTGAAAAGGACACCCTTCAGGGGGATTTATTGGGCTAGGAACATCTCCTTCTAAGATAATTCTATTTGTTTTTGATGTTGGATCGAACGTAGGTCTTGCTGATAACAGGGCCCTCGAATAAGGATGTGTGGGATTATAAAACACTTCATCAACTGTACCGGTTTCAACAAACTTTCCCAGATACATTACAGCGATCCTATCAGCGATATGCTGAACAACACTAAGATCATGGGTAATAAACATATAAGATAAATCAAATTCATTCTGGAGTTCTCTCAATAAGTTTAGAATTTGAGCTTGTACCGATACATCTAAAGCGGATGTGGGTTCATCCAAAATAATTACTTCAGGATTACTTGCTAATGCCCTTGCAATTACAATTCTTTGTTTCTGACCTCCAGAAAATTCGTGAGGATATCGATCCAAATGCTCTTGCTTCATTGAAACTGTTTCTAGAAGTTCAAACACTCTTTTCCTTATTCTTCTCTTTTTAGTTATACCTTCTAAAATTCTAAGTGGTTCACCAATAATATTTACAATTTTCCAACGTGGATTCAATGAAGCATCAGGATCTTGAAACACCATCTGAATTTTTTTTCGTATAAACTTATCAACCAATAAATCTTTTTGGATTTGTTTAGCAATAGATTTTGCTTCGACATAAGAAATTTTAATCGATAAGGTTGTATATATTAAAGTAATAATAGCAAAAAGACCTAAACCCGCAAAAATAGCTGCTATTACTTCATAATGACCTGCAATAAATGTTAACCCAAAACTTGCTAGAAAAACAAAAATTAAACCAACCAAAAATTTAAAGTTTTTAGCAGATGGGATTATACTTCTCCATTTATCGATTTTTCCTTTAATTTTCATATAAACGATTGGTAAAGCCAGGAGAAAAAGATTTCTGAATCTTTGAGCTATTCGTTCCCATAGCCCTTGGAATCTCTTTGAATCAATTCTTCTATCCTTATAAAATATCTGCCCCTCTGTATTATTAACTAGATTGAGAATAGTATTTCCAATTGTGGTTTTTCCACATCCACTCTCTCCTACTAAACCTAATGTTTCATTTTTATAGAGATTGAAGGTTACCCCATCAACGGCTTTAACCTCTCCAATTTTACGTTTAAATAAACCTCCTATTATTGGATAATATGTCTTAAGGTTTTCTACTCGAATAATGATCTCTCTATTCTCCTTTATATCTTTAGGTTGTGCCCATTCGGTTTCTTTTGTATTTAATTCTGGAGTAGTCATTTACATCAAGTTTTTCTTAATTATTTAATTATACTTTATATAAAACCTCATCTTCTTTTTCAGATAGAATATATTTAGGTGAATCTTTATATCTTGGATCAAAAAGATGGCAGGCTACAAAATATCTATCAGCTATTTCTGTCAATTGAGGTTTTACTTTATCACAGATTTCCATTCTATAATCACATCGAGGATGGAATCTACATCCTGATGGCGGATAAATGAGATTCGGTACCATACCTCGAATAGTTTGGAGCTTTTGATTTTTCTTTTCTATGCTTGGAATCGCACCTATTAATCCTTTTGTATATGGATGTCTTGGATTTTTAAATAAATCTTCGGCTGTTGCATATTCTACAATATTTCCACTATACATAACAGCAATTCTATCACACAATTCAGCAATTATTCCTAAATCATGTGTAATTATAAGAATTGATGTTTTAAATCTTAATTTTAAGTCTTTCATTAAATCAAGAATTTGAGCTTGAATTGTAACATCTAACGCAGTGGTAGGCTCATCAGCTATTAAAAGTGAAGGATTGCATGATAAACCCATTGCAATCATAACACGCTGTCTCATACCCCCGCTTAATTCATGAGGATATCTTTTTAGGATTCCTTTTGCATCCGGAATTCCTATTTCTTTTATAATTCTTTCAGCTCTTTCTGAAAGAATATCTTTCAGAATCGGTATGTGTCGCGTTTCTTCTTTTAGTTCTATTATTTCTTGCTCAATTTTTTCTTTTTCTTCCTTTGATAGTTCATTTTCTTTAAGAAGGATCTTTAGTTCTTTTATTCTATTTCTCAGATTCCTTCTTTGAAGGAGGCGATCATCAAGATCTTTCTTAACCTCATCTAATTGGTGCAATCTAAATACTTCCATTACCTGTTCTCCAACCGAAATTACGGGATTAAGAGAATTTAGTGGATCTTGAAAAATCATAGTTATATCCTTACCACGATGCGCTCTCATTTCTTGTTCAGATAAATCTAAAAGGGAAGTTCCCTTATAAATAATTTTGCCATCGATGATTTTTCCGGGATCTCTTACAAGACGTACAATAGAAAGCGCTGTAACTGATTTACCACAGCCAGTTTCACCTACAAGACCTAGCACTTCGTCTTTATATATATCAAATGAAACACCATCAACAGCTTTAACGACTCCTTCCTCTGTATAGAAATATGTTTTTAGATTTTCTAATTTAAGGATAAGTTCTGAAGATTTAGCCTTCACTGTCATTATTTGATTATTTTTATCAGGAATATTATACTTGTCTTCTGTTATACCCATTATTTTTCCCATTTCACTTAGTTTTTTTAATGTACAAAAATTGTTATAAGTTTCGAAGTCTAGGATCTAATGCATCCCTAAGTCCATCACCTACTAACATAAAACCCAAAACGGTTATAACAATCATCATTCCAGGCCATAATGATGCCCAAGGTGCATCAACTATATGTGCACGGCCAATATCGATATCTCTACCCCATTCAACCATTTTAGGATCGCTATAACCTAAAAATGCTAAACCTGCAAAACTTAAAATAACTCCACCTATATCAAATGTAAACGAAATAATAATTGGTTGAATAGTATTTGGCATTATATGTCTAAACATTATTCTCCATCTTCCTGCTCCAGCAACTTTGGCAGCTTCCACATAGGGAAGCTCTCTAGCTTGTAGTACATTTCCTCTAATTAACCTTGCATAATAAGGAATTCCAAGTATTCCATATGCTAAAATTATGAATTGCATTTGTCGACCTAATATTCCTATTATAACGATTGCAAGTATTAATCCCGGAAATGCAAAAAGAATATCAGCAATTCTCATAATGACTGCATCAATCCATCCACCATAATAAGCAGCAATAATACCAAAAAACGTACCTGCGACTACACTCAATGTAATGGCTGGCAACGCGAGGGTTAAAGATGATCTCGCCCCCCATATCATTCTTGCTAATACATCTCTTCCAAATTGTGTTGTTCCTAAGGGATGTCCCGGAGAAGCAGGAGCAAACCAAGGTTCATAAATACCTTTAGCTTCCAGAAAGGTATAGGGAGATATCCATGGAGCGAAGACTGCAAAACTGATAACTACAAAAATGAGGATTATACCAATTATTGTAAGGGTTGATTTTAGTCTTCGTATAAATTTTCTTTTACTTACAGTTTTTTCATAAATTTCTTGTCGATTTGTAAGTTCTTCTAATCTATAACCAGGCAAAAAAAGAAATTTCAGATTAGAGCCTGTCCATGAGAGAACTTTCCTAGCTGGACTCTCTTTTTTTCTCTCCTCAATTAACTCCTGTTCTTCATATACTTCTTCCATTTTCTCTTCCTTTTTTTATATTATTTAGACTTTTTTAATATTTTATACGTGGATCTAAATAGGCATATATTAGATCTGTAAATAGATTGACAAAAATGAATATAAGAGTTGTTAAAAATACGATTGCGTTGATTACATAATAATCGTTATCCAAAATTGCTCGCATCAACAATTCGCCCAACCCGTGTAAGGAAAAGGTTGTTTCGGTTAAAATTGCTCCCCCTAATAAACCACCAATATTCAGACCTATGACAGTAACTGTAGGGATCAAAGCATTTCTTTTAGCATGCTTATTTATAACATCTTTCTCTCTGCATCCTTTTGCTCTAGCAGTTCTCACATAATCCTGCTGTAGAACTTCTAACATACTAGAACGGGTTTGTCTAGTAATTGATGCGAGAGTGATAAAAGATAAACACAATACTGGCAATGCAAGATGGTATAAGTAATCCCAAATAAAGTACCATTCCCCCGATATTAGGGAATCAATTATCCTAAAGCCAGTCACAAATTCAGGATCAGTATAACTTAATTTTTTGAACCCAACAGCTGGAAATAGACCCAATCTGTAAGCTAACGTCAATTGTAGAATTAAACCTAACCAGAAAACTGGTATCGATACCCCAACAAGAGCCAAACCTCTTAAAATTGTATCTCTTCCTTTATTTCTATGAGTGGCTGAAATAACTCCTGTTTTAATTCCGATAAAAGCGGCAATTATCATAGCAAATATGGTGATATCTATTGTCCTAGGAAATCGTTCCCAAGTAAGATCCCAGACTTCTTGACCTTTATTAATTGACACAGAAACACCCCAATTTCCTGAAAATAAATTTCCGATATAAATAAAAAATTGTTCCCATAAGGGTTTATCGAATCCAAGTCGATGTTTCATATCTAAATACTGTTCCCGAGTGTATTGTTGAGGAATATGAGCTAATATAGGATCTCCTGGCATTGATCTTGATAGTATAAAAGTAAGTAGCAATACTCCAAATAAAACAGGTATTAGAGCTAAAAACCTCCTAAATACAAATTTAATTACACTCATATACTTCACCTAGTCATTTTTTTAATTTTATATTATTCTTCTATAATAATTAATCCTTTAGTAGTTTTAATATATTCTTTATATATTTGTTTTAAAATAGAGGCAAGAATGGCTGAAGCAAAGTTAATACCTAAAATGGTAATAATTGTTAAATAAGCTTCAGCTCTAATAAAATATAGTGGAATGATAGTGACATCAAATTCCACAATAAACCAATACCAGAACCATGACATTCCTATTATAATAGGAGTAAGCATTATACTGTTCCTAATTCCATACTCAAAAAAATGTTCTCTTAATACTACAAAGAAGATAATTGCAATCAGGATAAAAAGGGAGAACCAAGATTGCGGACTAAATAGGATTTTATATGTAAACAATATATCTTCCCCAATATCTTTCCCAAATTCGTTAGCAATAAATCCATAAAAAAGAAAATGAAGCATTAAGATTGCCACAATGAAATTTCCTTGTCTTGCAAAGTTTATTTTAAAATTCTCATTAGCTTTAAACCAAATAGCAATATAATATAGTACTGTTGCCAGACCTAAAATAATGAATATTACACCGAACATAATTGCGCTATAACCGATCACTGACATTGATAATCTCCTCTTATAATTGCATTTTCTTTTATAACTTATATGGTATTAGAAAGTTTAAGACCAATTACTGTACGTAGAAAACTGTAGATAGGTTTTTAAAATTAGGTGCATCAATGATCGGTTCTTTATTAATTATTCTATATTTTTTTGATTCTGTCAGAATAGTGTTTCATAAGTTGAAATATTCGGAGTTAGATATAAATTAGATTTCTAGGAAGATAGTTTTGGAATGATATTTAAGATATTAAGATATAAATAATGAAAAATAAATTAAAAAAAAAAAATTAAATTTTTGATTTTCTTAAGTGTTGCGTTTCCCTATTCAAAATAGCACGGATAGAAGTAGTTGTAGCCCATAGGATTGCTTGGATAGCCATGTAATGCATCTACCCATACATCTTTGTTTAATGCAGTATACATATAAACCCAAGGTCGTAAGACTTCAACAGTGTATTTTTGTAGGTCATCGTAAATTTTCTCTCTTGCAACCGGGTCAGTCTCTGATAAACCCATTTCCATATAAGTTTCTAATAAATGATCATTGATTTGGGCAGTGTTTGAAGATGAAACGTTCGACATTAATGAATTAACGAAATTACTTGGATCATTATAATCAGGCATCCATCCGATAAACCATAAGGATAACCTCATATATCCAGCTACTCCGAGACCGTAAAGATATACTTTATAATCACCCCATTCTAAGGGGTTATCTTCTACAACAATTCCGATCCGATCTAAGTTATCTATTATTTGATCTGAGAAAGCTACTCGAACTGGATTATCCGTATTATAGGTATAGTTCATCGTTATGAAGCTAGATTGTCGCCATTGGGTATCGGTCCAGCCCATGTCTCCATAACCCTGAGCTACCATATACTCCCTTGCTTTCGTAAGATTAAAGGTAGGAGCATCAAATGAATCATTTGCATACGCAATACCATTAGGAATTGGTGATTTTAATCTTGAAGCTTCTCCTTCCATTATGTTAGTTATGAAATAATCATAGTCAACCGCATAAGAAATTGCATATCTCGTCCAGTTGTTGTAAAGTACATTATTCATTCCTAGATATTGGGTAATTGTATTACTACCCGCCTCGAAGAATGTCAATTTACTTTCAGCCCGAAAGAGATCATAGTATCCAGGAGCAGGCGCATCCAACAGATGCACATCCCCATTTAACATAGCAGTATTTCTAGCATCTGGATCTGTAATAACAGAAAATACTACCGCTTCAATTTCTGCAGGACCTAATCGATAGTCATCATTTCTACTATATCGTGCCTCAACACCAGCAACATAGTAATCGAATTTGAACGGACCGGTTCCAGAGATGGTTTCTGAAGTTGCTCCTGACATACCATCACATATATAATCATCCGCAGGAGTTACTGTAGGATCGAGCATCATTGAGCCCGTAAAGGTCAATAATGGTATCCATACACCAAATGGCCTGTTTAATACAAATTTAACTTGATATTCACTAATAATTTCTGTTCTATTCAGAACAGGGGTACCATCAGGCCACATATATAACACCGAAATAGCAGTTTCACCATATATGGTATCGGTTTCACCCTGATCACCTGAAAAATTACATAAGTAGTTTAATCTATCAAATGTAAATTTAACGGATGTGGCATTAAATCTATAACCTGAATGAAATGTAATACCTTGCTTAAGAGTTACGGTATGGTTATTACCTACCCACGTACCAAAATCAGTTGCAAGACCAGGAATTATTTCGAGACTTGGATCAGTAAAGTTATATATATACAAGCCCTCCCAAATTTGAAAGGCAAAGTCAAATGAGGCACTATCCCATAAATATTGAGGATCAGCATCTAAAGGACCGCTACCGGTACCAAAAATGAGAGTAGTAGGTAATTCTTCTGGCTCCGTAACTTCAATAAAACCACCAAGTACTGCAAATAATATATTTCCGATTCCAGATGCAGCTAAGGCTACAGCTAAAATTATTATTGCTAAATTTTTCTTTTCCATTTCCATATTTTTATCACTTAAATGATATTTTAGAAAGATTTTTTTATGAAAATTAGTGTTAAGTATTGTTTTAAATTCAAAACTTTATAAGTTTTATCCTTTTTTTTCGGATGTGAAACAATATTATAAAGATAAAGAAGAACAAAAGAAAGAAAATTAAATATCGAATACAAAATTTATTAGCATGATGAGTAATAATTCTAGTGAGTAAAAAAACGTAATTTAATAAGAATTCTATATGAGATCAATGAAAGCTTTATTTCAATATCATAAGTAAAAGATTAAAGTTTGAATAAAATATTTATTCATTAAAGTAATAAGGAAAAAATTATAAGAAATATGACAATTATTTCAAATCAAAAATTAAAAGAAGAATTAGATATACTAAGCCATGTGGAGGCTTTAGCATTTGATCGCTCAGCAGCAAGTGTAGGAGAAACCAAAGCAATTAATTATATACAAGAGGAATTAAATTTAGGTAAGATTGAATCTCGAGCAGAATACTTTTCATGGAATACTCCAATAAATCTGTTAATGAAGACTATCTACTTAATGGCAATAGGCTATTTGTTAGTGTTTCGTCTATTTTTAATCATTGTATTGTTTTTTTTTATTAAATATATGTTTCAAAAAACACGTAGAATTTCATTAGTGAAGAAAGAAGAATCTAAGAATGTAATAGCTAAAATTTCAGCTAAAAAAGACAAAATTAGTTCCCCTATAATTATTTTTACCGCTCACTATGATTCTGTTTCATCAAGGGTGCCATATAAAGTGCAGAGAATATTATTGGTCATTATTAAATTAATAATTTTTCCATATATTGGATTATCAATATTCATCTCAATTTGGTTGACTCTCAACATACTTTCAGTTACTTACTTAAATAATTTTATAATCTATCTGATTAGTATTCTTTCACTTGTTACATTGAGTGTATTAATACCAATTTTCCTTTTCATTTTCACTTCTAATAAATCAGCTGGTTCAATTGATAATGCAAGTGGTGTTTCTATTTTAATAGAATTATCAAAAATTATCAAAAACCAACCCCTTAATAATTTTGAAGTTTTTTTTATATGGTGTGGAGCAGAGGAGTGGGGTTTAAAAGGTTCGAGAAAATTTTGTAAGAAACACTATAAGGATTTTAAGGAACAATACAATCTAGAGAGATCAATTAATATTAATATAGATATGGTTGGTAGTTATATTGGGCTTTTAGATAAAACGGGATTAATACTTAAAAAATCAATAAGTACTGAATTAAATGATATTTTACAAGCATCTGCGAATAAATTAGATATCCCATTAGATAGATTTGACAAAATCTTCAGACCAAAAAGTGATTACCAATCTTTTCGTATTTTTAGAAGGAGAACAAAAAAGAAGTTTCAAATCGCTTGCTTTCATTCAGATAAAGATTCAAAATATATTCACTCCAAGAGCGATACACCCGATAAATGTTCCAATAAGAATTTAAATGATTGTTTAGAAATATGTTATGATGCAATATCATATCTGGATTCTCATTTTAATTAAATTATCTATTTTTCAAAGATATTCTTTGATGAAAAATATAAAAATATATTTAATATATTATTTTTTAAAAAAGTCAAGAACTACATCAAAATAAAATGAATACAGTAATATTACAAATAGAAAAGCACTAGCAATTATTATACCTTTGTCCATAAAGGCTTTTTCAGTATTTCTAGCGATTTCTGGCTTTGTAGAGGTAAGGTACATATAACGCATAATTATATAGAGTGAAATTGGAATGGTAAAAATTGAAATATATTCATGAAAATTAGCATTTGTAGTTTCGGTTGAATTGAAATTGATAAGATTAAAATTAATAAGAAGATATAGAGAATACGTCATAAATAATGATCCTGCAATGATTATATGAAATTGGTCTAATAACTTGAGAGAGTATTGATCATAAATTTTTTTATGCCTAACAGCTTCATCTTTTCCAAGAATATTCAGATCTCCTTTTCTTTTTGCGATACTTAAAAACATTGCTACCTCAAAAATGGCTAAAAACAACCAAGCAGAAACGTATTCTTCTATTATTGCACATCCTGCTAAAGCCCTCCATAAATATCCTGTAGATAGAATAAGAATATCGATAAAAGCATAATATTTAAAAAGATGATTATAAAGTTGACCTGTGATAATAATAGAAATTATCATAAATGCAAAACCTAAATTTTGAACCAGAAAAATTAACGATGAAATAACTATTCCTCCTATTACAATTAATAATAATAAAGCGAAAGTTATAGAGATGTCTCCTGATGCTAGAGGTTTCTTTTTAATTTTTTCTGGATGTTTTCTATCATTTTCTATGTCTCTTATATCATTAATAATATAGTTAAAGGACGACGAGAGACATAACAGAATAAAGCCTATTAAAAGTTTAAAATAGAGATCTGTTTCAAGGAGTCTTTCACTGAAAAAAATCCCCACAAAGATCATTGTGTTTTTGTAATATTGCCGGATACGTAGAAGGTTTAAAAAATTCCTAATTTTATTTGACATTGATAACCATTTGAAAGGTTTATTTATAATAAACTTTTTTAAGTTATTAAGATTCTTTCTGGTTTAAATTTCTTTAATATCTTATAACTTAAGCGACTTGTAAAGCTCGTTTCTGATTTAATTTGAATCATAGCACTGGTATAGTCAAATATAATTAATTCTATTTTATTGTAAGGGATTTTTATTTCTTTTCCAAAGATATTACTAATAAGTAGTGTTTCATCTTCATTTTTTTCGTCTTTTTTTAAATATTTTTCAAAATTAGGTAAGTTTAGATTTATTTTCTGGATAAAGCCAATTTCTAGATTATTTACTGGTTTTTTTAGATAAATATAAGAAAGAAGCTTCCTATTTATCAACCATTTTATTATTTGAACTTCAGATTCTCGAAACTTTCTATCTCTACGTATAGCAAAAACTATCCTTTTTGGTTTAATAATCAGTTCATTTATTGCATATTTTAAATGCTCTGGTTCATGGTTTTCTTTAGTTTCAAAATTAGTTAGAATTAATTTATAATTTCTGATATCTTCTGCATCTATAACATCTATACATTTAGAGATTTTCAATTTTCCCTTTTTTTTGAAAAAAATCTCTTGTTCTTTCAAATTTTTAATGAAAGCTAGTGAATTTGGGAGCTTAGTTTTTAAAATTGGTTTTAAAAGCTTATTTTTTTCCTCATCTAAAAAGATTAAAGAGCTCTCTTTAGGATTCTTCTTATTCAAGTCAATATCTATTAAAGTTAATGGAGAATTCTTCGCAAAGAAATATTTTTCATTCAGATCGATTTGAATGTGATTATATAATGATGAATTTAACAATTCATTTTTATTAGTTTTTAGATTAGTTATAGTAAATTGTTCACTTTCGCTAATATCATCAAGAAATTGAATATCATTTAATTTCCCTATTCTAATCTCATCAGTAATCTTATTTCTAAAAATGTAATCTTTATTTAGATCAAACTTATATAATTCTTTTCTTCTCAATTTTTCCATTAGAAAAGGAATATTTTTTATTCCAAAAGTCTCCTTGAATTTGCTATTTGCTATAGTTTTAAATTTTTGCCGTGCAGATTCGAACTTTCTGGCGTATTTCTGTTGTTTTGATTTTTTTAAACAAATAAAAGGAAGAATAGCTTCTTTACTTGGTTTTAATTCATCCCCCAAAATAGTAGCAATTCTTAAATAGCTCGGAGGATGTGAATTAATGAAATTCCCTAAGAGAGAAATTCGTGATGGTTTAATAATTGACCGATTTAGATAAATAGCTGTATTCATGTAATCTAATAATTGATTATCATTTGTAATTTTCTCATCACATAGAAGCATAGTATTAAATCCAATTTCTCGTCCAGTGGCATAAAAGCTTTCTAAATTATAAAGTGCTTTCGCAAGTTCATTTGCATATCCTGCTTTTTTGGCTTTTAAATCTGCTTTTCCTTCTAAAATTCTTACAAATATAAAAAGGAGTATATATAATGCTAAATTTAAAAAAATAAAAATAATCATTGGAATCTGAGGTTTACCGAAAGTATAATCGTATAATGTAGCTGGTAAACCTAAAAACATCCTAAAAATTAGATCCCCAGAAGCGATGCAAGTTAGAATTAAGGTGTGTTTTCCTTTTGTATGTGCCAGTTCATGGGCTAAAATACCATTCAACTCATCATTAGGAATTTGATTTATATCCTCAGCTATTATTGCAATTCTTTTATCAAAAAAAGAACCATAAGCCATTGCATTCAAAATTGGATACTTTCCATAACCAACTTTTACTTTACCTTTTATCCCAAGATCGTTTTTCACTTTTTCTACTTTTTCTAGCATAATATTTTCTGTTATTCTCTTGATTCCAAGCATTTTGTCTAATATTACTCCAGATACGAAATATATTAACCAATTCATACAAATTAGGATAAAATATATGTTCATAAACAAATCAAGAATGGTAAAATGATTGGTTATTAAGGGTTTATTATTAATGAAGCTAAGAGCGGTATATTGATCAATAAACACGACTGCTAGCCAAGCTATTATATATAAAAAGAGTGTTAAATATTCCGGGCTCATAAACCTCCACACAATTATATATTTTCTCCCAAATAATAAAAATCCCATAATTAGTATTATCCAGAAAGAAAATGCAAAAGCAGTATTAATAAAAAAAGGACTTTCCTGATAGAAAGAAAGGATACCGGCAATAAATATAATATTATAAGTAACCAATGAGATAATTAAAATTTTATTTAATACTGGATACTCTTTTAATTCAAAAATTCCAATCCATAGATAAATTGAGAACGCCCCCATTAATGACGTTAGGAAGTCCTTAGAAAAGAAAAAAATAAGGAAAAAGAAAAAAGCTATTGCGACAAGATCACTCATTTCACTTCTTTTATTATTGCGAACCCAGTGATAAAACTCTTCTATTGTTAATAAATACAGGAAAACAGTTATTAAAAAACTCCAATCAAATATAAGTTCTAACCATTCAAAGTGGAAGAATGTAGAATTCAATGTGATAAATAGTCCTATTGATGCAAGAAGATATATTATGAAAAATAAGGTTCTGAGAATTTTTTTCAACCGTTACACCTCACTTTTTCAAATTTTTTTTCTTAATAAACTGAAATGAATTTGATTTTTAGATTTCTTTGAAAATATATTGAATCTCAATTATTTTTAATTTATATCATTTTTAATTTTCATTTTGTTGATTACTGACCAAAAATATTTAATAGCAAATAAATACCAAATAATTAATCCTGGAACAACTAAAAGAAAAGAAATTAAGAGATTAACGGGGATCTTTATTATACCAAACCCAATATCTTCAAATGGCAAAGGCATAATAAAACTTTCAATAATAACCAAAAAGCATGTTATAAACAATAGTAAAATGATCATCTGTATTGTAATTCCCCTGATTCTAGGGAACTTATATAATAAAAAACTAACAGGGATAACAATTATACTAATTGAAACTAAAAAGACAATAAGTTCATAGTTTCCTACGGAAACCTGTAAGAAGATAATAGAGGTAATAGAAAAAAAACCACAAATTACTGAAAGAGCATAAAAATTTTTTACTAATTCTGGTTCTGTTAAAGGCCCTTTTGCCAGTATTAATCGAGGTAATGTTAGGGCAGCATCTCTTTTATCTGATGCTTGGATTCGATCATCTTCTAGTAATATAATATCACTTTTATTTTCATGAATATCACTGCTTTCAAAGAAACCGCGAACTGAATTTATTACATAAAAACTATTAAATATATGAGTTAGAAGAGCACAGAATGTAGCAACCTCAAGTGATCCAAAAAACATAATACAGGCAATCATTGCCCCCATACTTAGAGTTCCTACATCTCCGGGGAATATTCTTGCGGGATATTTATTATAAATAAAGAAAGGGATTATTACTGCAATTACAGGAATAGTAAAAACCACAGTTTCAGCAGAATTCCATACTAATCCGCATATGAACAGAAAAATAACAACTATTAAACAAGTTCCGGAACCTTCCCCATTATATCCTTCCAGCATATTTACACTATTTGCGAAAACAGCTACAATTACAGGTATAATGAGCGGATAAATAAAGTTTAATCTGGTTTTATCAAGAAAAGGAATTGTAGGTGAAGAAATTGTTATAATACCAAAAAAATTCGCAAGAAAAATTGCACTACCACAAAAAATTGAAAGTGTAATTTTATATCGTGATTTTAGTTTTTTTCTATCATCAATAAATCCAATTATACCCGCACTAATGACAGTTAAAAGAAAAATCAAGGTCTTATTTATTATGTCTGGAAAAAACAGCATTAGGAAAATTGAGGCAAATGTAAAACCTATTACCAAGGCAACTCCACCAGATTCGGCTACCTTGGGTCGAGCGTTTTTATGTATGTCATAACCTATATAATCTTTCTTGATCATAAATTTTATTATAGACGGAAGAATTTTAAAAGTTACAAAAAATCCAACTAAGAAAATTATGATAAGAAAGAATATTTCTAAAAAACTCCAATTTAACTCTGTAAGATGAGACATATCATTTTAGACTATTTCTATTTAGATAAACTAGTATTATATATTGAAAATTTCCCCTTTTCTTTATATAAAGATAGCCCGGCACGGAATTTCAATTAACAAGCATACTTGTTAATATTCGAACCGTGGTCGCGGGGTTCAAGGCCCCAAATGCTTGGCCACTACACCACCGGGCTCTTTTTTATAAATTAAATGGTTTAAGGTTTTGATTAAAAAATTCTTCATCTAATAAATTTTTATTGATTTTTAGGAATTCAATTTCTTTTTTCCTATCTCTAAATTGATCTGGGAGCATTTGTGGTATTGTATCTATTATTGGATACCAACGATTGCATTCATTACAAAATAATAACCCTGATTCAATTTCTGTTTCCACTTTTACTTTATTTAAAAAATATAATTCAGGAAAGATATTTTCGATATTAATAACATCGTTTTTATCAAGAAATTCAACAATTTTTTGTTTAATTCCTGTTTTTATCATGTTAAAACATTTTATACTATGAGCATCTTTAGTTCTATCGTAAATATTATCTAGTTCATTAATACTTGAGATAATTAATCCCAGATAAGATTTTATAGGAGTTTTTTCTATAGTAATGTTATCTTTTATGAAAAGTAAGTTATTTTCTTCCGATACTTCAATTACGTTTCGTTCTTTTATAGAGGATATATCTCTTTTTTCATATATATCAATAAATGCTTGAAACTCTTCAGGTTTTGTTTCAAAAGAGAAAATAAATAATTTTAATGGAAAAGATTTATCAATGGGGCATGCTAATATATCAAATAACCATGGTTTCATGAATTTTTACACAATAAAGATATTTTATAGGAGGTAACTTCTTAATTGTTGAATTAATTTATCAATATTTCTCTCAATTTTTCTTCTCCTTTTCTTAAAATCATCAGATAATTTTTGATAAGCCGCTCTAGAGGGCAATCTACCTCTTTTATATCGAGACTCTAAAAGATTTAAACTATCTTTAACACTTATTCGCTCTGCTTCTAGAAGATCTAACCTTTTTATCACGTTTTCAAAAGTAATATTAGTTTCTAGTAGAACCTTTTTAAAAGGATATATTTCTTGTAGTATTTGATCTATTTTTAACGTATTTTTGTCTAAAATATTTTTGTAATTCTTTTTAGCTATTTTCTTTCTTCTTGCGTTTTCTTCTGCTTGTCGAATTTCTAATGTTAAAGCATTTTTTTCTTCATACAAGGAACAAAATTCACGTATTTCATTAACCGGTATAAATTCTCTCTTTAAAACATTCATATCACGTTCCTTTTTTCTTGTTTTAACAGTTAACACATAAATTGAGGCAATAGAAGCAATTATTATCATAAAAATTATAGGTCTAAAGAGTAAGTCAAATAAATCAATTGTAAAAGCAAATTGAATTACATTACTTTCAAAAGGGGTTACGAAATCTGATTCATAAGTCAATATAACGGTACCATGTGATTTTTTTATAATTTCTGGAGGTTCAGTAATATGGTTAATTTTATTACAACCATCTATGACAATTTTTACAATTTGATTTCTTCCAAGAAATTCAGATTTAGTGGTTAAAATATCAAGTTGTATTGATCCTTGAAACCAGTTTGTAGAATAGTATTTATCAAAAGGGAGATAATATTTAATACTAAACCTATAAGAGGTATGAGGTATTAATTGGATACGATTTGTTATGAAATTGATTAATAATTCTTTCAATCCTTTATCATTAGGAGAACTGATAATTATATCCATTTCTCCTAGGTCATCTGATACTGCTACATCTTTAGCTCGAGCGGGTATGCTAAGTGTAATATTTGTATAAGAAAGAATTCCTAAATTTTCGATTGTAAAATCTTCTTTAACCCTGACAATCCCCCAGGGTGAGATGTAAATTTCTCTATTAATTTCAGTAATTTCCATCTTTGAGACTGTTCCATGAGTAAAATTAATATTTGTATATTTTAAATTATTTAAATTTTCCAAATATGGTGTGAGTATTAAGTCTCCAATTTGCGATTCTATAAATACTAATTCATATCGTATAAAATATTGTGGTTGTTCATGTTCAAATCCCCAACTACCATTAATGTCATCTGAATATTTTGGCAAATAAAAATAAGCTTTAATATCTCCTTCGGCTCTATATGGCAAGATTGGAAAAACAGTAGTGTTGCAATATAGAATTTGTTTTTCTGCTTGAACATAAGTAATGAGATTTTTATATTGGTGCAGAAATTTAATAGATTTTGTTTGGTAAGGTAATAAAGGAGAATCGAAGTATATTGCAAACATTTCATAATCATCTATTACCATATTTGAGCGTTCAGTATATAAAGTATTCCCTTCATCTCCAGCGCTTCTAAAAAAAACTAATTCTTCTGCATCAGCTAAAGGAATTCCAACCATAATTGAAGTAATAGGATTGTCATTGAAATTTTTAATCGTTAATGAATCTTCAAAAGAAACGAAACCATAACCACTTAGATTTGCTGCTCTAAATAGTTTAGTTATCACGATATTTTCCGCTCCTTCTAAACTAGCTGAATATGTTGGTTGTTGGGTATCATCGTTTTCCATATAATTAAAATTTGACATACTCGGAAGAAAGGACAAAAATATCAGAACAATTAGGAAAATTAATGGTGCTCGTATTTTTTTCAACATAATCTGCTAACTACTCTTTAAAATTATTTAAAAATAATGAATACCGTTTATATAAATTTATTAAAATATATTTTTAAAACTTTTATATAAAATTTTAAATTTTTTCGGGTATTACTACATTTAATAATTCTAATGAGGTTTTTTTTTATGCCAGCTAGTCGATCCCAATCAAAACGGAAGAAGAGAAGAAGTGGAACTACCCCTATGCCAATGGGAGGAGCAGGATTAATGAGATTTTTTGAAGATAGTTCAATTGGTATTAAAGTGGGACCAGTAAGTACAATTATTTTGTCTATAGCATTAATAATGTTAGTAATATTAGCACATATGCATATATTCGACTGGCTTTTTACACCTGGTGGTGGTTAATCAGAATGTTTAATT
>JBHLOC010000090.1:0-4360 GCA_048940925.1 Promethearchaeota archaeon | reverse complement strand
TAATCTGTTGGTGCTGTGGGCTGTAGAGCTGATAAATCTGTTTCAGCTTTTTCTAATCTACTTTTTTGTTCATCAAAAGCTTTTTCTTTTTCTGTTAAAGCTACATTTAATTCCTTTATTTTATTATCTTTTTCTGTTAATACATCATTTAATTCCTTTATTTCATTTTCTTTTTCAGTTATAGTATTCTTTAACTCTTCATTATTTTTGGTAAGTTCTACGACTTTTGGTTTAGATTCATCTAATTCTGCACCTATTTTTTTGAGCTCCTCATTTTGGATGGTAATTGTTTTCTTCAGATCATATACTTCACTATCTAATTTTTCAAGGTCTCCTGATTTACTTCCAAAGCTAGAAAGTTTTTCCCGCACGTTCTCTAAGTCTGAATTTAATTTATTGTTAAGATTATTTAAATTCGCAATCTCTTCGTTTTTTTTTTCCAGATCCTCCTTTAATTCACTGATCTCTGCTTCATAGATAGCTACTTTATTCTGCAGGGCTTTTACGACTTTATCATCCAAATTTGTGGTTAGATCTTTCATATCGTCTTGAGAAATAACTATTACACCTCTTTATAAAAACATATCATTAAATTAATTGTAATAAAAATTCAGAAGATAATTTATTGAACTCTTTGGCAATTTATAATGAATTTTTACATAGATTTTATAATAGATATTATATTTAAGCTTTTTTTTTACGACATAATGAACCCTTAAAAAAAGATGTCTATACTTGATTTACAAAATTATATATTTTAAATTTTAAACATTAGTTTTAAATATAAAAGTATTATAATAGAGAATATTCACAAGTTATTATAAAATAATTACGGTCAGTATTTTTAAAAATTTTAAAGTGAAACCGATATATGATATTGCAAATGACATATGGTCAGATGGTATTTCTTAATCATTTCATGATGTACCTCTCAACAGTAGGATTTGGACTAGCTCTAACTAATTTTTTTATAGGATTATCACATATAGGAAACTTAAAAGAATTAACCTTACTGGAAGTAAAAGCACATAAAAGATTTGGATGGATCGCAGCATTTTCTTTTTACTTATTATCAGGACTTTGCATTTATTTTGGTGTTATACCAAGGCTAAATCCGAGTGGATTCAGTGATTTTTTTATTGCCACTATATTTTGGCACACATTTTTAGGAGGAATCATAGCATTTATTTTGTTTACTATCAAATTTATTATTGCGAGATATAAAAAAGATTTTATCTATGATTATGGAAAGATTATTGGCCCAATAGGATTTTCTGGTTGGGCTTTAGCTTACTTTACTAGTAATATTGATTTCTACTTTTTTGTTAATCCCTCAGTTGGCCTTCCTACACCTTTTTTAATACCAAATTATTTAATTTCTTTAATTCTCTCAATATTTATAGGAATATGTCTATTATTAATAATCAAAGCCTTTAGATATAAGAATTACGGAGATGTGACAAAAAGAACAAATCTGCATGGTGTCGCCATGATTTTACATGGTATAACATTTGGTTATGAAGGAAGTGCAAAAGAATTGGTGGGTACACCCGTCTTATATAAATATGTTTTTCCTAAAACATATGAGTTTCTGGAAAGATACTCTAAACACATTGGACTTGACTTAGATGATTTAAAAAAGTATAATCTAAATGAAGCGCTTGAGATAGCTATGAAAAAATTTACTGAAATAGGTATGGCTGAAAATCTTAAATTAGATTGGGTTTCGGAAAATGAATTTACGGTTGAATCAATCAATTGTTCTACTGCTATAGTTCGTTCATACATGAAAAAAGAAGAATTAATTAATTCAATCTGTCCATGGGGTATCTTGACAGCAACGATCGTAAATGCATTAACTGGAAAAGATATTGAAATCAGTCCTAGTGAGTTTAATAAAATAGGAGCAAAAAGTAGATTAAAGATCATTGAAGACAAGTCATAATTTAAACATTAACTTCTCCAATTATCCATATCCTTTTTTTAAATTCACTTAAACAAATTTTTAAATACTTTCAATACAAAATTATTTTAAATTAATTTCTTTTAATTGAACGTTAAATAATAAATTAAAAATTAAAATTATAATGGGAAGCAGCGAAATGTCTAAGAAAGTAGCTATAATCGGTGTTGGAATAACGCCATTTAAAGCACGATATTTAGATAGAACTTACTTTGAATTAGCTTATGATGCTACTAAATTAGCTTTAGAAGACGCTAATAGTAATGGAGCAGAGATTACCCATAAAGATCTACAATCCTCAGTCTATGGAATTTATAATGAGCTATTTGAACGTCAATTTATGCCGGATATTTTTACAAATTCATATTTAGGTATGAATAATAAGCCAGGAACTAGAGTAGCTACGGGTGGTGCAACCGGAGGATATACAGTTCGAATGGCATATGCTGAGGTCGTATCGGGACTCTCAGATTTATGCCTATGTATAGGACTCGAAAAATGTAATGATTGTTATGACGAACAAACAGGTGTAACTACTCCAGAAGTCTTAAATGCAATTGCTTATTCAGCAGATATGACATATGAATACCCAATGGGTATGATGGCGGCTAGCTCTTACGTTTCAATGGTTAATGCCCATTACGAAGAATTTGGAAACCCAACAGAAGAGCAAATGGCCTATGTTAGTGTTAAAAATCATGGAAACGCAATGTTAAATCCTAAAGCGCAATCTCCTATGGAGGTTACAGTAGAAGACGTAATGAATTCAAGAATAATTTGTTATCCCTTCAAAATGCTCGATTGTTGTCTATATTCGGAAGCATCTGCCGCATTAATCTTAGCAAATGAAAAAATAATTAAGGAATTGAAGGTGGAAAGACCTATTTGGATTACAGGAGTAGGTGCTGCTAATACTGATTGTTTTATTGGAAATCGTGAAGACATGGGAAGGCTTTATTCAAATATACATGCAGCAAAAGCAGCTTATAAAATGGCAGGACTTAATTATAATAAGATAAAAGAACAAATCGATTTAGCTGAACTTCATGATGCATTCTCTGGACAGGAGGTTATTTCATATGAAGAGCTTGGTTTTGTTCCTTTTGGAGAAGGGGGTCCTTGGATAGAAAAAACATATGAAAAAACAGGAGAAGGACCTTGGATAGATGGTGAGTTGCCCTGTTGCCCTTCTGGAGGGTTAATAGGTTGTGGTCATGCTGTCGGTGCAACTGGAATCATGAGCACAGGAGAAGCTGCTCTTCAATTAAGAGGAGATGCAGGAAAACATCAAGTAGCAATAGAAAAAGGACGAGCTATTTCACATTCTATAGGAGGGCCTGGAGCTGCATATGCAGCTGTTATTGTAATGGCAAATGAGGAGGGATTGAAAGAATCATGAGTGAAAAATTTCAGGATCATCAAATAAGAGATGTAATAAAAATCAACTATAAATATACAATGGGAGGACAATCCAGATTTTTTATAGAGGTGATGAATAATAAGAAGTTATTAGGTACTAAATGTACTGAATGTGGAAAAACATGGATGCCCCCCAGGATTAATTGCTCTGATTGCTATGCACCAGCAGATTGGGTGGAACTCAAACAGACAGGGACGATAGAGGTAAGCACGATAGTGTGGTATACCACTTCAGCTTTTATCAAAGCAATACCTTATGGAATAGGGTTTATAAAGCTTGACGGTGCGGAAACAGCATTACTTCAAGGTATTTTCTCTGAGAATTTAGTTCCATCAAAAATAAAAAAGGGGAAAAAAGTTAAAGCAGTTTTTAATAAAAAGAGAGAGGGTAAAATGACTGATTTTTTCTTCGTCCCTGTAGATGAATATGAAAATTGGATATCAAAACCAGAATACGAAGGGGAAGAATAATAATGGAAGAAGTAAAAGAAAAGCTAACTAAGATTGTAGAGAAATTAAGTACAATTCCTAAAGCTCAAGCTGTATTTGTTACGAATATCGCGGGAAAAGATGTCGATTGGGAGATGTCTTTTCAGTTTAATCTTAATAATACAAAACCCTTTTATTTAGAAATAAAGAATCGTAAAACTACTTTATTTGAAGGTACTAAACCTGATGCAATCATTGTAATGTCGGGAGATCCCAACGCAATCATAAGAATTTGTAAAGGTATGGGTGATTTTACTCATGCCATTTCACGAGAGCAAATAACTGTAGAAAAAGGAAAGATCATGGATGTAATTCGTCTAACTAGAGCTATCACAGTTGTATTAAAAGCTAATTAATTTTTTTTATATTTCTTCATAATTAGCTAAGTTTATAATTATATAAATTGGAATGTTTAAAATATAAATAAAAAATTAAGGATTCATTATTTCCTATGTGTTTTTATATAACTGCAACTTTACCCAAAGATAC
>JBHLOC010000028.1:0-72273 GCA_048940925.1 Promethearchaeota archaeon | reverse complement strand
CCAACTTGCTTCAAATAATCTTTACGATTAATTAATTCTCTAATTTTCTTAATCATCGTAGATTGATCATAAGTAAAAATTATTCCATTATTTTCTCCAAATTGTTTATAAATTCCTGGTAATTTTGTAGATAGAACAGGTTTTTTCATTGCCATATATTCAAGTAGTTTTATTGGAGTTATTTCTTTTGTAATATTGTTTTTTTTAAAAGATTGTAAACATAGATCTCCCAATTCTAAGTAATTTGCTAAAGTATTAAATGGTACTAACCCAGTTAATATCACCCAATCAATACCATTATCTTCTATATATTTTTTTAATTGCGAATATATTTCTCCAATTCCGAGGATTAAAAACTTAAGATTCAATTTTTTATTCATTATGTCTTTATTATAAAATTTTACAATATCCAAAAGACCAGCAAACTCATATAATCTTCCCATAAATAATAATACGGTATCATTTTCACCAATATTATGCTTTTTCCTTAAATTTTGCAATTTAATAGAATCTACTTTTGTATTTTCTAAAGAAATTCCATTTGGTAGTATTTTAACGCTAGTTTTATTTTTTATCTCGTTAATGACAAAATTTTTATGTGTTTCATTTAAAACGAATATTAAATCTGAATTACTAAGTAGGAATCGAGCCATAACACGAGCAAATCTACGAATTGAAGCAATCGGTACAAGCTCATGTAGTATGTCCACATAATGAAAAATAAAAGGTATATGATATAATCGAGAGTAAAAATAAGCAATCAAACCATTGGTAATTGAAAGATTTATAATTATTGAAGGACGATTTTTTCGAATATAATTACCAATATTAAAGAAATTCATAATTAAAGAAGAAATTCTATTAACATATGGAATTCTTAAGCATAATGAACGGATAACTTTAACATTTGATTTAGCAATTGTACGATAAGCATCTTTAAATATTTTTTTCTTAATAATCTTTGATGTTATCTTTTCGATTTTATCAATATCATAATCAAAAACAATTAAATTATTACCATTTTTACTTGCTAATCTTTCACACAGGTGGTGTTGTGGTCCAGGACCCTTTAAGAACCAATCAGTTTCTTGAATTAATAAAATTTCCATTTTGATAAAAGTATTAGAGAACTATATTTAATTTTAAATCTTTATAAAGACTTAATTTCTAATAAATATATTAAATTATTTTAGTTTTTCTTAATAACGCATTTCTACTCAGTTTTATTATTTCATTAAAAGAGAAGTTTAAAGTGAATATTTTTTTCAAATAAAATTTTATAATATCTCTTGTGGTGTTCTTGAAATTTACTAATACTATTGGACCAGAACACTGATTTTCTTTATATTTAATTATTTTAATTCTCTATTATTAGCCAGACAATTAAAAATGTAATTTGTATAAATTCAAATAAGTTTGATTATTTAATATGGATAATTACAGATTTAAATAATTTTTATGATAAGAACACAAAAAATTCATGAAAATTTATATAATAAAAATTTTATTATCATAGAATTAGGGTTAATCTTATGTTATTTATGTATAATTTTATTTTCAATAGCAGTATTTCCAATTAATATTATTCTTGGTGTCATTTGCATCCTTTTCCTACCAGGATATAATCTAGTATATTTGATAAAACCTGAGTTCAATTTAATTAAAAAATTAGGCTATATGACAATTATAAGTTTAGCTATAGATAATATCATTATGTTCCTTTATTACATACTTTTTTATGATATTTTCACTACACCAAGTAATCCTGGATTTTTTTTTTCTGAATCGATTATTATTATAATTCAATTCTTCAATTTAATAGTTATTTTAATATTACTTTTTAATTCTTTAAAATCTCAGAAAACTAATAATCCAAATTTTAAACATTATAAAGAAAAAAGGGGAGAAAAAGATAAGAAAAAAGGTATAGATTTCCTAGGATTGATTTTTATTATTATATTCTTGACTTCTTTATTTTCTTTGTGTTTTTTCACATATTATAGATATATTATACGCAATGATTTCTATTATAATTTTTATATTAATTATCAAATATATCAATCAAATTTTACTTTTTTTCGTCATGCTTCAGTATTGTTTTACATATTCATATTTAATTCAATAATATCCTTGATTTATATAATTTTTTTCATGAAAAATATATATTTAAAGATTAGTTCTATTTCATTATTTCTATATTGTTTATGGATTTTACCTTATTTTCAAATCGGTTATTATTTTGATGCTGATTCCCATTTACTGTCAACTGTGGTTAGGAATTGTTTAAAATACGGGATTTGGGCCGATTCGGAGCGACCTTTTCTTATTTGGATAGAGGGAATAACTACCTTTAGATATTCAACGAGTATATTTACTACAATATTATTACTAATGGGAACCAATACTAACTTAAATTTTGTCCTATGGTACATATATCCACTAATATATCTTTCTGTTCCTTTTCTATTATATTCGTTTTTTCAAAGATATTCAAACAAAAGTGAATATAATAATTTTAATTTGATTATGTTAACAATAATTGTTATTTTAACTCCATTAATTATAAAAAGCGGACATAGTGCTAAAACTGGCACCATAGGACTTTTAGTATTTTTTATTTTAGTCATTGAATTTTTTGAATTAATGAATAATACAGAGAATAATATTAATAAGAAGAACTTGTTATTCATAATTTTTTTGTTTAGCTTCCTATGTTTAACTCATTTGGAAGAATGTGTTTATTTTTTAATAATAATTACTCTCTATTCATTCTATTTTCTTTTAACTAATTATTATAGAATGACAAATAACAATCTTCATTATACTAAAAATAATCTGAAAAAAATCTTTTTTGTCATTATATTTTTAATATTTATTTTAACATTAGTTTTCTACTTATCTCAAGAGTTTTTTGGATATATTCCATATTTTTTGAATAGTTTATCCAGAAATAATAATTTCTTTAATGTATTAGGCATCTTATATAGAGATACCAAAGTAAGGTTTTTGCCTATATTAAAAGGGAGGTTGTCATTTAGTCTTTTTCTTGTATTTACAATTATAATTGGTATATTAATTTTGGGCGTTATTTTTTATCTTATAATTTTTAAGTTTCATACTTTTTTTATTGAGAAATATAAAGTAGTTTTATATTATATGAATAGAAGCTATAAAATTATTAAGGATCGTCTATTAACTAAGAAATTTTTTCAAGTACTTCTATTTCCAATATTTTTTATAATAATTATCTTTTTAAATTTTTTTTATCCTTTTTTAGAAGGACAAGGCTTTATTTTATTTTTGGAGCTGATTTTAGGTTATTCAATTCTAATTTTCCACATATTTTTATTCATTAATGGAACTCTTTACTATAAACCAAATGACAATAAAAAAAATTATTTCCTTTTATCAATATTGTCATCAACTTCATTGATGCTATTATTATATTTCACAGGAAATATTCTTTTTGCATTTTACATATTAAACGTTAGATTCTTTTCCTATCTTACATTCTTCAATCTGATTATAATTCAAAATACTTATTTTAAAAAGTTTATAAATATTAAGGAAAAATATCTGTTAATAATAGTGTTCTTATTATTATTTTTAGGAGTTTATATGAGCTTAAGAAGATTAGCATACGGATAAATTTTACAGGAACCTAAGTTTAAGTGTTTTTTTTTTAATCAGCTGTAAAAGACTAATTATGTTTGCTAAAATTCTTTTTTTCCTATCTTTGAATAATTTTAAAGCGAGATTACGATTTATAGAGATTAATTAAACTAATTTCTTAAAAAAATGAGAATAAAATAGGTGTTTATTTAGAAAAGTTTAAAATTGAGTTATTCTATCGGAGAATATTTTTATTTCTAATTTTTCTATAGAAATAATCAAAAAATTTCTTGATAAAGGAATGATTTACGTCTACTTTGAGCTTTCTAAAAGTATAGAATAAAATACATGAGAAAATAGACTTTAAAATATTAAAAAGATTTACATAAGATCTACCAAATTTTCGAGGATTTATAGATATTGGGATTTCAACTATTCGGAACTTATTAAAAGCTGCTTTGAATAATATTTCAGTGGAGAAACCAAACTGTGTATATCTCATATTTTTAAATATTTTCAAAACGCCTTTATTAAAAGCTCGAAATCCACATTGGTTATTATAAATTTTTTGTAGGAATAATAACCATAAAGATAAACTAATAAAATATTCTCCTACGCGTGTATAAAGTGGAATTTTATAATTACATTTACCCAAGTATCTTGAACCGATCACTAAATCTGCTTGATTATTTATAACTGGTTCAATTAACTTCGGAATTTCTTCAGGATTATGTTGTCCATCAGAATCCATTGTGACTATAATATTTCCCCTAGCATGTTTAAAACCACTTAATATTGCTGCTCCATAACCTAAATTTCTATTATGTCGAATTAGTTTTATTTCTCTAGAATTAATCTTTTTAATTATTTTAGCACTATTATCAGTAGAACCATCATCGACTACTATAATTTCATATGAACGATGATTTGGTATCTTATCTATTACATTTTTAATAGATTTTTCTTCATTAAACAGGGGAATAACAATGGAAATTAAATTTATCTCATCTTTGGATTTGTTATCATAATATTTCAAAATTTGATTTTGAAATAAATCAACTTTTTCTGATTCAATTTTAAGTTCGTTAAATTTCCTTTTAATCATTATTCTCCCTAATTTTACGAAATGGAATAATTTTTATGTCTTTACAGGTGATATGTTTGTATATTTGATTTTATTTGCAAATTCTTCTTTTTTTATCTATTATTATTAATTTTTTATAGTTTTTTTAATAATAAAATTATAAACATAGATATAAATCTAATTAATTAACATCTTTTTTGTCCTTTATAGTATTTAAAGATTTTAATTAGAAAAAATATCAACGTCGAAGAAATTATATTCTCATTAAATATGCAATTTATGATTAAGCAAAAATTAAAAAAACTGGGTCTTTATATCAAAAGACTCAAAGTTTAAAAGGATACAAATAAAAGAATTTTCAATTTTAAACAATTCTTGTGATAATTATAAATACCTCAATTCAATTTAAATAATTATAAAACTTAAAAACCTTTTATCCCTTTTATTATCATTAAAATAAAAGTTAGATATCTTTAATGACCAAGATAAAAGATTCCTTTAAATTTAAAAAGAAAGTAACTCAAAATCTTTTAATAATTGTCTTTTTGAGTCTATTTATTGTTTTTTATTTTTATTTTATAGTAAACAATTATGTTATAAAAGAAAATTATTCAGTTTCAAAATTCGTTATTTTATTTATTGGATTTACCATGATTATTAGCGGATTTCTAATATCGGTAAATAAATGTATTGGTAAAGAGGTCTTTAAATTTAATTTTGTTTCAGAAAACTTTTTTAAATTTATAATGATGTATTTAATGATTTTTAGTTTTCTATCCATAACACCTGTAAAATTCTATTATTTTATTATTGATTGGCATAATATTGATCTGATAAACATTATAAGAGCATTTATTTTTATTATTGGATGCGCTTTTTTACCTGGAGCATGTTTATGGAATCTATTATTCCCAAATAACACTCTACATAAAAAATTTAAAGTTGATTTATTTATCATAAAAATCACTTTTTATCCTTTATTTTCTTTTATTATTTTAGGTATTGCGGTTCTAATTTTTGATCAGATTGGATTAGTTAGGAATAGTATATTAAATCTTTTATTTCTATTGATTCTTACACTTTTTTTTATTGATTTGATAATTCAATTACGTAGAAAACAAAAAACAGGATATCTGATTAAAGAAATAAACCTTTCAAAACAAAGTTTACCTTTTTTATTAATAATTGTTGGGGTTATATTATTCTCACTTAGTATTGCTATATCCACAAAATATTTAATTCTAGGTGATAGTTGGGTTGGTATAGCACATGCTAATTTTATTGGTGTGTGGTGGCAAAATTTAGGACATTCATGGGTTTATTCATCAAATTATCCGGTATTTTGGGCTTATATTACGTATGGTTTAAGCGTTTTAAGTGGTATACCGTTTGTTAATCTAAATGTACTTTTAACACCTTTTTTATACTTATTTTTTACAACCACTTATCTCTTAATAAAATCTATTTTATATCGATATAAAGACATATATTCATTTATTGCAACTTTTTTCACAATTACATTTACAGGATTAATTTATTCTTTTAGTTTTGAAAAAAGAGGAAGTATCTCAAATCTAATTTTTGACGGATTAATCAATTTTCGTTATAAAAGCATTTCTCTTTTTTTATTATTTAGTGCAGTAGCATTGTTTTTATTATCAATTAACAAGGATGCGAACTCAAGAATTAGTAACAAAAAAACTTATGAAAACTATTTTACTTTAGTTATAGCAGCTTTATTTTTAATTTCTAGCTATATGATTTACTTTTTTACATTGTTTATAGGTTTTATAATTTTATTTGTTTACTGCCTTATTATTAAAACAACAAATAAATCTACTTCTTTAAAGAGTCTTTCCCATTTCATTCTTTTTACAATCCTTTTTTGGTTGCTTTTCGATTTACTTTTGAACTTTTATCTAAGCTTTATATTTCTTAATAGAATCATAACATTTATTCCTTTAAATTTTATAGGTGGAATAATGGAAATCATTCCATATCCGATTATTATGTATCTTATATTATTATTATTTTATAGTTTTGTTTTTATTTTACAGCATCTATTTGTTACATTTAAAGGGAGGAAATTAATAATTAATAAAATTAGGTTAAAAAGTAAATTTAAAGTGAGTACGATGATTTTCATCTTTTTTTTATGTGTTTTTATCATTTTTTTAGTTCTTCATATCGATATAATGATGGGCAATATTCTATTTCCAAAAAGTAAAAATAATTTTCTAAATTATTATATGAGTACTTATTTGATTTCTTGTATTGGAACTATAGGGATATTAGGATTATTCCTATCATACTACTCTTATAAATATGATAGGAATTTATTTATCTTCTTATCTTTTTGGATATTTATTATATTCATTTTAGCTTCATTCAAGATTTTTGTCGCATTTCTTAAAGATTTTCCTTTAATCCCCACTTTTTATAGGATTTCTACCAAAACAACTCTTGATATGAATTATTGGTTCTCAAGGCTTTGGTTTTATGCTATCCCTGCAATTTCTATTTTATCAACAATAGGTTTGATGGAATTAAGGAAAAAGCTTAAAAGTATAAAATTTTTAATAAAACGCAATTATCTAAATAAGTTTATAAAAAATATTTTGATTTCATTATTTATATTTTTCTCCTTAACATCTCTGATATTAAACGGAATGGTTTGGCAAGAAAAATATAAAATTAATGATGATGAGGCTCAAATTACAGGCTGGGTTTCAAGAAATTTTCCAGCAGGTAGTAATGTTTTAGTATATAAAGAGCTAGGTAATCATCTTAGTAGAAGTCAATATTTACACATTTATGATCCGTTGGATTCAGCAATAGAGGCTTCTAAAGAATATTTTGGTGATTCTAAAGAGTGGTGGTTTATAACTTATGCTAACGATCCATATTGTAGCTTAAAATTATTGGAAAATTTTGGAGGATTTGAAAATGTATTAGAGTTTGAAGATCAAAACAAAAATGGTGAAGTAAATGTTAACTTTAATTTTAATTCTCCTCAAAAGAATGGGACAATTGAGTATTTAATTTATTCTACTAATAATTCAAATAGATTCTGGACTAGTATTTCAGATCGAAGTATTGATGGATTAGATCTGTGGAATGGAAATTTTAGTTATTATGATGGAAATTCATACGTTCCGCTTCAGAGTTATGAAGAGAATGTTTGGTATCATATATTAATAGATTTTGAATGCACTAAAGGTAGATATAAAGGTTTGGATCAGTATGAATGGCGTGTTGTAATTAATAATACAGAATATCGCAATTTAAAAATGTTACAAAATAGTTCACAAATGGATTCAATAAGTTTTGGAAGTGCTTTTAGTGATTTTAAATGGCAAGTATATTTAGATATATTAAATTTTTCATGGGATCCAAATTTTCAGATTGGAAAATATTTATTTAATATTACTTTTATGACTGATTATCTTTTAGAACATAATATAAAATGGTATATCCATACTTCAGATTTAAATTGGAGATTAAGATTAATGGAAAATAAATATATCAGCACTCAAGATTTAATCAATAATTATTTTCAAGTATTGCATTATAAATATGGGAGTTTGAGTATTTATTCGGCGAATATTAGTTCTTAAATTTGATTTACATGAACATTTTGATCTTTTTTATACTTTGGGATTTCTATTTTTACCTTTTTTATAAAGAGATAAATTAAACCAATTGAAGCACTAATTGCTATGCAAATAAATAAACTCAAAATAATTATAGGTTTACTTTCAGGTTCTAAACAATATTCAAAAATTATTTTTCCATTATCAGTTAGAAGAAGTGTTTTCTTGAGGAATCCATTTTTATTGAAATAATGAATTTTTTCAACATATTTTTCTTGTACTTCTTTGTATTTTATCGAAATTTTTGTACCTTCTATAGACCAATTTGGAGCCCATTCAATTCTACTTAAATAAACGTTTACTGGTGTAGGAATGGCATATGGAAAATTTAAATAATCATATAAATATTTTTGTTCATCCGACATTTCCTCGATGTTATAGAAATTTTCACCAAGATCTTGAGGATTTTCATAAATTATAAGATTGTTATAAATATCATCAGGATCCCCCATTCTAAGTTCCCAGTCGTCTTTAGTTAGCCAATCCCATGATGATATATTAATGACCCATCCATTACATAACTGGCTATTATTTGAGGATATTAAATTTTCTACATATTCAATACTATTAATTAATATATAGCGATAAGCTCCAGGATAAGCTCTCTGACCTAAAAAAGTATAGATAAATGGATTTCCTAAGTATTCTTGGGCTAAATCTTCATTAAAAGAAGAGATTATATAAGTTTTTACTTCACCTTCCTTAAAACCTAAAGAATAATTGGATATTTGTAAATTACTATTTAAGAAATAAGTCGAATTCAGATAAGGCATTAAATTGAATACTATAAATCCAATAAAAATGTATTTTGTTTTCATAGTTTAGCTTAATCTAATCAACTTTTAGTTATAATCAAATATTATACTTTAAAAATCATTTTATTCATATTATAGCCTAATTCATAATACTCGTCCCAACTGAAACCTATAGCATCTAAATAAACTGAGTAATCATTACATCTCTCAGTTTGAAAACAATGATAACTCCATCCCCCTTCTATTTTATCAATGAAATCAATTTTATCTGATTTAGCCATTCCATCTATAATAACCTGCCATTTAAATTGTTCTAATCCTTCATATCCGCTATTTGAGCTTTCAAAATCGATTCTAATATGATGCCAAGTATCATTTTTCGGAGATATGCCTAATCCAGGGATTACTTTGGCTTTACCTGAATTATCAATATACTGCCATTTATTATTATCAATTAAGAATTTCAAAATATTATTTCCATCTTGAGTAATCTTGTATGTAAAATTTTGATAGGTATTTGTTGAATACAACCAAAATTCTATAGAGCCATATGTCATATCGTCTTCTTCTCTACAAAAAGCAGCATATCCTAAATCAGAAGTTAGTTGTAATACTTTTAAATGATCTTCTTTGATTGGTATAACTTGAACCTTAGAATTTCCGATAGATAGATCATTCCATTTACCCCCCCATTCAGAAGGTCCACTTCCATCTTTAAAAATCATAAAATCTATGGAAGCTTGGTAGAAAGGTTTAATCTCTATTGGAGAATATTCAAATATTCCCATAGTCTGGTATTGATATAATGTTCTGGTAAAGAAATATTTAAGAAGAAAATTATTCAGAAATGATGATATCATTGGATCTATTCCAAGATGTTCTTTTTCATCTAAAACAGCATATCTTATGCTAAGATTTTCTACTGTTTCTATATATGATTTATAATGCTTATTAGGATCAAATATTTCTTCTACAGTTGTAATATTATTGGTTGTCATGGTTTCTATTCCGTGATATAAAGAATATTTTTCTTCTGTTAAAATAAGTGAGTTTTCAGGAACGTAAAGGGGTATATAACCAATAATTTGGGCTTCTTTATCACTAACAACGTTTCCTCCTTTTATTCTTCCCCAATTAATACCTGCGATTATGACATTTGTATAAGAAAAAATTATCAATATTGTTAAGAAAGCAAATTTTATACTCTTTTTTATGTCATTATCAAACTTCGTAGGAAATTTCAATCTCTTTAAAATCTTAATGCCTTCTATTATACCTATAGATAAAAATATTGAAAGAGGGATTATAGCATAATACCAATTTCTTGTAAGCCAGAATGTTATGTATTTGATAATATCGTCTCTAATGATTTGTGGCGGGTTGGAATACAAGATTTCTTCAAAAAATTCTAATAAAATTGCTATTGATGCATATAGTAGTGAAAGTATAACCCAAGAAGTTAAAATTAGAAATAATTGTTTATCTTTTTTAAAGCAAAAATAAGAGAAATATATACCAAGTATACCAAAAATGCCAAAAGAAATAATTAAGTTATCTAAAAGTATAGAAATTGGGTAAAGCCAATAATGCTTATCAATGTATATGAATCTAAATATATAGAATTTAAAATATAAATTGAAGAATCCAAAAATAATCAGAAAAGTAGAAAAAATAAAAAGAATAAGAATCGCATTTCTTTGAGTTTTATAATTGTAGATGAAATTTTTTAAATAACCTTGTGGATTTCGATTAGTTTTTTGTGTAAATTTATGTTTATTAATAAAGTAAGAAAAACGATTAACAACAATATAGATAATTATCATACCAAAAAAGAAATAATAAGCTAAAAAATTTATAATAAATTTATTTGTTTTTTCTGTCGATAGAATCCATACTATAAAATCATCAAATTTATCACTAAAAAGGAAACTGTTAAATGAATTAGTTAATAAATCAAAAATGAAAAAGAAAATCAGAGTTAGGAATAAGAAGTATAAGAAATAATATTTTCCTAGATTTTCTTTCTTTGAAAATAAAGTAAAAAAAATTATAAAAATTAATACTGGTATTAATGGAAGCATATAAGTCATATAAGAAATAACTAGAAATAAGGCTGCAATACATAGTAGTTTGATATTCTCTTTTTTTTCCATTTCAACTGTTATAAATCCTCCTATCTTCTTATTTGCTATTATATATAGTGCAATAGTTATAAATGCCAAATATAATGCAAATGACTTGTAGTAAAAAAAGAATTGTCCTGAGAATATTAAAATACTAACTATACCAATATCACTTGAAACTATAGCATGATTATAGATATACGGAGAGATGAACATCAACCCTGAAAACATTGAGATAATAATAGTAGATAAAATAGCATATTTTTCCTTGAACTTATTTAAAATAGCCTTATTCAATAAATATATGGTAAATACAAACAAAAAGCAAAAAGGTGCCATTATTGCACTAACATTAATTACAGGGATTCCACTTAAAATAGCTAAACCGTATGACACATAACACCAAAAGATAGGATACCGAACTATCTTACCTTGGAATATAGGATTATCATTAGGATCTTCAATAGAAACAACAGGACTCAATGCTGACCAACTATCACCTGTTATTAAATAATGGACAGCATCATGTATTCCAAGCGCAATTAGTGATATTCCAAGTGAAAGAGCTATTATTAATAATAGATTTTTTGAAATAGTATGCGAAGCGATTTTTTTATGAATAAACTCAATTTTTAATGCTTCAAAATCTCTTAATCCTTGAATGGCAAGGTCGATCACAACTAGAATTATAATTGAAATTAAGAGAAATAGAGAAAATATTTCTCTAATAACTATTCCAATTGTATTTAGAATTAATACAAAGAGACCTATAAAGATAAATGACAAAAGAGGAGAAATTGTAAATTTTATTAAAAAAGAATTGACTTTAAAACGTTTTGAAAGAGTATTATCAGGAAATAATATGTTAAATAAAGCCAAACCGGGCAAAAAAGCACTTCCGATTATAAAAATTATTGCTCGAAAATAATTTAAAAAACCTATTTCTTGCCACGCCATAACTGTGATTGGGAAATCAATAGCGGAAATCAAGAATGACATAACCATAAAAATTAATAAAAGAACTTTTAGAACATTTTCCGAAATAAACTTAACTGTTAAATTATCTGTATCTTTATTTTTTAAGTCTAATGCAAAAAATAGGAAAAAAGTACTAATAATGATACCAAATCCTATAAACATAATGAAAGAATTCTGAAATTGTAGTCCATTAGGAGTTATATAAAAGATATTAATGAACCAAAAAGTAAGAATAATAAATGGAAAAATAAATAAGAAAATAAACAAATATAGTTTTTTCTTGATTTTTAATGTCAAAGAAATTAATACCTATGAGTGTTGGAAATATTACCAAATGGTTTTATTAATAATGAAAGATTTTTATCATCTTTTAAATTTTTTTGAAATAATGTTGATGATAAAGTTATTTTAATTAATTAAATTATTTAGATTTTAGAAAATTTCTAAGTATTTGACAAAATTTTTGTCTAAAATATTTTTAAACAATAATTTAGTAAACTAATAAGCAAAATACTAAAGGTTGGGAGGAATAATTTTACCTTGAAGATTGCTATTATTTTAAGTGCTTTTCCTGTCTATTCTCAAACTTTTATTTTAAATCAAATTACAGGCATACTAGATTTTGGGCATGAATTGGATATTTATGCGGGACTTAACCAACAAGAAAAATTAATCCAACCAGATGTTATAAAATATAATTTAATAAATAGAACAACTTATTTTTCAGGTTCATCTCTTTTTTCCCGCATATTAAGAGTAATCTATTTAATTTTTACTAGGTTTTACAAAGATCCCAAAAAGATTTTGAAAGCAATAAAGATTTTAATAATTAGAAAAGATAAGTTATTTTTATCCAAACTGTCTTTAGCAATCTTATTTTTAAAAAAAAACTATGATATTATTCATTGTCATTTTGGTAATATTGGTATATTAGGAGCGTTTTTAAAAGAAATAGGAATAAATGGAAAGTTAATTACCTCATTCTATGGTTTTGATCTAACATCTTGGATAAAAGAACATGGAAAGAATATTTATTATGATTTATTTAAAGTAGGTTCTTTATTTATTTCAATTTGTAGCTATTTTAAAAAAATTTTAATGAATCTTGGATGTGATGAGAGGAAATTAATTGTCCATCATTTAGGTATCGATTTGGATAAATTCAATTTTGATTTGAAATCTAAATCTATAAACTCGGAAATAAATTTGTTATCCATTGGAAGATTCGTGGAGAAAAAAGGATTTGAATACAGTATAAGAGCAATTTCAAAACTTAAAATAAAAGCACCCAAAACAATTTATAGAATAGTAGGGGATGGTCCTTTATTTCTTGATTTGAAACACTTAATTCAAAAATTACATTTAAATGAGAAGGTGATATTGACTGGTGCTTTAAACCGTAATGAAATAATTAACTTGTATAAAGTCAGTGATATTTTTATTTTGCCTAGTATTACAACAAAAGAAGGAAATCAAGAGGGTACGCCAACAGTTTTATTGGAGGCACAATCAATGGGCTTACCAGTTATTTCAACTAAACATTCTGGTATCCCGGAGATTGTTAACGATAGTATATCTGGGTATCTTGTACCTGAAAGAGACACAGAGGCAATTGTAGAAAAACTAGAGATGCTAATTTTTAATCGACAAAAAATTAGAGATATGGGTCTTAACGGTCAGAAATTCATTATAAACAATTTTGGGATTAAAAATTTGAATAGGAAACTATTAAAGTACTATGAGAATCTTTTGTAATTTTTTATTTTAATATTTCTATTTCTAATATTATTAGATATTACCATCCTGAGTAAAAAAAGTATATAAATATTCAAAAATGGAAAATCCTGTGATTTTAACAATTAGCAAATATATAACTGAACCTGCACAAATCGAAATTATTAGATTTAACCAAGGTTCAAAGTGGTTTAAAATAATTAATTTGATTATGTAAATAATAAAAATTGTAAATATGATAGATAATATAAAAGGTAGAATTTTTAAAATAATAGATCTTGCTTTTAAATCTATAATTTTACTTACTTCTCTAATGGCAAAATATAAGTTTACAAAATTTGAAATAGTTACAGCCAATGAGATCCCAATTAATCCATATATTATCCCCATAGGAATGATTATGATACCAAGAAATATTAATTGAATTGCTGAGACCTTTGTTAAAATTTCTGGTTTACCTACGGCTTGAAAAAGTGGTCCTGTTGTTGCGTTTATTGAACGTAAAGCTCCAAAGATACATAGAATTTGCATAATAGGAATTACTGCTAGCCATTTATTACCTAAAAATAGAGTTATGAATTCAGGTGAAATGATAAATAACAAACCAGCAAATGGAAATGCAAAAAATAAGGTGATTTTAAGGATACCAAGATAATAATTTCTTAATTTTATCTGGTCGTCTTGTAATTTTGAATAAGTAGGATACGATGCACCAGTGATAGCATGAGTGATCATTGTTGCAGGCAAATTTGAAAATTTATAAGCCATTTGATATAAACCTAATGCTGTTGCTCCAAGAACTAATCCTACGAATATATCATCTCCTTGAGTAATAAAGAAAATAAGAATGACTGAACCTAACAACCACTTGCCAAATTGAAATAATTCATTTATTTTTCTCCAATTTAATGAAAATTTTGGTCTATTTTTTGTAATGACTAAATAACTGATAATTACTTTAACGAATTCTCCTAGCAATTTTCCAATAACAATCCCCCAAACGTTCTGTAATACTATTACAAAAATGACTGTAAAAACGAAATTACCAATGGTTGTAGATATAGTAAAATAAAAGTATTTCTTAAATTCTAATTCTTTAACAAAATAAACCAGATAGATGTTAGAAAAAGAATCTATAAGGATAGATAAACTAAGAATTTGAATTATAAATTTTACTTCAGGTTCATTGGTAATTAACGATACTAAAGGTGCTATAAAAAACATGATTGCATATAATATACATGCCCTTAAAATGGATAAGGTCCAAGCAGAATTCATATATGTCGATATATCTTTTCTCTGGATCAATGCCTGTTTAAATCCAAATTGAGTAAATGTATTAAGGATGTCAATCATTAAATAAGCTATCCCAACTAATCCAAAAGCTAATGGATTTAGAATTCTTCCAGCAATGATTAAAGTTAAAAAGGATAAAATTAATTCAATAATTTTTCCTATGAATAACAAAACACCCCCACTTATCATTTGTTGAGACAATATATCATGAGGTTTGAAAATCTTTGTAATTACTTCTTTTACTGTATTTTTTTTCATATTTTAAAATAGGCAGAATTAATATTTCCTTTTAATAGAATTTAAAATCATAATGATTATAAAGAATTTATTAAAAATAATAAAATTTAAATTTCAAATTCCTAAAAAAGAAAGATAATTATTATTATTACAATCTATATTCTCTGAAGTAATATATCTTTTAGTTATATTACATTAAAAAATAAGAAAACGATTTAACTTAACCTGTTTATATAATGTAAATTTGATGAAATTAATACAACCTTTCAAAAAGTTTGATTTTTCTGCAAATTCATCAAATTTAAGCCTTTTATAAAGAAATTCAAACATTATTAGTAATTTATCATCAACTTTTAGACTTTTTTCCTTCAAAAAACCGAATAAACTAATTTCTTTCTTAAACAGTTCAATTTTTATTCTCGAGACTTTATATTGATATAATAGTTCTCTTAATAAGCTTTTTATATATTTTTTATTGAAGTTAGTATATTTATTATAAATATACTTTTTCTTTCTATATTTCTTTAAAAAATGTTTAGGATCTTTATTTGTGCTAATTTTAAAGCTTTCATGGTCTCGATATTTTACTAAAATATCTTTTAAAACTAATATTGAGTTTTCTTTATGTTTTAATAATCTTAACCAATAGTCATAATCTTGCCCAGATTTTAGAATTGAATTCTCATCTAGAAAACCTATTTCATTAATAATAGACCTTTTTATTAATACACTTGAATTAATGATAATATTTTTTCTCAATAATTCATTTAATGAAATTATTTTATCTTTTTTGAAATCTAAAAACTTTATATAGGGTTTTGCTGGAAAAATTATTCCATTTGTAGATATTAGTAATTTACTGGGATATTTTTCAAATAATTTAATTTGTTTCTCTAATTTTTGGGGAAACCATAAATCATCAGAGTCAAGAAAAGCTATATATTCCCCTTTAGCAATTTTCATTCCAGTATTTCTTACTACAGCTGGGAATCCACTATGTTCTTGGTATATGTATTGAATTCTCTGGTCATTAAAAGAGAGAACAATGTCTTTTGTATTATCTGTTGAACCATCATCAATAATTAAAATTTCAAAATTCTGATAAGTTTGATTTATAACAGAATTTATTGTTTCTTTAATAAAACTACTACGGTTATAAGTAGGGATGATTACACTAACTAATTTATTATTCAACTTTCTTTAACATCCAGAAATCAGTATGAAATATTATATTATATACTTAATATATTTAATTTCTTTTGATTAAGTAGAAATTCCAATAGCAATTTCTAAAAAAGATAATTACGCAAAAAATTCATTTATATAACTTATTATAAAATCAATCTTCAAATTGCTTTCAATCCTAAAATCTAATGGTTTTGGACTTTAGAAACATTTCTAAAAATAATCGAATGAAATTTTATAAGAATTGAGAAATTCTTTGTATTTAAAATAAGACTCAAAATTTATGGTGATCTTAATAAATTTATGCATAATCGTCTCCAATACTCACGAGAATAAAGCATTAAATCTGTCTGTTGGAGGAGTCGCAAACCAAATCTTACAACTTTTACCTTCTTATGAAAAAATTGATAATTTGAATATTTTTCTAGTTACAAAATACTCTGAATATATTCCTCAAACGAATAAAGTTAAGAAAGTTTCAATTCAAAAATTTAAGGAGAGAAAATTAGATGAGGTTTACTTTTTTTTGAAAAGTATTTTTAAAGTAGTCCATCTCCATAAAATAAACCACATTCATGCCATAAATATTCATTCTTATTATTATAATATGATTAGTCCCCTAATCGTAAGATTAATTTTTAAAATACCTCTATTTATTAAAGCACCTAGTGATTTTAACACACATCAAAGAGAAGAATTTGTGTTTAGTTCGCAATCGATATTTGTCAAATTGTTTTACTATGGTTGGATGAAATTCTTTAAGAAAATAATAATAAGAATGAAAGACGTATATATCCAAGCCATTAATGACAAGATTTATGATGATTTCATTAAATCAGGTATATCTAAGGCAAATATTATTAAATTACCCAATGGAATTGAAAGCAAGAGATTTTTAAAAATTGAAAAAAATATAGAAGAACAAACCAATTTTGGGTATATTGGGAGGTTGCTAGAAACCAAAAACCTTAGATTTTTACTAAGGTCATTTAAAAACTATTTAAACTATTATCCAAATGATAAATTATATTTTTTTGGGGAAGGACCAGAGAAAAAATTTATTAAAAATTTCATTAGAGAACACAAATTAACTAATAGTATTATAGCATTAGGTTTTGAAAAGGATAAGTCACATATTTACTCTAGAATTAATGTTTTAATTCATCCTACCTTTGGAGAAGGAGTTCCAAATATAATTTTAGAATCAATTTTAACAAACACTTTTGTTATTGCTTCAAATGTATCTGGGATCAAAGATATAATAGATCATAAGAAGACAGGTTTATTATTTAATCCTTTTCGTGAGGATGATTTATTAAAGCAACTTTTATTTTTTAAAAAAAACAGTGAATCAATTGAATTAATGAAAAATACTGCAAAAAAAAGAATTTTAGAGAAATATGATGTTGACATTGTTACAAAAGCACTTTATAAATTTTTATTAATGAGAATAACATAATCAGATAAATTTTTAATGAAAGAATTATGGATTCACATTAGAATGCACTTCAGGATGAACTTCATTATATAAAATCGTATAATTTAAGTATTTATTTTTTAAAGCATTCATATTAAATTAATTATCCTTATCGGGTTGTAAACTGGTTCTCCTAAAGGAGTAAAAGATTACAATGGATAAATGCATAGCTCTGGTAAAAATGCAAAACCAATTATAAAACTAATAGCTATAAAATAGTTTATTAGACTGACTTTTTCCCAGATGATTATAATAGGAGAGAATGATAAAGGAGGAATAAAAAAAGAGATAATAATTATTCTTAGAATAAGGATCTTTAGACTGCTTTCAGATAAAAATTTAATTTTAACAAATTTTTTATGTTCTTTTTCTAAATTTACAAAGAAAAACAAAAAAAATGATAAAATGATAATTAAAAAGCCAATATACATAATAGGAGAGGTCTGGTTTTAATATCCGTTAGGATAAATATACAATGCAGCAAAAAATGTAAAATAAAGAACAATAAAAATGAAAATAAACGTCGTTATGAAAGGTTAATGCAGAATATATATGTTTTTTTTTCAAAATGCTGTATATTTTTTTCTTAAACTCAATTTAATGTTTTCTGTATAATTATGAATATATATTTTTCTATATAATTTTGTAAGAACATTTAGAGGAGTTACTTAACCTTCAATTAATTTTTTTTTAAAAAAGTTGGTGTATTAAATTCGAAATTAGAATTAATTCTTTTCTTGTATAATTAAAAAGAAAAGTAGAATGATTAAGATTATCAGTAAGAAATATAATTCAGTATTGAAAAAATGTAATGAAAGTTCTAATAATATTAATCGAAGAATGACATCATCATATCCACAATTTGAATATATTAAATATCCATTATTTCTTACCTGAAATGTTTTAATTTTTTTCCAAGTATTATTAATTTGTTGCTCTAATTGAAAGACAGAATTTGACAAACCAGTATATACCTTATATTCAACATATGCTTCATTATCACTAAATTCAATCCATTCAATAACAGATTCTTTAAAAGTGTCCCAATAATTTAAAAACTTTAAAATAGAGATATTTGTGAGAAGGGAATTATTTGTTGTTACTCCGAATGCTTTTCTTTTTATAAAAATTAGATCATTTTTTATTTTAATATCCTCTTCTCCAAATGAAAATGTAAGAAAAATATTTCCAGGACCTATAGATCCTTCTAAACCTAACTTTGAGCCATTAGGTGCATAATTGATGATAGGATCTAAAATAATACAATTAGCGGGAGTTTTACTATTGTTACCATATCTCTGCTCTAAAATAACTGAGTATAAGGCACCACAGGAAGCATAGATATCATGGATTAGTAATCCATCGGCATCTGTAATTCTCACGGCACAATCTCTGAAACTATTCCCATAAATATGATGAATATAGGTTCCAACATATCCCCCATGAGAATCAAATTCCTTTTCATTACCAAATGCTTGATATATATCCACTATTTGTTTTTGTACGTTGTCACCTACATTTTCATGAATAGAACAGCCTATTTGAGGAGAAACCAACTCATATGCATCTTCTGTACATTCTGTAACCCAATTATGATGGAATTCGATATTTTTTCCATAAAATACTTCTAGACATTCATTACCTGGTTTTCCTGAGCCAATTGAATCAGTAAATTTACAATGATGTATTACAATATCATGAGGGAATTCATTATTTGAATTCAAGATTAAGATTAATCTCTTATCAGGAGCACTATTTTTAATAGTACAGAAAGAAATTTCTAAATCCGATTCACCTTGTAAATATATAGAATTATGGGATGTATTGGAAATCTGAAGATATTTTATAATAGAATCCTTTGAAATAAAACCCTCTGCTTTATTACCTCGAAATAATGCCTTTGAAATATTATCTATATAACAGTTACTAAAGATCAACTTACTAGATTTATAGATATATATAAATTCCAGAGAATTTGCATTTTTAACAGTGCTAAAAGATATATTTACCAACCCAGTACCATCAGTATAAATACCTTTGCTTGATATACCCCACTCATTAGACTCACTATCAAATAAGGAATTCATAATAATTAGTTTACTTTTTTGATCGGAAGATGCCAAAATACCACCTTTTTCTAAACCTGAAAAGTGAGTTTCCAAAATTTCAAGATCACCTCCTTTTTGTACAATCCCGAATCCCTTCGAATAGATTTTGCTATTCGATATCGACATTTTGGCTCCAAGGTTAAGATAGATCTGCTCATCTTGATACCCATATATTTCACAGTTATTAATATTGATAAAGTAATTACCATCTGGATCATTAATGTAAATTCCAGCAGATTCAAATGAATTTTCTGAATTATTAAACCTTTTTCCTTCTATTATAAATGGATCTTCAGCAGCACCAGAACCAGAAGAAGCTATCGATTTAGCATCTTCATAAGACAATATTTCAATGCGATAGGCTTCTTCTAAATGTCCTTTAAAACCTGATTCTTTATTATTCATTATTCCAACAGTTTCATTGACCGGAACTCCCGCATGATCTCTTATATATTGAGCTTCTTCTTCGAGATTAGATTCGCTGGTAGTGGAATGTTTTAAATTTAGGTCTTTATTTCTAAAGCTAAGCATTTCTTTTTGATATGAAAAAGGGTTGATATAAGATTCATCTGGTTTTAAAAATTTATTTAAATTTATGAAATTCATTAAAAAAATAGCTAATAAAAAAATAATCGCTACTGAATTGGAAAAAATAGTTCTATATTTCAAAGGATTTTTCTAACTAAACAATCAATTATTTGCTTAAATAATTAATCAAATAATTTTATTAAATTTTATTTTTTGGTATATTTTATAAAGTTTTTCTGTGATTATTTCCCAAGAATATTCTTTTTCTATTAATTTTCTTCCATTTTCACCTAATCTTTGAATTTTTTTTTCATCATTTATAAGATCTAAGATTAAATTAGCGATATTATTTAACTTTTTTATATTATATAAATATCCATTTACATTTGGTTTAATCACACTAGAGACTCCTCCCACATTTGAGGAAATAACTGGAGTTTCACAGGCAAAACTTTCATAAATCGTATTTGGTACACCCTCAGTTCGAGAAGTAATAAGTAATAACTTACTCATATTATAAATATCCTGAATTTTATCGTATGGATATGTAGGATAAAATTTAATCGGAAGGCTTTTTTTAGCTTGTAAAACAAGATCTTTTAACGGTCCGTCGCCTAAAATTAAAAATTTCAAACTTCTGTTTTTGTTATAAAGTTCTTTAATTATTTTAATAAAAATATCAACGCCTTTGATATAAGTAAGTCTTGTGGCTATGAGTGTTATATACCTTCTTTCGATCTTGTTATTTTTTTTGAACTTATTTATATTAACTCCATTAGGGATATGAAAACTTAATTTTTCACTTACATTATACACTTTTCGAATAATTTCCAAATCTTTTTTAGCAACCGAGATTAAAATGTCAGCTGATCGAATAGCTACTCTCCCGATCAATCGGTCAAATATATTTTCTTTAAAAATTAATTGAATATTTTCATAAAAATCAGAAACTGGAGAATAAGGTGTTTGAATTCCACCATGAATATGCAAGATAAAAGGATATTTTAATAATCGCTTTAAAAATGCACATTGCAGAGTAGAAAAATAATAATAACCATGAGCGTGAATAATATCATAATTATTATGATTTCTTTTGATAAAAGGGATAAAATTTACTAAGGGATTCTTTTGACCAATAAACGAGAAACATTTTTTATATATAATCCTCACTTTTGGATCTAAATATTCAATTTTTTTCTTGGTATTTAATATATCTGAAGTTAAAATGTCACATTCTACATTTTTTTTTTGAGCTAAATTTAGCGATATATTTTTACCATACAAGGGTAATCCTCCAATATATTCAGGAGGAAATGAAATTACTCGTAAGATTTTCATTGTGAGTATTAATGTTAGGTAGTTTAAAGTAATAATTTTTTATAAAATATTAATCTATATTAGAACCCAGAAAGTCGGTGTTCTTATCAGAGAATTGCTTTTAGAAGGTTTGCTTATACCATTCTTCAAAAATTAAGATAGTCCAACATTTTTGTAGCATCAAGAAGTTTTTTGTGTAGTTATTATCAGATTTAAGCACTTTATCAAAGAGGGAAAGAGCAAAATTCTTTTTATAAAGAGTATGGTTTTTTTCATTAATTAGTTCAATAAATTTATTTTTAAGTACTCCTTTAAACCAAGCGTCCATAGGAGCGTTATAACCTCTTTTTTTACGCTTAGTTATTAATTTTGGTAAAAAATGAAGGAATGTTTTCTTTAAGATATATTTTTCTTTCCATAGAAAGAGTTTAAGATATGTAGGCAAACTTAATCCAAATGAGACGATTCTATGATCCATATAGGGGACTCTTTCCTCAAGACCATAAGCAGAGCTCATTTTATCAGCTTTCATGAAAAAATCCTCTGATAGAACGGTATTTATGTCAAAAAATTGCATTTTTTGAAATAAATTACCATTGTCGCTCCAGTAGTTATTAAAAACTCCTGTTTTTAAACTCATTTTTTTCAATTCATCGAGATCAAATACTCGAATAGTTTCGAGATAACCCTCTTTATCAGTAGAATTAGAATATTTTGATATTCTTTGTAAAATATCAGAGCCATAATTCATTTTTGGTAAAAAAGGTGATAATTTTTTTCCATAATAAAACAGCTTATACTTATCATAACCTCCAAATATCTCATCTCCCCCTTCCCCTGCTAATACTACTTTAAATTTTTTACTCACTAATTCGGAGATTAGTAATGTCGGAAAAAAGGCAGCATCTCCTATTGGTTCATCCATATAATATATCATATTGTTAAAATTTCTAAAAAAATCTTCAGTTGTAATTAATAATTCATGGTGTGTAGTATTAAAATAATCTGATACGAGTTTAGCATATTTCAACTCACTTGAAGTTTCAAAACCTACAGAAAATGTATTAATATTTGAATTATAATAAGATGCTAATCCTGTTAGTATGCTTGAGTCTATTCCTCCTGATAAGAAGCAACATACAGGAACATCGGCAATCATTCTTAGTCTAACAGATTCATTTATTAATTTGAATAATTCTGAGGATAGATCTTCGATTTTAAAGGGTAGGCTATTATTAATTTTTAGCATGTAATATTTTGTAATCGAATAATGATTAGTATTTAGGTCGAACCTAATAAAGTGTGAAGCTTTTAACTTGTATATATTTTCCAAAATAGTTTTTGGTGCAATAGTATATCTAAAAGTAAAGAGTTGGTTTAGAGCTTCTTTATCGATCTCTTTTTTTATATCATGTTGGAGTAGCGCTTTTAATTCTGATGCGAAACCAAATCTTCCATTTTGAAAAAAGTAATAGAGAGGCTTAATACCAAACCTATCTCTGGCAAGAAACATCTCATTTTTATTTTGATCATATATACAAAAAGCAAATTGTCCATTAAATAGATCTAAACAATTATAACTGTATTCTTCATACGCATGCACGATTACTTCTGTATCGGTATTTGTGTAAAAATCATGTCCTTGTTTTTCCAGATCTAATCTAATATCCTTATAATTATATATTTCTCCATTAAATATGATCCAAATAGAATTATTTTCATTATGTATTGGTTGTTTACCCTTTTCAGATAAATCTATTATTGAAAGTCTGGTATGACCTATTGATATTTTGTCATCAATAAAATATCCAGAATCATCTGGACCCCTATGTTCAAGAATATCAATCATTTTTTTGAGTAATCTTTTGTTAGCCCAGTTAAATCCGCATATACCACACATTTTCTAATCTATTTTTTATAGGTATTCTTTATATTAATTTTAATATGTTTATGAAATAATTTGTTTCTTTTAGAAGTTGAGAATTAAGTTATTATATATTAATTAAAATATACATATCTCTAAAATCTTAGGTAATTTTTGCTCTTATTAATCAAGTTAATAATTTATGGATAATTTAATGGTAAGTAAATAATAGAATTTAATAAAATTAAGTTAATTCTTATATGAATATCTTATATTTAGTCAATTACTTTCCACCTATAGCCGGAGCTGCAGCTATTAACACATTAGAAATTGTTAAACGTTTACATAATTTTGGGCATAAAATTTTAGTTTTAGCACCAGGAACTATAGGTAGAAATATTATACCTTTGAAATCAAAGAATTTACTTAACATATCGAATTTGGAGGTTGAATTCTCAAGTTCTATAATAAAGTTTCCTCTCAATTTATTGATTTCCCATTACGAGAATATAATAAAATATTTGGCAAAATATAGGTTTAATTTTACACCTGATATTATTATATCTCAATATCACCCATATCATTTTGCAAGCGTAGCAGGAGCTCATCTTTCAAAAATCTTAAAAATTCCTCATGTAGTAAGATCGCATGATGTTTTCATCGATTTAAAAGCCCTTTCTATCTCATTTAGACTCTTTCAATCAATTATTTTTCCCTCTATATTTAAATCTATAACAAAATGTGAAACATTTTATGCAACTACATCTGAAATGATAAGATACCTTGAAAAATGTGATAAACTCCGAAAAGTAAATTTTAAGGTTCATCATAATGGAATTGATGATGATCTATTCTTCCCTATAAAGAATCAAGATTCCCTCAAGGATGATTATGGATGTGAAAATATAGTAATATTTAATGGTATCTTAACTCCTGATGTTGGTATACAAGATTTTATACCAATTTTACCTGAAATTCTAAGAGCACATAGAGATACTCACTTTATTTTTCTAGGAGAGGGAATATATAAGAATTATCTTATAGATTTTATTAAAAAGAATAATCTAGATAGCCAGGTCCATTTTTTAGGTCAAAAACATCACCATAAAATCCCCTTTTATATAAATAATAGTGACATAGGAATCGGAAGGATTACTCACAAGAAAATTTGGAGATATTGTATCCCTCTTAAGTGTTTAGAATACATGGCTTGCAAAAAGCCATTTATCAGCACACCAATCTCTCATGATGTCACTAAAAATAATGAGGTTGGGATTATTATAAAACGAGATTTTTCTAAAAATGATGTTGTAGATAAATTCTTAATGTTACTTGAAGATAAGGATCTACAATTGAAATTAGGAACAATGGGTTATAAAAAAATCCAAAAAGAATTTCTATGGAAAAATATTATGGATAAATTTAATAGAGATTTGTTACACTATCAAAAATGTTAATGAATATAGACAAGAAAACCCGTTATATTGGGTTATTTAAATAATTTTAAGTTCTTAGATAATATTTTTTAACTCTCTGCCTGAAATCACTACTTAAAAATTTATGAGTTATTTTTTTGATTTTTGGAAAAATATAAAATTTTAAGAAGAGTAAGATTATTTTGAGTAAATAATTTCTCATTTTTATAAAGGATTCCCCGTGGTTCCTCTGTCTAACAATAATAGGAATTTGTTTTAATTTGTAGAAGGGAATAATTTTGAAAAGCATCTCTTGTGAGATCGAATATACAGATTCAAGTTCTAAATTTTTTATTATTTTTGAAGATAATGATCTATATCCATTAGTAGGATCCTTTATTTTTCTTCGAAAAAATACCAGATAAAAGGCAGTCATAATTCTAGTTGATAGTTTCTTAAGGCTGTGCATATCATAGTGATAGTTAAAACGATTTCCAATGACAAACTCTACATTCTCTTCGACAATAGGTTTTATAAAATCTTTAATATACTTTGGAGCATGTTGCCCATCAGCATCAAGTATAACTACAACATCAAATTTGTCTTGTTTGCAAAAATTTAATCCACTTGTAACTGCAGCTCCATATCCTTTATTTTGGGAGTGTTTAATTAAAGTTATATTATAACGATTAGCAATTTCGCTAGTTTTATCAGTGGATCCATCATCCACTACTATAACATCAAATTTTTCTGATATATTGTCGGGAATCTCTTCAAGTGTTTTTCCTATATTCAATTCTTCATTATAAGCGGGTATTATCACACCTATTTTTAAACCTGGAAAAAGGTAATATGAATCTAGAGATTCATTTGTATTTTTTTTAGTAGTATACCTCGAATCTTCAGAAGATATTAATGTTTTCAAAATAAAGACTCCTAGATTTATTAAAAACAGTTCCTATTATCAATTCGAAATCTAATTTATGACAAAATATCGATATGTGTTAAAATATTTGTTTATATAAAAACTAATTATTTTATTAATTATATATTTATGACTATTTCATTCATAACATATCTTTTCTAATTTTTTGTTAACTCAAGGATTAGAAATATTTTATTATTAATCTTTTCAAAAAACTTATAGTATTAGCTATTTTAAGATTGATCTAATGAAAACTCTTTTAAAAAAAATAATTTAAAAATTTCATACTTCTTTTCCTTATTTATGAGTAGAAAGTATAAAAGAATTTGTTATATTAATCCAGGTATTAATACAAAGAGACCAATTGCTTACATTATGAATAACTTAAAAAAAAAAGAATATCATATATCAATTTTTACTCCAAGAAAAAAAAGTGAATTAAAAAAAATATTTTCAAGACATTACGACGATTTTAAGGGAATCCATCTGATAACCTACCCCGTTTGGACAAAATCTTCAGGGTATTCTTGGCCTATTCCTATTAATTTAGAATTCTTTAAAAAATGTTGGAAAATATTAAAAGAAAATGACATAGTTCATGCGTGGGTACCATTCTATCCAAATACATTTATGGTATGTTTAATAAAACTCCTATTCTTTAATAAAAAAAAACTAATTCTCACAATGGATACGATACCGTCTTATTCCTTTAAAGTGTCATCGAAATTAGATGTCATCTTTAAGATATTCTTTAAAACATTAGGTAAACTTGTTTTTACTGCTTCTAATTATATAACAATTTATGGAAGATCCTTAATTAAATATGCTGATAAAGCAGGTGTTCCTAAAAGAAAAATCAAAATTACTCCTACTGGAATCGATTTAATACCAAAAACGCCTGATAAAAATATAAAGAAGATTTTTAACATTCTTGAAAATGAAAAAATAATCTTATTTATTGGACTCCATAATAAAAGGAAAGGGATTGATTTAATTCTAAAAACTGCTTTTTTATTAAAAAATGAGAATATCAAGTTTTTATTGATAGGAGATGGCCCTGAGCGGAAAAAATCAATGGACAAAGCTTTAACATTGGGATTAGAAGAAAAAATTTTATTTATAGAGAATAGACTTGATGTTCATAATTTTTATGGGCAGGCAGATATATTTTTTCTTCCAAGTAGAGGAGAAGGTTTAGCTGGGGTCTTAATGGAGGCAATGGTTTTCCAAGTTCCAATAGTTGCTAGTAATATCGCAGGTACAAGAGATCTAATAAATCATTTTAAAAATGGTCTTTTATGTGAAACAGAAAATTATATATGCTATGCACGATCAATTAAAAAACTGTTACGAGATGAAGATTTAAGAAATAAATTTATAAAAAATAGCTTGGATAAAATACAAGCTAAGTTCCTATGGGAAAGAAACATTAAGAATTTTGAATGGTTATATCAATAATTTTGATAGACTATTTAACATGTTCTTTTATCCTTTAAAAGATTTAGCACAAAAAGTTATGATATTTCTTGATTTATATAAAATAAATTATTATTATAAAGTTTAAAAGATATTTACAAAAAATATTCTTTCCAATAGACAAATTTAAGAATTTTTTAGTAATATAATTAATTTATTCTTTCTTAGAATAACTATACTAAATTTAAAAAAAGAAATTGAAATCAACATGATCAAAAATAAAAACATTTTGATTTCTGGAGGTGCGGGTTTTATAGGATCCCACCTTTTTGAGAATTTAATAATAGAAAATAATTATATCATAATAATAGATAATTTTAATGAGTATTATTCTGGAAAGGAAAAAAATGTAGAAGAAATAACTAAAAATTATGAAAATTTAAAAGATTATCATCTAATTAGAGGAGATTTATTAAATAAATCAATATTTAAGAGCATAAATTGCGATATTGATATTATATTTCATCTTGCTGCTCAACCAGGTGTAAGATATTCTATTCAACATGCAGGAAAGACTACTAATAATAATATCATTAGTACTCTCAATATTTTAGAATATGCTGTCAACAATAATGTTAAAAAGTTTATTTATGCATCATCTTCTTCTGTGTATGGCAATCCAATTTATACTCCAGTTGATGAAGAACATCCTAAAAATCCTATATCTCCATATGCTGTCTCAAAATTATGTTGTGAGATGTACGTTGACTATTTTTTTCGAGAATATAATCTCCCTACTATTACTCTTAGATTTTATACTGTTTATGGGCCAAGAGGGAGACCAGATATGGCAATAAGTAAGTTTTTTAATCTAGTATTTCAAAATCAAAAGATAATAGTTTATGGAGATGGAAAACAACTCAGAGATTTTACATATGTTTCAGATATAGTGAATGGTCTAATTTTATCATGTGAAAGTAGGAAATCATCTGGAGAAATATTTAATTTAGGGCATTCGAGTCCTATTAGTGTAAATCAACTAGTGGAAAAAATATACAAAATTGCAAAAAAACCTAAAAATATTATTTATGCTGAAAAGCAAAAAGGAGATGTAGATATTACACATTCAGACATAAATAAGGCCAAAACAATATTAAATTTTAATCCCCAAATTAGTATAGATGAAGGATTACAAAAAACATACAATTGGCTAAGGAAAAGTGTGAATAAATAGGAATATGATGTGTTATCATAATCATTTTGTTCTTTTTTTGAAATTACTTTTTTTGATATAACTAACCTCTTGTAAATCTCTTTAAAATGTTTAGACCTTTTAACATATATTTATCAAGAAATTTCTCTTTATTTAAGAAAGATTCAAAATATTTGATATCAGAAGAAGTAACAGTTTTAAGAATTAAATTCATTAATATAAAGAGGATTAAGAATGTTCCTAAAGATAGAAAATCTAGTTTTTTAAATAATGATAATCCCAAATTTTCCATTAAGTTTAAAGTTGCTTCTTTATATATAAAATCTTTTAAGAGAATTGTGATAATTAATGGAATAAAAAATGTTAGATATTGGAGTATTATACCTTTAATATTTAATTTGATGTTTCCAAATTTATAGATTGCAAAAATCTGAATAACCATTGAGAGAATGTTGCCTACAATTAATCCCCAGAAGATTGCTCCTTCAACCCCATCATTGTAAAGCCCTATAAAAAATAATGGAATACTAATTGAAGTATAGAATATTCTTAAAATTAATGATAACTTTACTTTATGTTGAGCATTGAAATACGTTTGTACAAATATCGCTAAAACTTGAAAAATAGAGGCTAGTACGATTAAACGAAGATAATTTGAATAAATTAAACGTGTTTCAAGAAACACAAAATCTAAAACAAATTCAACGCTAAAAAATAAAATTCCTGATATTATTAATAATAGAAATAATGTTATTTTATAAGCAACTCTATAAATTATATCTATTTGCTCATAAATTTCCTTCGTGTTCAGTTTTGTAAAAGAAGTTAATAATGGAAACTGAAAAGAGGCAATTGAATACTCACCTAATTTTTGGTAATTTGTAGCGATATTATAACCTGTAACAACATTTGGTGATATTATGAACCCAATTCCTTGAACTTGGGATTCCTTCGAAAGTCTTTCGATGAGATCAGTAAATCCTATATAACTACCATATTTAAATGTTTTAGATATGTCTTCTTTAAATGAATCGGGTTTATTTCCGATTGGTTTAATTTTATAGACCATTATAAACACAAAAAGCGAGTTTAACAAAAAGGGGATTATACTTGAAATTAATACTATCCAAGCAGCAATCTCTATTTCAATGTGAATATCAAAAATAAAAAATACAAGTAGAGGTATAATATGAATACCATTTTTCAATGTTAAGAACAAGAAATTATAATTAAATCTATTAAAGCTTCGATTTATTGCTAAAACAATTAAGTTAAAACTGTTTATGAAAATGAGGGGGGATAAAATAAAAAAAAGAGAAACAAAAGTATCTATAAAAAAATAGCTAAATATATTAAATAAGAGAATGCTGATAATGAAAATTGGAATTAAAAGAGAAAGTTTTAATATAATTGAATTTCTAATTAGAGATTTAATCTTAGCTTTTTCATTTAATGCGAGATACCTTGGAATATAATAATTTAACGCAAAATTAAGTCCAGGTGGAAATAAAGATGTAATTGTTACTATTATCATGATGTATGATGTAACTAATATTAGAAGCCCCCACAAAGCATCAGTAAATAATCGAGCTAAAAGAAATGAATATACGAATGTAAAAAAAAGAGAACTGTAATTAAACATAAAGGAAAAGAATGTATTTGTAGCTAAATTCCTATATTCTTTATTATCTCTACTTGACTGATTCGTAATAATCCTCTATTATATTTTAGGAATGAAATGTATTCTGAAATTAAATTAAAAAAAGAAAATTACGAATCTCAAATTAAGTTTATGAAATTAATAAGCTCGAAAGAAATTGATCGTGAAAACCTCATTAAGTATAAAGTAATGTTTTAAAATTTTAAAAATTTTGATTTGTTAAAGAAAAGTTTGATAGGATACGTTGTTTTAATTCGTATTGTATTTATAATATTCTTGAATATTAGAGCTTAAAGAATTGAACATCATGTAATTCAAATATAAAGGATTTTTACAATTTACAATGCTTTAAAAGGCCTTGAGAAAAGTTTGACATTTAAATACAAAACAAAGGTTGGTATCTTTACTAAACCTATAGATCAGGGAACAAGTGGAAGTGGTAGTCATTTAAGACAGCTTTTAAATCATGTATTAGAAATTAATGATAAGTTTAGTATTACACTTATACATTACACTAAAAATGACCATGAAATTTATAGAAAAGCTCAGGAATTGATTATTCCGAGAAATCCCCTTTTTGCTCATTTTAAGCTTAAAAAAGAGAATTTCGATATACTTCATTATTACCCCTTAACTATATTTTCCCCTGTCTGGTTAAAAAACCCAAAAAAAATTACGACTATTCATGGAGGAGGTGCAGCTGAACTTTATTTTCCCACACAATTCAGTAAAATTAAAAGATTCCATGCTAAATTTATAAAACCTCTTTTATTTAAACGAATGGATTACTTTTTTATAGGTTCTAAAGCAGTAAAAAAATTCCTAACCCATCAATGCAATCTAAAAGAAGAGAGAATTTATTTTACTCATAGTGCAGTGGATAGCGATTTCAAAATATTTCAAAAAAGACCAGAAAAAATTAAGGAAAAATATGGTATAACTAAACCTTTTATCTTCCACTTGAGTAAATTTTCAGAAAGAAAAAATCCTTGGATAATTTTAAAGGCATTTCATCTTATAAGAAAAGAAAAAAAAGATTTAACCTTAATTTTGGGTGGCAAGGGATGGAAAAATAAAAAAGTATTAGATTTTGCCAAAAAATATAAAATTCTTAAAAATATAATTTTTACCGGTTTTATTCCTCGTAAAGATGTCATTAAACTTTTTAATTTAGCAGAGATTTTTCTGTTTCCCTCTTTTTTTGAAGGATTTGGTATGCCTAATTTGGAAGCTATGGCGTGTGGTTGTCCAGTAATCACTTCAAAGGCTTTTGCTATACCAGAAATCGTAGGAAATGCAGCAATTTTATTAGAAAACAATTCAGATCCTATCGAATTAGCAAATAAGATTGTACGATTATTAGAAGATGATGTTCTAAAGAATGATTTAATAAAGAAAGGATTGGAACGAGTTAAATTATATTCTTGGAAAAAAAGTGCCCAAATAGTATTAAATATATATGAAAAATCTTTGGAACACTGAAAGTATGAAAAATTTAATTTACATTTAAAGAATATAAACGAATCTTTTATTTATTCTTTGAAGTAATCCTTTTAATTGCAATTTTCTGCTTCTTATACTTTCTAAGATTTTATTAAATTAACTCTAGTTATTAAATAATGTAAAATCGAAGCTTAAACATATTACTGATTAATTGAAACTATAAAATTCAATAAAAAACTTATACTCTCGGAAAAATTTAAAAGTTAGAGACGATTTTTTGACTTATGTTTACTAAAAGAGAATTCAAGGTGGACTTCATTGGAATAGGAGTAATGAAGGCTGCCACGTCTTGGATTTTCGAATGTTTAAAGGAACATCCTGAGATTTGTATGTGTTCTGAAAAAGAGCCTCATTTTTTTGATTGGCCCTTTAGATACAAAAAAGGTCTTGATTATTATTTCTCCATGTATAAACATTGTCCTCAAGATAAGATAAAAGGAGAGTTCACTGCAAGTTATATACGATTTCCACATGCTTTATCTTTAATTCATAAACATTTTCCAAGTGTAAAATTGATCATTTCATTGAGAAATCCGATTGATAGAGCCTTTTCTCAGTATCAATATAGTATCCAATTAGGTGGAAGATTAAGTGTATATAAAAATTTTAGAGAGGCCTTGGAAAATGATAAGGCTAACCTTGTCGAAAGAGGTTTTTATTACAAACAACTTAAAAGTTGTTATCAAATTTTTCCAAGGGAACACGTTTTAATCTTATTTTTTGACGATATAAAAAAAGATCCATTAAAATATATGCAGCAGATTTATAGTTTTCTAGGATTAAAAAATCAAGAATTTATACCTAACCTCATTAATAAAATTGTCCTAAAGACAGGGAGTAAGTCTGCACAAAGTAAAATTCCTTTCTTATCAAAAATTATATTTAAAATAGGTTCTTGGTTAAATAAATTCCCGAAGTTAAAAATTTTCATAATTAATAGTGATATAATGGAATATATCCGAAAACTTGTAAAATTTGATAGAAAAATTATATTTAAAAATGAGATTGAAGATGTTGCGAAAACTTCCATAGATCTCGCAACTCGAAAATATCTTTATGACATTTATAAAAAAGATATTGAAAAATTAGAGAATCTCTTGAACAAAAGTTTGAGTTCTTGGAAGGAAGACATAGAATAAAAGTAGGAAAACAAAAGAAATCAACAAGATTTTTAACTCTTCAATAATTTCTTTATCACATTGATTATTTTGTTTTAAAATACTTTCAATTATACGTAATAAAAGTTATTATAAATTTAAAATAAATGATGTTTAAATGAACATTTTCTGGATTGTCACTGATTCAATTTGCAATTATGAACGACCTGATTTACACGGAATCCTTCCAACATATAAAAAATTAAGAGATAGAAATGAAGGTTTTTATTTCGAGGATTGTATATCTCAATTCCCATCGACCAATTTATCACTTTTTTCAATTTTAACTGGAAGATTCCCTTATTTTGTATTCCCTGATTATTATCGTTCAATCGAAAACCTTCCTAGTTTGAAATCTAAAAATAATATTAATCCTTTAAAAAAAAATGATTACAATATTGAATCAATATTGTTTGGAAGAGAACAAGTAAAAGTTTTTGAAGAAATTATTAATCCATATTTTGACGAGGAGCTGTATAAAGGAGATCATTGGTTAGATGCGAGGGAAGTTTATCAATTATTTCTCGGAAAGGCAGAGAGACTTAACCGAAATAAAAATAATTTTCTGTTTGTTTTTTTTAAGCCCAGTGATCCTGAAACTGATTTATTTTTAAATAAAATTATAGATTATTTAAAGAATAAAGATTATTGGGATAAGTCTATCATTATTATCCACTCTGACCATGGTTATTATGATAAGAATTTGTATAAAAAAACAAAATTATTACATTTCGATGATATACATCAATCTTCTGTGCAACCTATTTTATATATTAAATTACCATCAACTCTGACGAACTCTAAACCTAAAAAGATTAGAAAAAGAGTTTATTTATTAGATATTATGGAAACTATTCTAGATTATCTAAATCTTGAAGCGACACATGAAAGAGAATCAATTTCATTCAAAGATTTAATCGAAAATGATATCGATGTTAATAGAGACAGAAAAGTTAGAGGAGATTGTTATTTAATGTTTCAATCAGTCAAAAAAACAATGATAATCAAAGATTCTTGGAAGTTAGTTAATGATAATGGAAAATTTGCCTTTTACGATTTGAATAAAGATTATTTGGAGAAAAAAGATGTGAAAAATGATTATAAAGAGATTTATAATGAATTATTTCAGTTTTATAAAAAAACCGAATTAAAAGCGTACAGGGTATTCAAATCTATTCTAAACGTCTTATATGAACAAAGTATTTTAAGATCATTAAAATTTGAGAATCTATTAATTCCATATCAATTCCCACCCCAATTAATAAAATTTCTCCGAGAAAAGCTCAAAGTCAATAATTCTATTGTAAGTCCATTAAAAATTAGGATGTTGGATTCACTTGAGAATCAAAAAGTAATCACAATATTAATTTTTAATAGATATACCGGTTATGGGTTAAAGAAATTGTTTCGACGTTATAAAAAGTATACGAAACGTTTTATTATTATAGATACAGAATTTAACGAAGTATCTAATCGGATTAAAAATACGGGGTATTTAAAATTTGTAATACGATCGATTATTAACAGAAGAAAACAATTGTTCCAACGATGGAAAGAAATAGTAGTCTCGGTTTTATACTTTCCTCTTTATTTTCATATATATGTAAGAAAGTATTATCCTTAATCTAAAATACTTAAAAAATTATATTTTATTTATTCATTTTAGTAAAACTAAGTTAAACACAAATTTTATATTTGTGATATTATGAATATAATCATTATTCGAGGATATCAGAAAGAGGCCATTAATCATCTAAACATCAGACATTATGATAATGAAGTTTGTTATAATAACATTATTCTCGAATCTCTTTTTTACGTTGAGGAGGAAATGGATGAAATGAATTTTTTTTATTTTTTTTCTTTATTCTAAATAACTACTTAAAAGAAAAACCTAATTAAACTTTATTTATTTAGGTAATAGTACAATTTAAAATCTTTAATTAACATTTTTTATCATAAAAATCAATTATAAAAATTAAATTGGCATTTTTAGCTAAGTTATATCTAAATACTTTTGTGATTAATATGGAATTCAAATTAACAAATAGGATCTTACCAGATGTAAGAAGAGGGATGCTGAAGGACTTACTTGAGAGGAAATGTTTTCTTAGAATAATAGAAGCTCATAATAGATTAAGTGCAATAATCGCAAATGATATAAGAGAAAACTATAAAGACAAAATTCTTGAGTTTGACGGATTTTGGGCTAGTAGTTGATCAAAATCAAAATAAACTCTGATTCAGACCTAAAAAGACCAGATAAACTTCCAAAAGAGTATAAAAAAGAATTTATGGAATTTTTAACGGATTTAAGTTAATGATTTGTAAAATTATATTGAAAAATTTATTCTTTATGAACATTTTTATACAATACCAAATTCTCATTGATTATATGATTTATAAAAATAAGATTGTATCAATATTAAAAATAATTCCAATAGATTTAATTGACTGAGTATGAAAATTGAGGATAAAAGAATTCTAGTCACTGGAGCTGCTGGCTTCATTGGAAGTAATCTAACAAATAAATTAATAGAATTAGGAGCAGAAGTAATTGGAATTGATAATCTTTTTAATGGAAGTTTAGAAAATTTGGAAGATGTTTTACAAAATAAAAATTTTAAATTTAAAAAGGGAGATATAAGAGATTTAAATTTTTTATTAGATATTGTAGTAGATATTGATATTATATATCATGAAGCAGCATTTACTAGTGTACCTCAGTCAATATTGATGCCAGAATCATGTAATAACGTTAATGTAAATGGCACATTAAATATTTTAAATGCAGCAAGGAAAAAGGATGTTGAAAAAGTTATCTTTGCTTCAAGTGCTTCTGTATATGGGGATCTTCCTGAGTTACCCAAAAGAGAAGATATGAAATGTCTGCCAATTTCCCCTTATGGAGTATCAAAAATGACAAGTGAAGCTTATATGCAGGTTTATCATCATATTTATGGATTAAAGACGGTGTCTTTAAGATATTTTAATGTTTTCGGTCCAAGACAAAAAGATTCACCATATAGTGGAGTTATTGCAATTTGGTTAGGAAGACTCATCAATAATGAAAATCTAATTATATTTGGAGATGGAAATCAATCAAGAGATTTTACATATGTTAAAGATGTAATTGATGCTAACATATTAGCGACTGAATATGATATTAAAGGAGAAATTTTAAATATAGGAGCAAATTCTCCTATTAATTTGACAAATCTTGCTAATTTATTTTTTGAAATAACTAATAGGGAAGACTTAGAAATTATATACACTGATCCTAGACCCGGCGATATTGTTCACAGTTATGGGGATATTTCTAAAGCTAAATCAAAAATAAAATATCAACCAAAATTTAACCAAAAAGAAGGATTAAAAGATTATTTTAGATGGTATTGTAGAAAATATAATATTGATTTAGACGTACAATAAACTTAAGATATGAGATGGGTAACTCTAAAATTAACTTTAAAACAATATATTTTTTTATCAGATTAAGAAGAAATTTACTATTTTTTATACTTTCGATTCTAACTTTTGTATTTATCTTCTTTAAACTACTTAATTTTAATATATTTTTAGGTATATCAGAAATCTTTATTCTTGAATATTTTTTTCAAGCAATTGTAATTTTTAGTACTTGTTTTACAATGTTATTTTTACCTACTTACCCTATCTTTTTCATACTATTTAAAAGTAAGAGTTATAACTTTTTAGAGAAATTGAGCCTAACTATAGTGGCTAATTCAGTTTTTTACATATTGACAGGATATATTGGATATTGGATTGGCATTAAAATTACAGGATTTTACTTTTTCTTTTTTGCTCTGAGTTTATTTTTAATTTTAGTATCTATAATAATATATAATGAATGGAAAAAAGGATTATATCATTTTCTCAGACCCAATATCACTTTAAGAATAAAAAGTGAAGATATCAGGGATTTTTCACTATATAGATTTTTAAAAGATCATATTCCTTTAAATAGTGTTTTATTATTTTCATTTATCTTCTTGATATGTATCATGAATATATTTAAATTCAGTTATTTTGTAGGAACTGACCCATGGCTTCATACACTTAATAGTCAGATAATAACAAATGAAAATATTATACCTTTTAAAGAATATCATGGAGAATTGGGGTTAAGTATTTTTGGGGCTGTTATTAATTTTTTTTCGGGGTTGAATCCGATTCTTATACCAAAATACTTTGTATTCTATACATTCTTCTTATCTGCTCTTATTTTTTATAATATATCCTTACGAGTATTTAAAAATAGAAATCTTGCTTTTCTTAGTGTATTTGTATTAGAATTTTCTTCATTAGGTTTCTCTACGATGATGCTTCAATATTGGCCTTCTGGACTTGCTTTAATTAAATGTCTGGCCATTTTTTTCCTTTTATATAGCAGATTACAAAGCTTTATAAAAATAGAACGCCCACAAAAGAAAGATATTTTTTCAAACACCATTTTTATTTATACAACAATCACATTAATTTTCATAAGTGCTGTTCTTACACATGTCATTACCTCTATAATTTTTCTATTCTCGTTTCTCGTGTTATATTTTATTTATTTTTTAAAAGATTATAGACGTGGTTTTGACTTTATATTTTTATTAGGATTATTTGGCATTTACTTAATTTTAAGTTATTTGGGTATTGGTAGTGGGCATTATTGGTTTTTAATTCCATTTAATATCTCTTGGTATGTAATATTACTAATTGGCTCTTTGGGATGTGTAATCGGATTTATATTACTTTGGAGGATACAAAAATCAATTATTTTTACTAAAGGGCGATTTTCCGCAACACTCAGAGGAGAAGGTGGTAAAATATATGAAAAATTAGAAGATAAGATTATTATTCCACTTATTTTTAGTGTGTTGATTTTAGTTGCTATTGCATTGTTAGTTGTAAACTTACTTTGGCTTGAAATAGAAATAATTAATATATTTTATGTATTAGAAATCATATTAATTAGTGCGTTTGCTATTTTGGGTTTAATTATATTTCAGAAAAAGCCGAGAGGAAAGCCAATATTTATTTGGGGTTTAGCTCTGGTTCTTTTACTGGGAGTAGGTTTTGTTTTCAACATTTTTTTTCTTAGTAATATGATCTGGCAAAGAATTTTATATCTAATACCACCTTTTATAGTAATTGGGTTCATTTCTTATATTTATAAACTCGTAAAGTTGAAAAAATTTGTAATTCCCAGTTATAAATTCCTTTTTTTATTCATAATAATTTTTTCACTATTTACAACTTATTTATATGAGTCAGCCAGTTATGAAGTTTTTGATGTAAAAAAGAGAGATGTAAGTGCTATTCAATGGTATTCAAATAACACTCGAGGAAAACATGTTATAATTACTAAATCAGGGTGGAATCATGTATTTAATTATTATTATTATCTTTTTAGTGATCAAAACCACTCTTTTACTTACAACGAGAATTTTATCTTTTTGAAATTAGATATTGATTTATTTCCCCCTGATAACCATATCAATGAGAGTGGGAAGAATATTCTTAGAGATTTGAAAAATGATTATAATACAGATGTATACATAATTTTCGCAAGGCAATATATAATTAATAAAGGGGGGGATTTATTTGGAGAATTATCAAATGAGGAATTAGAAAAATATTATAGTCTTGACTATTTAAATAAAATATTTTCATCAAAAACTATGAGTGGAGTGGAGACACCACTTTATTGGGTCATCTAAATATTTCATAATTTCCAGGAAAGATGGTACCCAATTTTTCTTTGAAAATATTTTTCTTATTTCCCTCAATCTTTATTAATTTGGGTAACTTACCTGATTGACCAACTTTATTTTCTCGGCTAATAAGAGCTCCTGAAACACCATAAATATCGTCAACAGCATCGAGACCTTTTTTAATTGATGCTTCAATATCATTTCCTTTTACTATGTTACCAATTTTAGTAGCTGCCGCATCTGCTAATGCTGCATTTTCTGCAAAGATTGTCACAGCGTCAGCTTTTCCTAAACTAATTGCATGTCCTATTGTTGCAGAACTTGTACCAATTCCTAAAGGACAATTCTTCTTTTCTATTAAGAAACCAATATTTAAATTTAATTCGTTAAATCCTGCAAATAAACCTACTTTCATTGGTTTAATTGAATCGATAGAAATTTCTCCCCCATTTTCGACTAAAGCAATGTTTGCAGGGATATAATCATCATCTTTAGCGCTTTCTCTGTTTTTCATTGATACTAACATTAAATCAGCTAGAGCTCCTGCTACAGAAGCCATGGGTCCGACATCACAAATAAAGGCTACTTCTGCCATTAGATTAATAATCTTTGAACTTGATTTTACTTTTACAGGAGAGAAAGAAGTCAAAAAATTATTGTTTTTTTCAATATAGCGCTCTAAATTATTTCTATGAAAATAGAAAGTGCTTTTTGCTCTTAAAATTGCTGATTTCAATTCAGAAATAATCGTTATGTCTGATTCTTTTTCTATAAAATGTGTCTTATATGTTTCCATTTCTTTATATATTAATTTCTTAAGAATTTTAGTATCCTATTGATTGTAATAACAAAATAAATATAAATAAATAGGTTTTCATTAATTATTAAAAAGCATTACTTCCAAAATATGAATCAAATTAATTACGATGAAATAATCTCTCAGCTAAAATCCGATTTAAATGCTGAATGTGCAATCGCTAACAAGTATGGAATTATTTTGGGATCGGCAATTAAGGAATTTTCTAAAGGAAAAGTGATTCCTCAAAAAATTCTGTCATTGATTTCAAATTCTAAGGAAATTGCTTCCGAATTAAGTTTGGAAAATATTAATTCATTTGCGTTGGAAGCTAAAAAGAATAATTATCTATTCACTTTTACTGAAGACTTAATATTAATTTCTAAGCTCGAGTTAAGTGTAAATTTAGCAAAATTTATGCCAAGTATCAGTGTCTTTTTGAAAAAATTAAGCGAAACTTCTGAAGAAGAGATTCATCAATTTTCTATCTTTGATTTCTCAAAAGAGATTACAAAAATTGAAGATACATTAAAAGATGAAAAAATTAAAAAAGATAAATATTCAATCATTAAAGATTTAGTAAAATATCTCTCGAATTAGTTTTAAGAGGGTAAAAATATATACTTTTCTGGTGGAAAGCTATTTTACGTCAAGTATTTATATATAAAAGTGATGAACTTCTGTATTATAGGCATTTCGGTAAAGCAATGAAACAAGAAGCATTAAATCTTCTAGTAGAAGAAATTATGCGAGACGTATCCTTCAGAACAATAGATACTGTAGAATCTCATGATTTCTATAAATTTAAAGTATCATATATAACTCAAAAAGATTTAGATTTACTATTCATATTTGTAACAGGTTTAACTGATAAATTTGATAATGTTAAAAAAGAATTAGAGAAATGTAGAAAAGAATTCGTGATTTTATTTGAAGATATATTACAACATAGGTTTGATGCTAAAACTTTCGAAGTTTTTGATCCAATTGTAGATGGGATTCATAAAAATTTAAGACCTAAAATATCTTTAGTTGGTTTCTCTGGAGTAGGTAAAACAACAATCACTAAATTAATTCGTGCAGAGGAAATCCCTATGCAACATATTCCTACTATTACAGGAGATATTGCTACGATTAGAATTGGTAAATTATATTTTCACTTATGGGATTTTGCAGGACAGGAGCAATTTAGTTATTTATGGAATAATTTTATTAGAGGAAGTGATGCAGTTCTTCTCATAACTGATTCTACGTTAGAAAATGTTGAGAAAAGTAAGTTTTTCTTAGAATTAATCAAAGAACAATCACCTGATGCGCATACAGCAATAGTAGGCAATAAACAAGATTTAAAAGGAGCTATGGAACCTTCTCAAATAGAAAGAATTTTAGAATTAAAAACATATTCTATGATAGCTAAAGATCCTGAAAATCGCAATAAAATGATTCAAATAATCGCAGATATCTTAGAAATGAGCGCTGAGGTTTCACCTCTTTTAAAACCTCTATTAGAGAGGGATCAATTGATTGAAGAAGCAACAAGAGTTTTAAAGGATGCAGATTTTGATAAAGCAGCGTTTTTATTTGATAAAATTAGTAGTTTATGCATAGACTTAGGAGATGATTCATTAGGAAAGGAATTTTTTGAGAAATCACAAAAAATTAAAACAATGTTAGCACAAGTTGGAGCCCCGCAACCTACTCCCGCACACCCTATAGAGAGTGATCGAGTCCAAGAAGTAATTTCTTCCGAAAAACTTAGTATTCTAAAAGAAGCTGAAATAACTAAAGAAACATCACCCATTGAAGAATCAAAGATTTCTATTAGTCCCCCACCACCACAATTGCCTCCCTCCGTAAATACACCCCAAAAAAGCCCATTTTTAATTGAGAAACCAGTAAAAGAACAAGAATTACAAAAAACAACAACTAAAGATATTAAGGAAAGTCCTAAACAAGAAGATTTTAAAAAACCAGAAATTTCCCATGAATATGCAAGTTTGAAATTAAAACCTGAAGATTTTATGGTTAAAGTTCGACCAAAAAAGGTAATTACTGTTCCTAAAGAGGCTAAATCTCAATTAACAATTTCCCCATATGGTCAGATAAAAAACGATACAGAAACAAAAGAAACAGAGCCTTTATCCACTACTCCAAATCTAAAAATAGAATCTAAAGTTATTCAAGACCGACCTAAAGAAGAATCTAATGGAATCAATCTATCGGAAACAATTAATACTACAGATGAGACTTTAATCTCACACAAATATCAAAAAGAAGATTTAAAAAAACAATTGCTTGATATAAAGATAAAAAAGGCAAATTTGAATAAAATGGCTTTAGACTATGATATGCAGGAACTACAAGGAGAAATCTCTGCTGAAGAGCTTGAAGATAAAAAGAAAAAAATAGCTCTTTTAGTTAAAAAATTAGAAAATCAAATCCAAGAGATCCAAAATCTTTTAAATGATTAGGCTCATTAAATAATAATTTTTCTAAACTTAAGAGCTAAGATTATTCATGAAAAAACGAGAATATCTCTCATTATCCTTTTTTTTTATCTTAGTAATTATTATTATAATGGATAATCCATTAATACTACCAAATCAAGTCTTAATTGCTGCAGATTTAGGTATTTTTTTTGATACTATTGGAATTATTCTTGGGATTTATACCATAATCCATGCAATAACTATCGTAATATCCGGATATACTACTGATCTATTTGAAAGAAAGAAATTGTTAATTATGGCAGGGCTACTTTGGTCTATTACAGCAATACTTCATATTTTTATCACAGAACTCTGGCAGTTAGTTATAGCACGTATCTTTGCCGCTATAGCTACAGGAATAACAGCTCCTTTAATCATTTCATACATTGCTGATATGGTTTCTTCAGAATCTAGGTCAAAATCCTTTGCGGTGTGGTCATTGGTGTCAACGATCGGATCGTTATTTGCTACATTCTTCGCATTATCCTTTAATAAAATTCCATATGAAAGAGTTGATATAGAATCTAAAAGTATTAGAGAAAATATCTCATATATCTCTCTAAATTTTCCTAATTTATTAAACACATGGCGCTACCCTTTTTTAATTCTTGGTATAGTTGGTTTAATTTTCACTATTTTCGGTTTATTTCTTACTGTTGAGCCAAAAAGAGCTGCAAAAGAAAAGTTTTTAGAATCTATCTTAACGGAGGATACTCTTCAGTATTCTTATAAAATAAAATTTGGTGACTTGAAAAATATATACAAGCGCAAATCCAATATTTTCTTAACTTTAAATTTCTTTGATGTAATAGCTTCGGGTTTAGTTGTTGCATATATTTTCCCTTATTTTAATCTTGAACTCGGAATTTCATTTTCTGATTTTTTTGGTATTTTAACTCTTGGTGTTCTTCTTCTCTTTGTTTTTGGTTTTGGACTTATTTTTGGACAGTTTTGGTTAGCTCATCTGGGAGACAAAAAAGTAAGAAGTGGTGATTTAAGTGGAAGGATTAAAGTTGCTACAATTTGTTCAATTCTTACATTACCATTTCTTTTAGGAGGATTTATAATGACACCTAATGTTGCAAATAAGACATTCTTTTTTGGGAGTGTATCAGTTAATTTAACAGTATTTTGGGTTTTATGGATTTGTTTTTCCTCGTTATTAGGGATTGGATTTGCCTTTACTTTTGGAATCGCACCCAATTGGTATAGTGCTTTAATAGATGTAAATTTACCTGAGCACAAAGGAACAGTGGTAGCAATGGGAACGTTTATTGATTTCGTAGGAAGAACGATTGGAGTCATTCTAGGAGGTTTTATAATTGCCTGGACAGATAGTTTTTCGTTAACAATATTATGGTCAACTTTAATATTTGGTGTTTTATCTATTTGCTTATGGATTCCACTTTTCTTTACAAGCGAAAAAGATACTAATCAGATTAGAGAGATTTTGAAAGAAAGAGCGATTAATATTAAATCTCAGGGAGAAATTAGTTAGTACAGTAAGGTTGAATTAAAAAAAATGATATTTTAGATATCACATTAAATAAAATTCTTTAAATATGAATCTGGAACATTAGCATCCCCAATTTTTATCCCCTTTTTACCACCGTGATAATCAGACCCTCCCGATTTGATGAGGTTATAATTTTCAGCAATTTTACGAAAATAATCTGGAAAATAGGTTTGTGCCCAATTTGCTCTGTCTGTTTGGGAAAAAGGTCTATTTTTATCATATGTATACTCCACTTCGATTCCCTCTATTCCCGCACTAATACATAATTCTATAAATTTAGTTCTATTTGAAACCTCATAAATACCAGGGTGTGCAAGAATTGGAATTCCACCCGATGATTTAATCAATTCAATTGATTCTTCAAGATTGAGTTCTATTTCACGATCTACGAATGCTTCTCCATTTATACTTATCATCTTAAATAGTTGATCGGTAGATTTTCCTTTAATTTTATCAGGGTTGTTTTTTTTCAAAACTTCAATTATATGTGGTCTACCAACAACCTTTCCTCCAGCATAGGCTTCAACTTCTTCAAAAGGAATATAATACCCAAATTCTTCTCTCAGACGTTTACAAATTGCTTTTTTTTGTTCTAATCTACCTTTTATTTGATCTTCAATTTTGTTAATCAATTTTGATGATCTATGATCAATATTCAATCCAATTACATGAACATCTATTATTTCTCTCTCCGGCTCATGTTTTAATGATATTTCTAAACCCGGGATAACAATTATTTCTTTATCCTCGCCATATAATAAAAATTCTTCTATTCCAGTTACAGTATCATGATCTGTTAATGCAATTGCTTTTAATCTAAGCTCAGCTGCTAAATTAATTAATTGAGAAGGTGTTTGAAGGCCGTCAGAATTAGTAGAATGTAAATGTAAATCTATCATCCTATTGTTAAATTATTCATATCATTTTACTTTTTCTTAAATTGAATGCATTTATTCAGCTTTATTTAGATAATAATTACTTAAAATAGATAATGACATATTTATGATTTTTATTGGATAAAATATATTTATTAATAAAAATTAAAAGAAATAGAGCGTCATAAGTTAAATTGGGGAAATATGCCGATTGTAGTTATGAAATTCGGAGGATCTTGTTTAAATGATTTAAATTCCTTTAAGCAAATTCTTAAAATTACCAAACTCTATAAAAATTCAAAAAAAGTATATGTAACCTCAGCTTTTAGCGGAATAACTGATTTACTTTTAAAAACAGCACTTAAATTAGAAGAAATTAAAGATATTGATAAAAATATTGCATTAATTGAGAAAAAGCATATTAATATTATTGAACAGATATTTAAAGAAGAATCTGAATATTATTTTAAAGTAAAAGATTGGTTAGATGATAAATTAAGTGAATTAGAAGATACATTAGCAGATGTTAAAGAATTTGGGTTAGAACCTTACTATAAAGATTATGTATTGAGTTTTGGTGAAATATTATCAACTTATATTTTAGATCAGTATTTAGCAAGTAAAAAATTAGAGTCTGTCTATATTCCAGCAAGCAAAGTAATTATCACAGATGATGAATTCAATAACGCTTATCCTTTATATGACTTGACAAACTCTAGAGTTCAAAAACTTGTAATCCCAATTTTAGAGAATCCTAGAAAAGATATAATCATATGTTTTACAGGCTTTATTGGAAGAAATAAAATTGGATATATTACAACATTAGGAAGAGGAGGTTCAGACTATTCAGCAACGATTTTAGCACATTCACTTTATAATGTAGGTAAAGATAAAGATATTAAAGTAATTTTATGGAAAGATGTTGGGGGATTATTAGCAATTAATCCAAAGTATGTTCCTCAATCTTCTCTTATTAAGAATCTAGATTATACTGAAGCAAAACATATTGCTAATTTTGGAGCCAAAATTCTCCATCCTAAATGTTTAGAAGCAATTGAAAAATATAAAATTCCCTTAGAAATCAGAAATTTTGAAAACCCATTAGAAGAGAACTTTACTGAGATTTCTGAACATACTGATGTAAAGCATATTAAGGGAATTTCTGCTGTAGAATTAGCGACAATAATTACTATAATTTCTGGGAGTATGGTTGATGTTCCAGGGATTTTAGCAAAAATATTCAAAAAAATGAGTAAAAATAATATTAGTGTTTCACTGGTAGCGCAAAGTTCTTCTGAAATAAGCACATCATTCATTGTAAGGGCAGAAGATTCAAAAAGAGCGATTCAAGCGTTAAATAATTCTGAGTTTTTCTCTGAATTTTTTGAGATTAAATGGGAAGATGTTGCAGTGATTAACATAACTGGTCTAAAGGTCCTTGAAAACCGAACTAAAGCAGAAATTTTTAATGCTTTAGATAAAAAGAATATAACAGTTAAATCTATTTCCCAAAGTTATGATGAACTAAATTTTTCTATTGTTATAGCAAAAGATCAATTAATAGACGCGATAAAAATCATCCATGATGATCTTTATGAAGAATTTGAGCCTACTAACTAAATCTTTTTAATGAAAGTGTAATTAGACTAATACTTTTTTAAAATTAGGAATTAACTTATTTATCTAATTAGAAGAAAAAACTACATTTTAAATGTTAGGACCTAGAATCAATGATTCTACGTGTAAGTTCTGTGAAAGCCTCATCTACATTCACTCCTGTTTTAGCAGATGTTTCTATATAAATACTACCCTCATTTTCAGCATATGAACGTGCTTCATTTCTATCAATAACTACTCCAACATCCTCCATTAAATCTGCTTTGTTTCCAATAAGTACAAAGGGAATATTTTCACCTGCAAATTGACGTATTTCTGTCAACCATTTTCGAGTTTCTGTATAAGTTTGTTCTCGAGTTAAGTCAAAGACCAATAAAGCACCTGCGGCACCTTTATAGAAGGTACTTCGAATGAATTCGAAGCGTTGCTGTCCTCCAATATCCCATATCGACAGAGTTGCTATTTCACCAGATCGGAATTCAACATCTTTCGTCAATATATCTACTCCAACAGTTAATTTATAATTAGCTTGAAATCTATTTTTAATAAATCGTTGGACAAGGCTGGTTTTGCCTACAGCAGCTGCTCCTGTTAATAATACTTTGAGCTTAAAACTCGACATAAGGCTTTATTCACGTTGTTAATTTATATTTTTTTTTTAAATTTTTGTTTATTTATATAAAATATTATTGTAAATGATATTTAAGAATTTATTTAATTTGACAATACAAATTAAATTAAAGATTAGATAAATTAAAAATTTAAATATTTTTACAAAAACTCAAATTGAATTTTATATATTTAAAAATATATTTATCTTTTCGGTATTTCTTTATACTCTTTTAAATTTGGAAATAAATTTAAATTTAAGTGAGGAAAATACATAGCTTCAGCATATTCTTTTTGAAATTCTTTTTTTACAGCAATCTCTACATATTGAATTTTAGCTAATAACTGTTCTGCCTTATCTCTTAAATTCTTATTTAGTAAACAATATTGAGCTCCTATCCCTGCTGCATTTCCAATTTGATAAATTTTCTCATCATTGATATCTGGAATCATACCAATAAATTTAGCATTTTTAGGATTAATATAGTTTCCAAAAGCTCCTGCTAAAAATACTTGCTCAATTTCTAATGAATCTCCTAAATGTTGTAAAATGATCCTTGCACCTGAGTAAAAGGCGGCTTTTGCCATCTGAATTTGTCTAACATCATTTTGAGTAAGAGTTATATCTTTCTCAATTGATGTTTCATTTCTTTTAACTATAATAAATTCATTATTTTTATCTTTTTTAATAAATCTTTCATGGTCAAGCAATTCTTTGTTAAAATTTCCACTTCTAGTTAGAATTTTAGATTTCAACATTTCTGCTATAGCATCTACTAAACCAGAACCACAAATTCCTATAGGTGCTTTATTTCTAATTGTTGTGTAAGAGACATCAAGGCTTTTAGGGGATATTTTTATAGAATCGATTGCACCTGATGCTGCGCGCATTCCATCACGGATGTGTGCTCCTTCTAATGCGGAGCCTGCAGCGCATGATCCAACAGCTAAAACTTTATGATTTCCTATAATAATTTCACCATTCGTACCAATGTCAATTGCTAACGTAAGTTCTTTTTCATTTTCAATTTTAGAAGAAAGTATTACTCCAATCGTATCGGCTCCAACGAATCCAGCAATAAGTGGAGCAGTATAAACATTTCCTTTTTTAGAGATGTTAAGTTTTAAATCTCTCGCTTTAATGTTTAATCCTTTTTTAATTACAGGAATATATGGGCTTAATCCAATATTCACAGGATCTAATCCTAGAAATAAATGATGCATAACAGAATTACCAACAATAGTGGCTTCATAAATTTGAGAAGGATTAATATTAGCTTCGGTTGAGGTCTTGTCAATAATTTTATTTAAATCATTTATTAAAGTAGAATTTAAAATTTTGAGCTTATTTTTATCATTTTTAATATAAGTTAAGCGTGTAATAACATCTTCTCCATAAGCGGTTTGACTATTTAATTTTGAATCAATAGAATATATTTTCCCGTCATTTAAATTGATTAAATAACCTACAATAGTTGTTGTCCCAATATCAAATGCAATTCCAAAATTATTAGAAGTAGTATTCCCCAATTGGCAATCAATAATTTTATTAGAATTCCATAAAACTAATGTAATTTTATGGTCATTTTGCCTTAAAATATCTGGTAAATCGTGCAATACATTAAAATCAATTTGAATATTTTTTGTTATATCTTTATTTTGAGCTAGTAGATCGGTTAAAACTCTTTCAAAATCAGGAACAGGTTCTTCTAAAGTTGGTTTCTTAACCTCAATATAGACTTTTTTAATTGCTGGTCGCAATTCTGTACCTTTTTCTGGTCCAGTTACTAAGATTTTGAAATCCTCAATTAATAATTCATTTGGTAGGAATATCCGAAATTGAGGGGAAGATTGTTTTTCTAATTCTTTTATATCATTTTTATTTATTCTTGTCTGACAAGCTAATCGCCAGCCCATCTCAAGTTCTTCTATATTTAAAAATTTTTTTTCATTTTTTGTTATTGATGTTAAATATTCTTTGCCTTTCTGAATTAAAATCTTGCATTTTCCACATGTTCCTGATCCCCCACATATAGTTTGAATAGGAATATTCAAATCGGTAAGGATTTCGTAAAGCGTTTTATCCTCTTGTAGATAAAATCTTCTTGAAATCGGCTCAAAATCTATTATAATTCTACTATTTAATTTCTGGCTCAAAAATATTCATCGTATTTATTAATTTAGTTAAAATAGTTATCACAATATAAAAAGTTTAATTACTTAGTGTAAATTAAGTAAGAAAAACAGTAGTTATATTTTTAATTAAATTACAAAACAAAAGATTAATTTAATATGCATAATCCAGATGAATTAGCTCAGGAAGCCTTAAAATTTTTAGAACTAGCTCAAGGTTTTGAAGAAGAGCGTAAGGCAGAAAAGGCAATATCTCATTATCAAAAGGCTGCCGAATATCTAAAGCAGAGTGGAGTATTAACTCATAGAATTAAAGATATATATGAAAGAATAGAAGAATTAAATAATTTTCTTAAACAAGAAAAATTATATGAACGAACTCAGATTCAAGCGCAATTAGAACATATTCAAGATCAAGCTTTTTCAATATTAGAAGGAGCAAAAGAATTAGAATCTAACGGTTATTATGAAGAAGCTATTCAACAATATATGTCTGCTATTAATTTATTATCCCAATCTGGTTGGTCTGAGTTACAATTAGAAAATTTGAGAGAAAAAATAAAAAATCTAGCTAGTAATATCAAGCAGCAAAAAGAATTTCAATTAAAACAACAACAGGAAAAGATTTCATTAGAAAAAATCTCACAACCCCAGATGGATGAATCACCTCAAATTGTTGGAATGTTTGGAGAAAAATCAGCTCCAGAGAAAGCAGAAACGATTGCTAGATATAGAGAACAGAAGAAACATGAAGAGGAAGTACAAAATGAAGCTTTCTCCCTTATTGATAAAGCCAAGGTTTTTGAAAAGGAAAGAAAGTTTGATAATGCAATTAACAATTATAAAGAAGCAGTCCAATTATTAAATTCCATAGGCTGGACTGCCCAAACTCAGAATATCTTAACGATTATCGAAAAACTTAAAAGAGATAAAGAACAGATTGAAAAATTTCAAATTCAACAAAAACAAGCTATAACACCGATAACTAGTAAAATTGAGGAAGACTCTGAAGCATTAAATTCAGAAGCAGACTTGCAAAGAAATAAACTTATTGAGTTTGAAGAACGCAAAAGAATTGAAGAGCAAGTACAAATTAAAGCTTTCAATTTAATTGATATAGGAAAAAAGTTTGAAAGAGAAAGAGAATATAATAAAGCAATCGAGAAACTTGAAGAAGCAATTCAGCTCCTTAAATCTATAGAATGGGATTCTTATATTCAACCAGTAATTAATTTAATAAGTAGTATCAAGGAAAAGCAAGAAAGAGAAAAAAATTCTGAACTTCTTAAAGAAAAACGAGAAAAAGAATTGTTCAGAGTTCAAGAATCTATTTATTTAAAGGAAATGAAGCAGGCGATAGAATCTGCTAAAGAATTAGAGAATAAGAGAGAAGAATTTGAATTAAAAAGGAAAGTTTATCTAGAAAAAGAGAAAGATCTCTTTAAGATTTTAGATAAAGCAGATGATATTTTGAAGGAAAAAAACTTTGAAGGAGCTATTAATGAGTATCAGAAAGCATTGGTAATTTTAGAGGATTTAGGAGCAGGTTGGGAAACTTACATCAACACAATTAAAAATACAATATTAAATATTGAGAAGCTTAAAAATGCTAGACTAAAGATGCAATATGAGGATCAAAAACGATTGGAAAAAAGTAAACAAGCTGAAGTTGATTTCCAGAAGCAAATTGCTACTCAATTAAATAAAGAGCGTGAGCAATTAAAAAAAAGAGAGATAGTTTTAAAGGAAAAAGAAGTAGAAGTAAAATATTTTAAAGAGAGAAGGGAAAAAGCTTTTGAGTTTTTAGATTCAGCATTAAATTTTGTGAAAAGAGGAGAATATGATAACGCTATAGAGGCATACCAAAATGCCGGCAATATTTTTGCTGAAATACGATGGACTGAGGAAATTCCTTTAATTGAAAGTTCTATACACCAAGTGGAAAAATTGCAAAGTGATCAAAAGATTTTAAGACAAAAAAAGATGCAAGATGCTCTAGAAAGAGAAAAAAAGGAAGAAGCTTTTCAAAAGCAAATTACTAAACATTTAAAACAAGAAAAGGAAAAACTGAAAAGACAAGAAATTCAGTTAAGAGAACAGGAGAAAGAATTACAAATACGTGAAGAAAGAAGAATAGCAGGTTTTAAATTATTAGAAGAATCACAGGAAAATTTAAAACAAGGTCATTTTGATGATGCTATTGAAATATTGCGGTATGCTATCAATTTTTTTGCAGACGCAAATTGGAAAAATGAAATAAGCTTAATTCAAAATTCTATAATAGAAATTGAAAATCAGAAAAAAGAGGCCAAATTGCAAAAACAATTGAAAATTCAAGCCGACTTTGAGCGTGAAAAAGAGAATAAAAGGTTTCAAGAACTTATCACTAGAGATTTGAAAGCCCAAAGTGAAAAATTGAAAGAAAAAGAATTTACTTTAATGGAAAAAGAAAAATTGAGAATTTATCAAGAAAGTAAAAAGAATGAAGCATTTGATTTGTTAGAAAAAGCTCAAAATTTCCTTTCTTTTGGAAAATTTGACGATGCTATTGAAATCTATTATGATATAGCAAATATATTTGCCCAGATACAATGGATAGAAGAAATTCCAATTATTCAAACTACAATAGATGATATTAAAGAGAAAAAGAGAGAGAATGAACTTAATAAACAAAAATTATTAAAACAAGCAATTGAAAAAGAAACAGCAGATAAAGTATTTATGAACAAGATATTAGTTCAAAGAGAAAGAGAAAAGGTACAAGCTTTAGAAGAGCAAAAAAAGCTTGAAAAAGAGAAAAATATTTCAGCACTAAATCTTGTTGAACAAGAAAGAGCATTTAAAATTTTTGAACAGACCGATAATTATCTCAAAGAGGAAAAGTTCAATGAAGCTTTAGAAAAGTATAAAAATGCTATAATAATCTTAAAAGGAATAGGGTGGCGAGAAGATTATTTAAAATTGTTAAAAGAAACGATTCAAACCATTCAAGAAAGAAAGGAGAAAAAGGAAAAAGAAAAACAATTGGAATTTGAAATGGCATTAAATCGTCAAAAAGAAGAGGAGCAATTCCAAAATAAAATTTCTACTTATATAAAAAATGAAAAAGAAAGATTAGAAGCTAAGGAATTTGAAATTCAGAAACGTGAAGAATTAGTTAAGCAAATGGAAATCCATAAAGTAGAAGCTTTTAAGGCTATGGATCAAGCTGAAAAATCATTAAAGCGGGGTGAATATGATAATTCGATTGAACATTATCGTAAAGCAGAACTATTATTAAATGAAATTTCTTTTCCTACTAATATCATTAGAGAAACTATTCAAAAAATTCAGGAGAAAAAGAAAGATGATGATATAAAGAAAATTGAAGCACTTGAATTAAATCTTAGAAGAGAACAGGAAGATAAGTTAATCCAGCAAAAGATAGCGGAACAAATGAAATTAGAACAACTTAAAATGAGAGAGAAGGAAGAAAAACTAAGAAAACAGGAAGAAAAGAGATTATTTATTGAAAAAAGAAAAGAAGACGCGTTCAATCTTTTAGAAAAAGCGCAAAAGAATATTGAACAGAGCAATTTTGATGATGCAATTATACTATATCAGAAGGCTACTGAGGTTTTTAAAGAGATTCAATGGGATGATGAAATTGATTTGATTCAAAGAGCTATTAATGAGGTTAAGAATAAAAAAGGTGAGACAGAACTTAAAAAACAGATGGAATTAAAAGCTAGTCTTGAGCGAGAAAAGGAGGATAAATTGTTTCATAAACTTGTGTTAGAAGATATGAAAACCCGAAGTGAAAAATTAAGACAAAGAGAGATAATATTAAGAAAACAGGAAGAAGAGTTAGCATTTAGGGAAGAAAAAAGAGAAGAAGGATTTAAACTATTGGATAAGGCTAACAATTTTCTTTCACAGGGAAAATTTGAAGATGTTATTGAGATTTATCGAGATGTGGCTAATATTTTTGCCCAAATTCAATGGAATGATGAAATTCCTATTCTTGAAAATGCAATTCAGAATATTTTACAAAGAAAGAGAGAAGATGATACACTAAATGCAAAATTATTACAGGATTCTATAAATAAGGAAAAGGAGAATTATGAATTTATGGAACAAATACAATTATACAGAAATAGAGAACGAGCAATGGCTATAGAGGAAGAAGAGAATTTAAAAAGTCAAAAACTCATAAGTGCTCAAAACTTAATGAAACAACAAGAGGCTTTTAATTTGATTAATAATGGGTATGAATCTCTTAAACATCAAGATTTTGATAATGCAATAGTAAGTTACCAACATGCTATTCAAATATTAAATGAAATAGGTTGGACCAGTGAATATTTAAAATTATTAACTAATACAATAGCTACAATTGAAAAGAGAAAAAGTGATCTGGAAAGACAGGAGGAATTAGAAAAAGAATTGAAGATTAAACAACAGCAAGAACAACAACAATTTCAATCCAAGATCTCTGAGAGTATACTAAGAGAAAAGAAAAGATTGGAAGTAAAAGAATTAAAAATTCAAGAACGCAAGAACCTATTACAGAAAATGGAATCACGTAAATTAGAAGCCTTTGAAATTATGGATCATGCTGAAAATTTGTTAAAACAAGCTGAATACGATAAAACGACTGAAATGTATCGTAAAGCAGAATTAATCTTAAGTGAGATAGGTTTTCCGACTAATTTGATTAGAGAAATGATTTATAAAGTTCAAATGAAAAGCAGGGAAGATTTGACTAGAAAGCAAATGGAATTAAAATCTAAATTCCAGAAAGACCGTGAACAATTTGAATTTCAACAAAAAATAGCTGAAAATATAAAAATTAATGAGTTAAAAATGAAGAGTAAACAAATCGAACTTGAAAGACAAAATAAGTATCGTGCTTACATGGAAAAAAGAAAAGACGATGCTTTTAGGATACTAGATGAAGCAGAGATATATATGAATCAAGCACAATATGATAAAGCACTTGAATATTATCATTCAGCAGAGTTAATTTTAAACGAAATTTCATTTCCTACAGAAGCAATTAGAGAGACTATTCAAAAAGTCCAAGAGAAGAAAAAAGAACATCTAATACAAATACAAAATGATTTACAATTAAGTATACAGAGAGAAAGAGAAGTGTGGGAATTTGAACAAAATATCTCTAATTCTCTTCAATTAGAAAAAGAAAGATTACAGAATAAGCAAATAAAGATCCAAGAAAGAAATGAATTGAAAGCTAGACTTGAAATGAGGAAAGAACATGCATTTAACATACTTGATGATGCAGAAAAATTTCTAAAAGCATCGAAATATAAGAAAGCTATTGAAAGTTATAGAAAAGCGGGATTAATTCTAAATGAATTACAGTTTCCTACAGATTCTATAAATAATATGATTCTAAAGGTAAATAAATTAATAAAGCAAAGAGAAGAGCAAGAAGAATTAAAAATTCAAAAAGAAATTGACAGATTAAAAGAAGAAAAAGCATTAAAAATTCTTATAGATGAAAGAAAAAGGCAAGAAGAAGAAAAGAAAAAAGCACAATTATTAGCTCAAAAACAAAGGGAAAAAATGATTCAAGAACAGATGAGTGTCAGGGAATCTGCTTATTCTTTGCTCGATGAAGCTGGAAAATACTTGAAACAACTTACTCCAGATTTTAATAATGCAATTTCTTTATACGTTCAAGCAAGAAATATTTTAGCTGAAAATATAGGATGGGAGCCAGAAATAAATAATTTAAATGCTTTACTCAAAGATTTACAGCAAGAACAAGTTAATTACTTTAAAAAGAAGAAGTTAGAAGAAGAAACTCGAATACAAAGACAAATAGAATATGAAAAGTTCCAGGAAGAGGTAAGAAGGAGAAGATTAGAACAAGAACTACTAAAACGTGAACAAGAAAAACAATATAGGGAACTATTTGTTAAGAAAAAACATTTTGGTCAAATAAGAGATGAGGGATTAAAATTCATTGATGAAGGAAAGAAACTAGTAGCATATCATGATTTTGAAAATGCATATGAAAAGTTTAATAACGCTATTTCCAAATTTAAAGAAATTGGATGGCAAGAAGAAATTAAATATATCGAATCAGAAATAAAAAATACTAAAATTCTGGAAACTAGAATTAAAGCTGAGGAATCAAGAATTAATGAAATTCAAAAACAATTAGAAAACCAACGGATATTAGAAAAAAGAAGAAGAGAAGTTAAAGATGCTGAAATGGAACAAGCAATTAGTGAAGTTAGTAATGAAACAGATAAAATTATGAAATTGATTGAGGAGGGATTAAGTAAAGCAAAATCAAAAGATAAAGAACAAAAGGAACAAATTAAACTCGAGGCAAAAGAATTTAGAAAAAAAATGAGTGATTTAATTAAAATTAAACAAGAACTTATTGATGAGATAGGTAAAAGGGCAAAAGAAAAAAAGAAAGAAGAAGAGAAATTAAAACGAGATAAAGAAAGAGAAGAAATAGATAGTCTCAAAAAATTGATTAAAGAAGCTGATAAAGGTAAAAAAAAAAGAGAATAATGTTTTCTTAGCTTAATAATTACTACTTTTTATAAATTTAAAACTGGTTTATTTTTATTTTATCTATCCATATTATATCTTTAAAATTAACTAAAAGATTTTAAATTTTGATGAAAGAATAATATTATTATAATACCATAAACAAAGAATTAAAATGACAGAAAAAGTAGAAGATTTAGTAAAGTTGCGGATGTATGCCCGACAACAATTAATTGATGGCTGGGATCAAGATGTTATAAATAAGGGATGTATCTTAATCATCGGAGTAGGCGCATTAAGAATATTATAAATAATAATTTTCGTGAAAGGCTGTGAAATTGCAAAAGATTTCGCTCTGATGGGAATAGGTAAGCTGATCTTAGTTGATTTAGATACTATTGAAACATCAAATTTATCTAGACAAATGCTATTCAAACCTGGAGATGAGGGACGACCTAAAGCAGAAGTAGCAGCGGAACGATTGAAAGAAATGAATCCTTTTTTAAAGGTTGATTTTTATTTTGAAAAACTTCAGAAACTTCCTATAGCGGTATATGAGGAAGCAGATGTAATAATTGCAGCATTAGATAATTTTAACGCTAGATTAGACTTAAATAAAATCTGTCTTAGACTAAAAAAACCGATGATTGAAGGTGGTACTGTCGGATTCGAGGGTCATGTTCAAATTGTAATTCCTGATGGTTCTGGTATACAATATAAAGATAAAGAAAGAGAAATTGATAATTTAGTGCAAGAGAGATTATGGGAGATTACTGATATGGAATATCCCGAATATTTTCAAGCTAAGAAAAGAATTGAAGAACTCGAAGAGGAAATAGAACAATTAATTGAAGAAAAAATTAACCCCTTAAAAGAAAAATTTAGAAAAGAAATTGAAATGGTTTTTGACTGGAAATACGCCCCAGAATTTTTAGATCAAACGCCATGTTACAGATGCTTAGTACCAATTCCTCCAGCTGATGATAAATTAGTTGCAGCATGCACATTAAAAGGTTTACCTCGAAATAGAAATCATTGTGTTATAAAAGCTGAAGTTAGTTTTGAAAAAAAGTATGGACATAAACCTGATCTTAATTTAAATAGTGACGTTCTTAAATTAAAAGAATTAGCTCAAGAAGAATTAGAGCAATTAAGAGAACGAGTTTTTAATGAAAATGTTAATCCAGAGAGAAGAAAGACATTAACTGAAGAAGAGATTAAAGAATGGAAAAATAATATAAGAAATACATTTGGTCCAGATTACAAATTTGAAGAAATGGAAAATATTCTTGGCAATAAAATAGCAGCGATTCAGACTGTCAGTTCCGTAATTGCAAGTATTCAATCTCAAGAAGCACTCAAACTATTGTTTCGTGTTAATGGTAGAAATATTGGATCTCCCATGGATCCTCCTTACATAAACTACAATGGTATTTATGGTCAATTTGATCATTTAAATATAATAAAAAGGGATGATTGTTTAGCATGCGGAAAGATCGAAGGTGAGGAAAATGTACAAATTGTAGTGCCTTTTGATGCTGATATTGGTTATATATTTAACGCAATGGAGGTTTCAGGATATAATTTGGATCCAGAATTTTGGATGATTACTAATCCAATGACTAAAGAGATATATTGGAATCCATACATGCCCTCACTAAAAGATCCTGATATCAAATTAACTTCAATAAAAGTAAAATCTAATGATATTATTACATTAACTCCTTTAGGAAAAGCACTTGCAGAATCAGAAATTAAAAAATATAATGTGATAATCACTTTTATGTGAATTTTTATTTTTATATATATCTTAAATAGAGGTGTTGGCATTTCCAGAGAAAAAGAAAAAAGATATACCAATGAGTAAAACTCATTTCAAGTTTATGGTTAAACACTTTGAAAAACGTGATAAAGATTATCCACCACATCTAAAAATTGAAAAAACAAAAATAAAAAACGGAGATTTGGTATTAGATTATGGATGTGGTCCAGGGAGTTATACTATAGCCGCAGCAGAGGTTGTGGGTAACACTGGAAAAGTATATGCTGCTGATATTAATCCCTTAGCTATTGAAGAAGTTAAAAAAAGAGCAGAAAAAAGAGGACTTAAAAATATTCAAACAATTCTAACTGATTGTGATACAAATTTAGAAGAAAAAAGCATAGATGTTGTTCTTTTATTAGATATTTTCCATCATTTATCAGATCCAGAAAGTATTTTAAAAGAATTGTATCGTGTTTTAAAAGATAAAGGTTGGTTATCTGTTGATGATCATCATCTAAAGGATGAAGAAATTATAGCAAAAGTAACTAATTATGGTTTTTTTAAGTATTTTGAAAAAAAGGATGAAGTTTTTACCTTTATGAAAATAAAAGGCATTACTTTCCAACAGATTTAGAGAGTTTTTAATTCAACTATTTTTCTATTTATAAAAACTATTAACTCATCTATATAATGAACCTGAATACCAGCATTTTGTCCAGTTTTAATATCATTTTCTTTATCCCCAAAGTATATCATTTCTTCATTTTTTAAATTGTAATGAGATTTAATTTTAAAAAGACCTTCCGGATCTGGTTTCCATTTTATAACATCTTCTCTTCCTACTATATAATCTACCTTTTCAAAGATTTTTGCTAATTTTAATGAATTAATTATTGTACTTCTTGTATTAAGTGATAAAATTGCAAATTTAGTATCTTTATCTATACCAAATAAATCTCTATTATTGATAAACGAAATTGTTTCTTTAATTGGCCGATTTTCCCCAATATTTTTAAATTCATAATGGCGAATAATTTTAAAAAAGTCTTCAAGCACTTTTTCATCATTCCTCTCTACAATTTTGCTAAGACATGCGGAAATACTCTTAAAATTGCATTTATCCTTATAAAGTTTGTTATATTTTTCAGTTAAGTTATTTTTCAATGACTTCCAATCTACTTTTAAATGTACGAGGGTTCCATCTAAATCGAAAATTATAACTTTTTTATTCTTAAATAAGAACTCTTTCATATTTTTTAACTTGAAATTTAAGTCTTTTTAAATTTATAAGTCTAACACATAAAAAATAAAAATAGGAAATAAAAGCTAGTTAAATTCCTTTAATCCATGGCATATTTGGCTGTCCAACTTTTAGCCTTAGCTTCAAATTTCTTTAAAGCACGAAAATATTGTTCACCGGCTTCATGGTTAAGGGGATCTCCAGGATTAAAGAAGGGAGGTTCCATATGCATCATCCCTTTTAAAGCTTCAATAATATTAGTTAGTGTTTTTGAAGGTGTCCAACCGCTTGCTCCAGTACTTGCATCCACTTTACCTACTAGATCTGGATTAATTAAATCTAGACATATATTCAATTTTCCTGGGGGAATAGATGAATCAATGTTAGGATGCCACATTAAAGTAACTGCATAAGCATAGGGAGGTGCGAACGGGTAATTCTCAGGGAATTTGATTTCAAAAACGAACTTTCCATCTGCGTAAGGAGTTCCCTTCTTCCCAATGATAGTAAGTCTTAAATGATCTATACTTCTACCCCATGGCTCTAAAATGACACTAGGATCGTCTTTATAACTCTCAATGCTTTCAGTATAATCGGTCTCTTCTCTAATTATTAATCACCTTTCTAAAAAATATTAGTATAATTTTATAAGACTATTAAATAATAAAATTTTTTCACAACAAAAGTAGTTTGCGATTTTTTATTGAAATTTATATGTTAATAATATAGGAAAATTTTTTGTTTAATAAGTTTTCTTAAACAAAATAGAGTATTTTTTTAGTTAAAAAAGAAAATATTGTAAAAATGCTTGTTATTATGTACTCTAAATTGGAAATAATAAAAAATAAATTAATTAATTTACTATTTAATTTTAAACCATATTCCCTCCCTAACTCAGTGGTCAGAGTGCTCGGCTGTAGATAATATCGCGTATTAAAGCCTGTAGCTAATGAAGATACGTCAGTCGAAATTGAAACCGAGCGGTCCCCGGCTCGAAATATGGATCTAATTCGGATCTAGCTAGATTCCGGGGGGAGGGACCATTCTCCTTTTAATTAAAAAAATTAGAAGTGATATATTTATTTCTCTTAAAAAGTATCAATCTATAGATCTAATCTAAAATTTCATAGTTAAAAAAAGAAAAATAAAATTGAAAAAAATTAGGAATTCTTAATTAATTCATTTACTTTTTTATAGATTAGTATTGATATAGCAAAAAGAACACCAATAAGGAGAGCTGAATTATACCCTGGAATCCCCCTATCAGCCCCACCCTTTTTAACCGTAATATGAATACAGTTGGACATTGTTTGACCTGTTTCATTATAAGCTACAATTATATAATAATAATCACCGCTTGATAGTCCTGTTATTGAAAAGGGTGATACTGCAGTTTGAGAAACAACTGTCGTGAGTGTTTCGTTTATTTCTGTAATTTTACTATTATGTAGATAAATAGAGTAATTATCTGCTCCATCAGAATCAGTCCATATAAGATTAAAAGCCCCGTCTGTATCTGGATCATCTGCATCGCTAGATAATGTAAAGGATCCAGGATTTTGAAAGCCTACAGTCTCTACAGGAGATTCTATATATAGTTTAGAAGGAGAATCAAGTTGAACCAGAACATCATCAGTATAAATTAATCTCACCTTATTAGGTGTATTTGTTATCGAAATTTGCAATGATGTAGTTCCATTTATCCAAAATATATCATTGAATATCATATTATTATTCTTATCATATAAACTCAGAGGAACTTGTTGAGAATAGGAGTATGGGTTAAGAGGTTCGTTTAAATCATTTATTGTAAGTTTCAAGACTTTTTGTTTCATATCATATGTACATGAGATAAAATTGTATTTAGGAAGATAAAAATTATCAAACCAGGGAAAAAAAAACCAATCTAAAGATTTACCATATACTGTCTCCATAGAAAGCTGTAAATCTGACAACATTGCTATTTTGTATACTTTTTGGTTGTAATAATATTTCAATCCATCTATAAATGATGCATTACCAATATTTCTGCGCAATTGTTCAATAATTAATGGAGCTTTTGTATAAGCAGTATAATAATAATTATCTGCATTAACAGCGTTATATACAGAAGCATTGATTTTTGAAGGTAATCCTGTAACAGCATAATAATTTCTTACTTCATCAATCCAAGGAGGATATTGAAAATATATCCAGTTTCCATAAAAAATTTCTGCATAATAACTTTCAGACCAAACAGCGAGACCCTCATCCAAAAATCCCCAATCAACTTCGTCATTTCCTATTAAATTATACCACCATTGATGAGACACCTCATGAGCAATTATAAGTTCAAGCCAGTATTGAGGATTAGACCAATAATCGATAGATTCAGTTATATAAACTTGGCATGGATATTCCATACCTCCAAAATATGTGTACTCTTCGACAATATTAAGTGTTGGATATGGATATTCACCAAATGTGTCATTAAAAAGAGTTAAAGCTTGAATAGCGTAAATTAATGCGTTATTTTCCCATATAAACTGAGATTTTGGTAAATAATAGGTAGAAACATTAACTCCATTAACCAAAGTAGATTCCACATAAAACCATGTTGATGCTGAAAATGTTACTTCTCTCACGGGATGGTTTGGATTGAAATAATAGGTTGTTAAAAAACCATCACTTACTTTCTCAATTAACTTTCCTGTGGCAGCGACAACCATTCCATTAGGCACAGTAATGTAAAAATCATAATAAGCCATATCAAAATAAAATGGATCTCCAATATGCAGATATGGATCTGTATTCCAACCATCATAAATATCATAAACACATGGCATAGGGTAAAATCCAGCACATTTATAGATTCGAGATTGATCATAATTATTACCATGAGAATTTGATCTGTCAATTCCACCATCAGGCAGTGTTGCATTGAAGTAAATATCAAATAAGGTTCTCTGTAAAGGTTCTAGCTTGGTATCTAAATGTATCCACATGGTTTGGTTTTGGGGGTATACTTCATAAACTAAAGGTGTTTTATCTGACTTGTTGACGTCAATAATATCAATTTTTCCAGGTCTGGAAGTGAAATTCATACCAGATAAATAAATATGAAAAGGAAGTTTACTAAAATTCACTTGATCATTATTATAAAAATCTACTTCTAATTTACCTTCTAATGTAGAAGTTAAATTATCTAATTCCACTGATAGATTATAACTTGAATAGATTGAATTGCCTATGTGTAAATCTTGAAATTTATTAAGATTATCGATATCATTGTTAAGAGTTCGTGTATTTATTTCTAAATTCTTCAGAAAAATTGGATAATTTTGAAAAATACCACTTATACAGCAAAAAAGAACCAAAAAGAAGATTAATTCATTTATTCTTTTCATAAAATAGACCTTTATTATTGGATTTATAAATTAAAATTTATTTCTAATCCTAAAGTAATTATAGATAAGTAGTATTACCTAATTTTTAACACTTTCTTTTCAAGAAATTAATATAAGATGATATCTATAAACTAAAACTCAAAAAATTATTATTCTATTTTATATTTTTCTTTACTAGAAAAAGTTAGTTAAAAGAAAGTTAAGGATTATTTGAAAAGACTTAGAAGGATCAAAGTTAAAATTAAAGTGATTCTGAATAAATGAGTAACAATCATAAGGATTTTGAACAACACGAACTAGAGAAAATTCGTATGAGAAAAATGAAAGCACTAATGGAAGCTAAAAAACAACAAGAAGCAAGTAAAGATAAAGCTATTTCGGTATCAGAAAAAATCGAATATATATTAAAAATGGTCTTGGCCCCTGAAGCATATAATTATTTGAATAACTTGAAAATTAGAGATCCAAAAGTCTATCAAGCAATATATAATGAAATGATAAGTCCAGATGTACTTCATAATATAGATTATCTATTAATGATTATTAGACAAAGAGGAAGCATTCCAAGAAGAATTCCACTTGATGCAATCTTGTTTCTCGAACGAAAAATTAAAGGGATTAGAAGCAAGATCCAAGTTAAAAGAGGTGATGATATTATGGATCTCAGCTCATTTTTAAGTAATAACAAATAACTTAAGGTAAAAAAAATAATTTCTTATTGTTCTCTTCCTGATATGATTGCAACTACTTCACATTCATTATTGGGTAGTGGAGCAGATGTAATATCAAAGAATTGAAATGCAAATGGTCTACCAAATATTTGTTCGACTATAAAACCAAAAGAACTAATAGCAAAAATAAAAACTCGTTTTAATATCGATTCTGTATTCGCTTCAATCTTTTGGTTTTTCATTATTTCCTCAACAACCTCAATTTCTTTAGAACTATAATGGTATTTGAACACGAGCTTAAAATCAACTGGCGTTGGGGCTTCTGGATCTAAAAATGAAAGTCCTCGTTTTCGAAAATGAAAAAAAGAATTTAAATAAAAAGAAAAAATCTCTTCATAATGATCTTTTAAAAGGTGAGAAATACGTGAGCGATCTTGGTATTCGGGCCAATATTCATTCATTAATTCTAATAATCTGGGATAATTTTTGTATTTATTTTCGCTCTCTTTCTTTAAATAATTAAGTAATTGATTCTTTAATGGTTTAAATTCAGACTCACGAGCGACACGATTTAAAAAACTCTTAAACACTTGAGACATGATTAAATTATAGGTTCCCTTTAAAAGAATTATATCTAAATGAACTTTTTTGCACACATATATTTATTCTTATAATATTTTGATAATACTACTCTCTTAAATATTATTACATCTGTTTAAAAAATATGAGTTATACGAGAGAAGTTTGATACAGACTTATATTTTAAGCTTTAAAAAAATTAATAGGAAGCTGAATTTTTATATCTATTATGGTTGATAGAGTTGGTCTAATTTACACCGAGGAATACCAACAATATGATTTTGGAAAGGATCATCCCTTTAGACCCCTAAGGCTTAAATTAACATACAGTCTTATGGAAAAATTAAATCTTCTGATTAATCCTAGATTAGAAATTGTAAAACCTCGAATGGCAACAGATAAAGAGTTAGAAAGAATTCATTCACAAGAATATATCAATGTTGTTAAGAGATTGAGTGAAAATCCAAAAAGTAAAGCTATTTCTCCTAATATTTATGGATTAGGTCCTGGAGATACTCCTGCATTTAAGGGTATGTATGAAGCTTCTACTTTAGTATGTGGTGCCAGTATTTTAGCAGCAGAAAAAGTTTGGAATGAAGAGGATTTTAAAGTTTCGTTTAATCCTGCGGGAGGTCTTCATCATGCATTAAGAAATAAAGCATCAGGATTTTGCATTTTTAATGATATTGGCGTTGCAATAAAACACCTCCAAAATTTAGAAAAAAGTATAAGAATTGCTTATTTAGATATAGATTGTCATCATGGGGATGGAGTTCAATGGTTATTCTATGATGATCCTAATGTTTTAACTATATCTTTTCATCAAGACGGAAGGTTTCTGTTTCCAGGTTCAGGTTTTATCAATGAAAACGGGGAAGGAGAGGGAAAAGGGTATTCTATTAACTTTCCTTTGCTTCCTGGCACAGACAATAAGAATTTCATAAATTTATTTAGGAAAACTGTTCCTAAACTTTTAGAAGCTTATTCTCCTGATATATTATTTACTCAGCTAGGAGTGGATACTTATTTCAATGATCCGTTAACTGAAATGGGACTTTCAATTGCAGTTTATAAAGATATTGCTCAAACAATCAAAACTAGTGCTCGTGAATTCTGTCAAAATAGATGGGTAGCATTTGGAGGAGGTGGTTATTTAGTATCTGTAGTTCCCCGAGCTTGGACTCTATTTTTAGCTAAAATGCTTGATGTTGAATTAAAAAATGAATTACCGGGCAGTTGGATAAAAGAAGTTAAAGAATATGCCCCATATGAAGATACTCCTTATTTATTATGGGATCGAGGTGAAAAAGTTGAAGTTCAAATGCTATCTCATCCAGAAATCGCAAAAAAAATAGCGGATTATACAAAGTCATTAATAGAAGTATCTAATGAAAAATACCTTCCGAATTTATTAATAACTTCCAATGACCTATAAATTCCCATTTTTGAACCATGAACATGGTCAGCAATGTAAAATATATTAATTAAAGCATTTGCTTCATCATAACCTACATTTAATACAACTCTCGTGGTGTTAATTTTCATATTTTAGTTGTAGAAGGTTCTGATGAATTATTACTATTTTAAAGATATTGAAAAAAAAAGTAGATAAAGTTGAATCCCAAGATTTATTAAAAAACTAAAATCAAAAAAGTGAGAATTTATAAGGAATTTTAGAGAAGATGCACTTAACGAGCTAGTCTTCCTGCTATCCACGCAAAAGCACCAGAGAAAAAAGGTCCAATGAGTCCAAAACCAACTAAATGATATTCAAAATATTCATAATTTCTCATTAAGGTATATATGATAAATAGGATAATTTGAGCGATTATAATTTTTCCACATGTGCTCCAAGCTGCTCCAAATCTAATCTCCTCCCGGCGTCTAGCTATAAGTCCAGTTACAATCATGATAATCCCAGATACAACGAAAAAGGCTGCTGTAAATAATCCAACAATCAAATATGGCTGCCATACCCACCCAAAATCTCCCCCACCATATTCCAAACCCCACTGCCAACAAAACCCAGAACAACATTGAATAGGATTTGGGCAACTACTTCCATGAGTGCTAGATGGAGTCAAAAGTGATAATATGGCAAATAATCCCGCAGCCAACGAAAAGATCCAAGGATTTTCTTTCAATTCCTTGATGTTCATCATTCTTAATTTCATTTTATCTTCAACGAACTTAGAGATTAATTATTATAATTCTATGTGTATAAAATTACATTAATTTTATTATATATTCTATATAATAACTTAAATACTTATCTTTCTTTAATTTCAAATATTTGTCTCTTCTAAAATTATCATATATGTTGAATCCTGACATAGGTTATTTATACCTTATTTTATTTTTAAATCATCGATTTCATATTTTTAAACTCATTTTTTTCTCTTAAAAAACAGTAGAGATCTAAATTAATGCTAAAATTCAATTCCTATGATAATAAATAATAAAAATTAGGAATTTTTTTTGAAATTTCGAAAATATACAGACAAATTTTTAACCTTCATGTCGCATTTTTACATTTTCCATTTTTTCACATGAAAAAAGGAAATTTTTATAAGGGAAAAAATTTCAACATATTATGATGAAAGATCGGAACCATGAAGAGAAAAATATATTCTTATACCTAAGGCCGAACAATCGGCTAACCTCAACCCTTAACCCTGTTATTAGATAAAATACGTCTCCTCTTTTTGTTTTCAGTTTTGATTCATGGTCTCCGATTTTTTGCTTTTTCTAAATTAACTATTCAATCTTGTTTATTTAATAATAAAATTAGCAAACTCATTTTTAACTAATTTCATATGAATAAATGGCATAATTTTCTAATCTATAGAATTTAAGGTATTTTTACAATGTTACCTTCCTTATATTCTAAGACTTTTGCTCTGATATCATATAAATTTTTCTGTCTTTCAATTTTATCCAGTCTGTTCTTGATTAAGTAGGGAGACTTATCCTTAATTTAGTGCCGTGGTGAAGGGTAGTTGTTATTTTTCGGATATCAATAGATCATATCGAAGAAGATATAAGCAGTACGTATGTTTAAAAATATGGTAAGCCATACAAGTTCAGGGAAAGAATTTTATTATCCGAGATTCTGAAGATTGGTATTAAATACTTTTAATTCACTTATAAATCAGGGCACGATTAACTATTTTGATATCTTGATTATACCTTTAAATAAGCTCTTTATCATTAGTATATTTTCTTTCGATTCTCCACTTATTATTATAATTTTGAAAAAAAATATTCATTAAAAAAATAGAAAAAAAATTGTATTTATTTCTTTAAACTTTTATTTCGATATTTAATAGTTACTACTGAACTCACACAAATTAAGCTTATCACGAGTAAAAGGCTGTATCCAGGGATTCCGCCTGGTCCAGGTATTTTTACTTCCTGTGAGTTTATATTTTCGATATTGCCCATTTTATCAATTGAATAATATGAGATATTATGATTACCGGATTTGAAATCAGATAAATCAAATGGAGAGCTGTAATTAGTCCAATCCCCATCATTAATTTTATACATAATCGAGGCAACACCTGAACCTTGTCCATCATCAGCTGTAAGAGTAAAGCTGGTTGATTTATTCACTATATTAGTTCCTTTATGGGGTGTAAAAGAGATTGATGAGGTTGGAGCTGTTATATCTTTATAGACAGATACTCCTGAAGTTCCCTCAAGACCTATAGAATCATTTGCATGGAAATTAATAGTAACTAAACCTTCACCTTTTTTATCCCATTCTGCTTGACTGATATTGCCTATTGATCCACTAAATGTAATGTTTGTTGTCCCTTCATCTAAAGTATACCACGTAGTATCTAACTCTGAATCAAGAATAGAAATCTCAAAATTTGGGGCAATTATGCTATAAAAATTATTCTGAAGTGGTGTATTAATCTTAATCTTTGGTGCTGAATTATATTTCATTACACACATATCGTAATCAGTTACAGGGTTAATTGTATATCCCCCAAGATAGATATTCTCTGATGAATCGAATGCTATTCCATAAGCACATTCCTCACCATTAGTACCTACGTCCCATGTGCTACTCCAACGATATTGACCAGAGTTATCAAATTTTACCACACACATGTCATAAGAACTCACTGGATTATATGATTGACCCGCAAGATAGATGTTCTCTGATGAATCTAATGCTATTCCATATGCATTATCAGAAATACTTCCGTCCCATGTGCTATTCCATTGATATTGACCAGAGTTATCAAATTTTACGACACACATGTCAGGACCACCTGCAATATAGATATTACCTGATGAATCTAATGCTATTCCATATGCATAATCATAAGTACCTACGTCCCATGTGCTACTCCAACGATAATCACCAGAACTGTTAAATTTTACCACACACATGTCGTAACCACTCACACTGTTGAATGAAACTCCCGCAAGATAGATATTGCCTGATGAATCTAATGCTATTCCATAAGTCTCTCCTCCTCCGTACCATTTACTATTCCATTGATAGTCACCAGAGCTGTTAAATTTTACCACACACATAACATAAGAACTTCCTAGAGTAAATGTAATTCCCGCAAGATAGATATTCTCTGATGAATCTAATGCTATTGCATATGCCCTATCATCTTGATTAATACCTCCATCCCATGTGCTATTCCATTGATAATCACCAGAACTGTTAAATTTTACCACACACATGTCGTAATCACTTACCGAATCATAAGTAACTCCCGCAAGATAAATATTGCCTGATGAATCTAATGCTATTCCATTTGCCCAATCCGTATTATAAATACCTCCATCCCATGTGCTATTCCATTGATACTCACCAGAGCTGTTAAATTTTACCACACACATGTCGTAACCACTCACACTATTGTGTGTATATCCCGCAAGATAGATATTACCTGATGAATCTAATGCTATTCCCATAGCATAATCCTCATCATTAACACCTCCGTCCCAAGTGCTACTCCATTCGTATGCGATAAAATTACTAAAAGATAATATGGGGTTTATTTCTTTTTTGTCGCATTCTTTTCGAGCTGTATTAATAAAGTTATACCTCTGAAACACGAAGCTAAAATTTAAAATGAGGATTATTAACACTATTAAAATTTTCTTATTTTTCATTAATTTCGCCATTTTATTCTAAATATTAAAATTAAAACTTCAGACCTTTTGTTAAGAGATCTAATCATAAAAATATCAAATTATTATTTAAATTTTTTTATAGAAAAAATGGTCAGAATTAATTTAAAAAACGCATCAGTATATCAACTTTTTCATAATTCAGTTATACATTAGCAATTTTTATCCCAAAAATCAAAAATTAATGGAAAAGTTTATTACAAAATTTCAATGGTTATTATACAAGCTCAATACGTATTCATGACAGAGATATGGATTTTTCATCTTTAATCTCTTTTGTTTCTTTAATTTTAATTTCAGTTTCTTCTTCCTCTACCTTAATCCTGTTCATATGATTGTTAAGGAGTATAGTCAAATTAATCATCTCAATATGAACCTTCTTCCTTGGTTTTGTCAGTGAGGAAGTTGCTCCAATTAAAAATATGATTTCCCATATCAGAAATAAATAGTTAATTATTTTTTACCATTAATAGTGATTAAAGTTTTAAAATGGTTTGAGTTATGAAAATATTTATTAGATATTAGTCCATTAATTATTAAGAACACAATTTTCGATTCAAGTTGAGATAAGGCATGAGTGATCAAATTATTAAGGTTGAATTGAGCAATGGTATGCGGGTTGATTTTGATGAAAAAGCGCCATCAACTCTTTTTGAAGTGATTATTGGCGATATACTTATCCCAAAATATAAGGAAAATGCAGATTGGAATTTGAGTTTAAATATTATTATAGAAGAGTGTAATCGTCTTATAACCAAATATGATTTATCTCCAAAAATAAAGATAGGATTGCTAAATCAAGTGGAGGAGCATCTGGATAAAGATATTGAAGAACTTACGGGGGTTGATAAAATAGAAATATTATTTTTGAATATGGATGATTATGTTGAAGATATAAGGAAATTAATATTAGCTGGAAAAGATAAGGCAGATCTACGTACAAGTATGGCTCAATTAGTTATGCCATTAACTCTATTTGAGTTATCAGAACTATTTATTTACTTAGGGAAAAGAACTTTTTTGAAATGAAGAAATAAAGATTTACTCTTTTTATTATATTTTTTTAGTAAGCTAATTGGGGGAAGTATTGAATGTGTAAATGGTGTATGAAACATGGTATGGGTCATAAATGGTATATGAATGCAAAAAATTATTCAGATCAGCTTGCCAAAGAATTAGATTTAGAAGATTATTTACGAGAACAGTGGATGAATTTTGAAACAGTATTTATTCGAAAAATTACAGGATTGTCTTCTAAAGGTTTAGGGTATAAACTCCAGATACCTCTAATTGGGAAAGTCATACGACATGCTGCTGAAAAAATGATTCATGGAGCTGTTCGACATCCAAAACCCGTAAGGGCTGATGGTCATATTGGGCAGGTAATTCCTATGGAAGATGCAAAAATTATTCTTTCGGAGTTAGCTGCTGAACCTATAGTTGAAACATATTGTATGTGCCGTATGATGCAAAGGGGTGTTAAAGCACAAACTTGTATTAATTTTGGAGTACTTTCTGAAATAATAGAGAAACTTCCACGATTTATTCCAAAAGAGAGAGCCCATCGGATATCTCGTGATGAAGCTATAGAGAGATTGGAACAACATAACAAAAATGGATTGGTTTCTACGGTATGGTATCAACCAATACCATATATAAATGCTATATGCAATTGTGAAAGCCCAGAATGTGGAGCATTACGATTAAGAAACGATTTCAATTTAATGGTAATGTCCAAAGCAGAATATATAATTAATCTGGATCAAGATAAGTGCCAAGGGTGTAAGTTATGTGTCGCAATGTGTCAATGGAATGCGATCCGTTATATTCCTTCAATTAAGAGGGTCATTATTGATTATAACAAATGCTTTGGATGCGGTGTTTGCCGACATGCTTGTAAACATGATGCTTTAACTCTTATTCCAAGACAAGAATTTCCTGGATTTGATGGTCATTTTTAGGTGATATTATTATTGGGAAAAACAAAAATTAAGATAGATTATTCAAAATGTGGTCCGGAAGGTAAAGTGGATCCAAGAGCATGTGGGAGATGTCTTAATGTGTGTGACCCGTGTGTTTTTTTACTTCATGAAGACCTCAAATATGAAGAAGAAAATGTATATGATCCTCAGCATTGGAAAATCACAGCAGTGTGGCCCTCTGTTTGTACTCGTTGTTTAAAGTGTGTTGAAGTATGTCAAGAGAAAGCTATTAAAGTAAAGTGGTAATTATGTCTTAAATGCTAATTTTCATTTAACTTTTAATATCATTTTAATTTAAATTTACTTCTTCTGCTGTGTTATAGAGATAGTTAAAATAATAGAGAGAGGCAGGACCAAATGCCACATGATCAGTAGCTACCCCAAAATAAGAAATTCTTTCAGGAAAGAAACTTTCTGAGAGCATTATAAACGCATCTTCTCCCTCATCAATTATTACTGAACTTCCAAAAATCTGATCTCTCCACTTTATTTCACATATAGCGCTATACTTTTTAAGTAAAGCTTTAAACTTTTTATCTCCCAAAGATTGAGCCTCAACCAAGAGTTTTAAATCAGTGACCCCTCGGGCTCTAGCTTTCTTAATATCATCATAAAACAATTCTAATATTTCATGTTTCGTAGTAGTAAAATAAAGTGCAGACTTTGCCATATTAATTAAAGAAAGGGCTCGATTAACACAAACATCTCTGCCTCTATGAACATATAAAGCGATTTTTATTGGTGTATCATGAGATTGATAAATTGGAATTAAAGTACGAATAATTTTCTCTGAATGATCGTTAAAATTATCACTATATTGTTTTTTAGCAATAACTAGAGCTTCATCAGGTGATTTGGCAAAATAACGACTAGGGCGAGACTCTTCCTCCTTTATTATCCACATTTTCTCCTTTTCCAGCTGTGTAAGGATATTATAAATCCGTGAGTAAGGAACACCAGATGCGTCAGAAAGTTCTCTAGCATCCATTGGGCCTTTTGAGATAAGGGTAAGATAAATTGAAATCTCATAGTCTGTGAGCCCAATTGCCTTCAAAGATTCCTTCACATTCTCAGGAATTTCATTTGACATATAACAGTATCATTTTAAAATTAATCTTATTAAATTAATAGAGAATCTTTCCTATTTTAACTTTCACTTAATACTTAAAATAAGGATAAAATCGTAAACAAATATGAGCCTAGTTATATAATTTGTTTTTAATAGTCTACCATCATTTTGCATATTTTTATCTTATGTTAAAATAATAGTTTTTATCAACTAAATTATAAGAAAAATGTACTTTTGGTTCATATATCACATTCAAATCAGATAAAATTATCAAAAAAAGTAAAGTATGAGATTATATTAATAGATTGATAAATCAATTTAGGATATTTCAAACATGAATTTATTCAAATGGGAAAAAAATTAGTGATTTAGGGAATAAAATTAATAATTTGCTATTTATTTTTTAATAATTAAAACATCATATTTATTAATTAAGATAAATTTTTTATAAAAAAGAATAAAAAAGTTAATTTGATTAAAAATGGACATAGTTGATATCAAAATACTTGAATTGTTAAAAGATAATAGTAGAATGTCATTTAATGATATTTCAGAACAAGTTGGTAAGACAGAAGCGACAGTTAGAAGAAGAGTAAAAAAGTTAACTGAGGAAGGTGTAATTAAAAAATTTACCATTGAATATAGCATAGATAATAAGCCACGTACTAGAGCTACCGTAAAAGTTGAACCTGATTTCAAGGAAATTAAGAGAATATTGAAAGAATTATTAGATATAGAGGAAATCACAAATATTTGGAGACTTTCGGGAGATTGTGGTCTTTTTATGAAAGTTGAAATTCCTTCGATTGAACAATTTAACCCACTTATCGAAGAAAAAATTTCTCAGATTAAAGGAGTAAAGATTGTGGAGACCTGCTTCATAACAGATGTAATAAAGTAA
>JBHLOC010000027.1:0-72883 GCA_048940925.1 Promethearchaeota archaeon | reverse complement strand
GATTTAAAAGGCAAACCTTCAGCTGAAGTAGGTAAAGGTATATCTGAATTAACTGAAGTGGAAGAAGAAGCGAAAAAAGATGAAGAAGAACTTAAGAAACTAAAAGAAAAGAAGGCATTATTACAGGGTAAAAAAGTTGAAGAGGGAGATTTCGTGCTGGTGAAAATAACAGGTCGGACACAGAAAGGTAGAATTTTTAGAGTGTCATCCGAAGAAGATGCAAAGAAAGCAGGAATTTACGATGAAGAAAAAGCCAATCAGGGATTTTATGCTCCTGATTTCGTCATTGTTGGCAAAAATGGTTTTTTAAATGAGGGGCTCACTGAAACCATAAAAGAAATGAATTTTCTTGAAAAAAAATCAGTTAGAATCCCTCCCAATAAAGCATTTGGGAAACGTGATCCTCAAAAGATTGAAAGGATTGGAATTGCAAAATTTCGAAAATTAAATGAAGGTAAACCACCTGAACTTGGTCAAGATTTTGTAAATAAGAAAGGACAGCGTGGTGTAGTGACCAATGTTTTACAAGGTAGAGTCATTGTTGATTATAATCATCCATTAGCAGGACAATCATTAGATTATAATATTGAAATTATTGATAAAATAGAAGATTTCGGTGAAAAAGTAGAATATTTTATGATTAATAAGGGAATTCCAAAAGAAAATATTCCAGATTTTAAAATAAATTATATTAAGAAAGAAAAAACACTTGAAATCACTATTCCGAAAATGTTCCTTTTTCAAAATTTAACATATGTTAAATTTGGACTTGCAATGGACCTTCAAACCCATATGGGTGATGAAATAAATGATATTAAATTTATAGAAATATATGAAAAAATGCCCTTGCCAACAGCTCCTTCAGAATCAGTAAAACAAAAAATAGAAGAATATAATAAACAAAAAGAAACAGAAGAAGAAAAGAAGGAAATTAATGGAGATTAATCTTAAAAATTTTATTTTTGTAATTCTTCCTCAATAACAAGTTTATTAAAAAACTTCCCAAATTCAAGTAATCTCTAATTTTGTAATTAGTTTTTCTTTTTTATGTTTTTTCTCTTTTTTATATTCAGCCTTTTTCTTACGATATTGAGCACGCTTTCGTTGATAATTCAATCTTCTTTTTAAAGATTTGCCTTTCTTCTTTAAATATTCCTTTTTTGCTTTTTTATATTCCTTTTTAGCTTTTTTATATTGTTTTTTAGTTTTTTTATATTTTTTATACTTCTTTTTTATTACATGTCGAAGATCTTTACTAATATTTTCGATTCCTAATTCATTTAATTGTTCTTTAAACTTTTTAAATGATTCAAATCTTATTACTATAATTCCTAATTCTCTAGCAGGAACTAAATTTTTTATTTTATCATCAATAAAAATACATTTTTTTGGTTTTGTATCTAATTTATTAATAACATATTTGTATTTATCCATATCCGGTTTAATCAAACCAATTTCGTTTGATAAAAAAACATGATCAAATATATCATAAAAGCCTCTTAATAGATTTGATTTAGCATGTATATCGTGTGTATTTGACATCAAACTTACTGTATAATCAGCCTTATGCAACCGCTCTATTATTTCTGCCATGTCTGAGGATATGTCTGTGACTTGTGAATATAGATCAAACCATAATTCTTCATAATATGCAGTATTTACCTTTTTAGGTGGTAATGCTCCATCATCTTTTTGGAAGGGGTAATAATATTTCTCAAATATTTTATCTAAAAATTCTTGAGAAGTAATTCTTCCCGAACTTAAACTACGTTTAAGCTTTCTGATATATGAATTCTCCATTCGAGGAATTTTTATATTTAAATCTGCTTCGAGCATATCAAGCATGTTCTTTAATACAAATGTTTTTTCAATTAAGACTCCTCCAAAATCAAAAATAAAGTGTTTAATCTTATATAATCTTACCTTTTGTTTCTCTCCATATATTTTCGATTGAAGTAACTCCTTTTGTTCGCTCATCGTTTAGATATTTCTATAAATGATAACTATTAAGAATTACGGAATTTTCTAACTTGTTTTAAAATTAAGTTACAAATTTTTTCAACTGGAGAACTGGGATTTTTCCAGTTTGTAAATTCAGGAAAAGAACCAGGGTCAATTACATATAATTTATTACTAGTATATTCTCTAACCATATCTAAATGTCCGAATAAAGCCTTTCCATTTAAATATATCAACCATTTTTTTATTATTTTTTTAATGTCATTTGGAGTCTCTATTTTATCCATATCGATATGTTCATTAGATAAAGGAGGTTTAATTAAAGTACAAATTTCATCACCTATGAAATATACAGTATAATGAATTCCTTCTATAAAATGCTCTAAATAAAGTATTTTATCACCTTCATTATTTAGATCATCAATTGAATTGATTAATTTTATCCCTCTACTTCCAGAACCCATTATCGGTTTTAAAATGAGAGGTAAATTTTTTGATTGAAGTTGAGATTGAAAGGTGTCATATGTCCCTAAATAGATATCAGGTACAATTAAACCTGCTTTTTTTAATAAATAATGAGCCTCAATTCTATTTTTTTGCATGAAAGAAGTGTGAGTATCAGGAATTACAGGAATATCATTATTTTCAAGAAAATAACCAGCATAGAGGAAGAATAGTGATTTTGATTTTAGTATGTAAAAATCATTCTCTAAAAGTATTCTATTTATATGTAAATTAGAAGCAGTAAAAATTGATACTTTATGGCCTTGATCTTCAAGCCATTGTTTTAATTTTCCTGTTAGCATATGAGTTCTTTTTGATAAAATTCCAATATTCATTTTCTACAACTTTTTCATTTTTTTGCTTGTTCTATAAGAAAATCTGCAACAATTTTATGTCCATCTTTTATATAATTAAAATTAGGAGCATTATTTATATCGGTTAAATAAAATTCGCTATCATCTGATTTTAAAAAATCAAGAGAAGTTACTTTTAAATTCATAATTTCCATTGCTTTAAGACAATATTCTTTTAACTCAGGAATTTCCTTTATTTCTTGTCGAGATTCCATTTTATTAGGATTAATTAGAATTGGTAACTGTTTATAGAAATATACATCTTCTCCAATCCCATATATTTTATATTCCCATTTACTTTTAATGAATTTCTGATAGTAAAGAAAATGATATTTAATCTCCTTTCCATCAACCTCATCTAATGCCCTCATATCAGCTACTCTTAAATGACTATTTTTTTGATTTACAATAGGTTTAAACGCATAATTTTTTTGATCAATAATATTTTTAATTATATAGTTATTAAATGGAGGTGATTCTCCATCTGGTATTATTGAAAAATCTGGTACAGGAATACCCCCTTTTCTTAAGTAAGTACTACTTAAAAATCGATTAATTGTTAACCAAATTCCCTTATAAGAGTTTATTACAGGAATAGAAGTCTGTTCCTCAATTAATTTTATTAAACCTAAAATCAATGTCCCTTTTCCTTTGACAAAAAATATATCATCATCAAAAAATAATTCAGAACTACTTAATAGGAACGATTCTTCAATAAATATTTTAACCTCTGCTATAGATTTTAAATATTTTAAGAATTCTTTTACTTTATAACTTAAATGGTAATTATCGATAATTAAACCTATTTTTGTTTTCAAAAAATTTACCTTAAAACCTCTTTAACTATAATATTTAATAAAAAAAAATTATTTAATTTAAATACAATTAATAATCGATATTTTTGAAGTTTTTAATTAATAGACTATTAATTTTCTATTATTCCATAATTGTATAGCATGATTTAGAATCAATATATTTATATACCATAATCGCTATAAATTACCAAAATAAATAGGGTTTGTTGAGTGTCACAAAAGCTTAACAGAATCTACATTGGATCTATTTGTAACCGAGATCTTGAAGCTCTTGATAATATTAAGAAATTTTGTAATAAAAATTATAATATCTCAATAATAAATCTACTAAAAAAAGGAAGTAATTCTTTTAGTACGAAATATCTTAAAAAACAATTAAAAAAGTACCCTATCTCATTTATTATTATAAAACTATTATCTGAAGAATCTAATTCTGAAATTTACAGAGCAATTGACGAATTTGCACCCCGTATTCCTCAACTTAATGATATAGCTGCTGTCAGAACATGTGAAAGCAGAAAAGAAACTTTTAGATTAGTTGAGCAAAAATGTAGAAAGTTAAACATACCTCGTTCTTATTATTCATTAAAAGAAGCATATGACGCGTGTTGTAGTGGGAGTAATATTATAATTAAATTAGATAAACATAATATCGAAGATCTACCTAAGAATGAAAGAATAATTGGTATTGCGAAGAATCAAATTCAATTTAGGGAATTAACTAAAAATTTCAATGAAAATGAGTTATTTTTCCAAGAATATTTGGGAAAATTTGACATTATGTATAAAGTATATATTATTGGAAGATGGGCTGTCTCTATAACCTCACATAATCGTTTACAACCAGATCAGGATCTCTCTCCATTGGAATTAATTCATATTCGTGTGCCAATAGAAAAGCAATTGAAGAGAAGAATTTTACGATTAGGAAGAAAAATGGGGATGTCCATATTTGGCATTGATTATATATTAACAAAAAACAGAATTCCATATATCGTAGATATTAATGATTTTCCAAGTTTCAGAAGTATCCCAGAAGCAATATCATTAATAAGCGATCACATTTACAATCAATTAATTCTACAACAACAAGCATTAAAAACACCTGCAAAAATAAGAGGATAATAACTGAAAAGATGAATATTATATATATCTCTTTTCTTCAACCTATCTTTCTCTTTTATTTTCAATAAATTCTAAAAGATACTTTTTGGCAATATAATCATCTATTTGAGTTGCTGGTGGATGTTTCATGAAGAATGAGCAGGCAGATTGCAAAATTCCACCTATTTTTCTATCTTTGGCAATCTTCGAAATCCTTATACAATCAGCAATAATCCCAGCAGAATCATTTCCATCTTCTACAAACATTGTAATATCTATTCTCACAGGAGCACCACCGAAAATTCGACCTTCAAGTCGCATATATGCTTCCTTTTGATTTTTTAAAAATGGAATGTAATCCACAGCAGAAATTTGGCATTCAACAGTATCCTTATTTTGCAGATTAGCAATAACAGCATCTGTTTTAGATTGACGTTTTCCTTCTTCATAGACTAATTCACCATCAGACTTAGGAGTTAAGAGATTACAAAAGTCACTACATCCCCCCCAATCAAGTTGAATAGTCCTATCTAATATTGCACCACGCATCGGAAATAAGTTTGCTAAAGAGCGATGAATTATAGTTGCTCCTATTTGGGATTTAACATCATCCCCTATCAACGAAAGGTTAAGTTCTTCAGCTTTTTTTACAATTTCAGGATCTTTTGCTACATAAGAAGGCATCCCACATACAACACACACACCAGCATCGAGTGCAGCCATTGCATAATACTTTACTGCTTTATGTGCCCCTGTAGGAAGTAGTATGACTGCAACATCTACTTTTCTCTCTCTCATTTCTTTACTAACGTCAACAGGTTTCTGTTCCTCTGAAACAGGTATAATGTGTTTTATATTACTGTTTAAACCATCTAAAATTGGACCTTTAATCACTGGAGCATCTAAAAAATCCGGAATAAATAATTTCATATTACAATTTGGCTCGACAAATATCGCTTCACTAAGATCTTTTCCAACTTTATTTGAATTAACTTCAAAACCTAAGACAAAATTTATATCATTAACCGTATATTGGGTAATTTCTGGTAGTAAACCAATAATTTTATCGGGATATTTTTTATAATTTTCAACACCTTGAACAAGAGCACTTGCAACATCCCCCACTCCAATAAGGCATACATTAATTTTTGATGCCATGATAGTGAGTTATAGAAAATGATATTATTTAAATCATTTTAAAATTAATTATGGTTTTTCTTTCACTATATCTATATATAATATTATCTTACGATATTGATACTAATTTTTAAGATTTTAAGCATTAAAAGAATAACTTTAAAGGAGAAAAATTATGGAGGAATAAAATATTATCATTATATTTTTCTTACATCTATCTAAAACTATATATAGTGGATCAACTATATATCAGTAATTTTATGTACATTAAGCGTTTTGTAATTGAGTAATATGGTTAAGAGAATAGTTTTTTCTGCACAATTGGATCATGAAATTATAAAAAAGCTTATTAAACAATTAACCCAGATAAAAGATTTTGAATTAATATTGCATGATCCTACAAAAGAATTCTTTTGTCTTTCAGATATGGAAGATTCATTTAAAAAAGCTGATTTATTGATCGTAAAAGTTAGAAATGAATGTTCTATTGATTTATTACACTTTGCTAAGCTCCATAATATACCTACACTCCATAATATTGACACAATATTAATGTGTAAGAATAAGATCGCTCTTGATTATGCGCTAAGGAAAGCATTAGGAGCTTGTGCGGAAAGTCTAAGAAAATTTCTATTGCCAAAATCATGGAATTATTCTTTATCAGATGTGAAACAATTTAAGAAGTGGGCTTTACCTAAATTACCTATAGTTATTAAAAGCCATTATCAGCATGACAAATATAACAGATTTAATTTCTTGGTTCAACAAATTGAAGAAATAGATACATTCTGTGAAAGATATAAACAATTCTTATACTATAATGTATATGTTCAAGAGTTTATTGAATGTGATGGTGTTGAGCGAAAAATTTATGTAATTGGTGATAAAGTATTTGGTATTAAAAGAGAAAATCCTCTCTATATTTATTTAAGAGAAAAACCAGAAAATATTGATGTAGGTTTGATTGAAAGGGAAGAATTTGAGATTTCAGAAGATATCAAAGAGCTATCAAAAATATTATCTAAAGAACTAAATCTTAAAATTTTTGGATTTGATTTAGTACGACCTCTGGATCAAGATAAATATTATCTTATTGATTTAAATGATTTCCCAAGTTTTAAAGGGATTCCAAATATAGAATATGCGTTACAAGAATTTATTATGAATTATATTCTAACACATTAAGAGAAAATTATAAATGGTATTATAATCGCAAAAGCAATTACTCCATAAATTATACAGAAGTAACCGAATTCAATATTCTGGGCTACCTTTAACAAAATTTCGATCGTTAAATAACCTACTATAAAGCTAGTTAATGTAGTGATAATAATTGTGAAAAAATTTAGGGATCCCAGAATTGATCCCTCCCCAAAAATTATATCAACGATGATAGATGCAATAGCAGCAGGTACAGACATCAGAAAGCTTAAACGTAACGCATCATCTTGATTATATTTTTCAAAAAGAATTGTTGAAACAGTAACGCCCGAACGAGAAATACCAGGTAGAATCGAAACTCCCTGAACAAGACCAGAAATGAAACTATCTTTCGAAATAAAGGTTTGTGGAACACTCTCAATCGTATTTTTTCCAAAAGCTTTTCTTGTTTTAAGTAAGATAATTCCAGTCAACATTAACAATCCTGAAATAATAAGAGTTATCATATCTCCTTGAAAAGCGGTAAAAGTTTCAGTAATAATTATCTTAAACACAAAATATAGCGGTAAAGCAGTAATTGCAGTACCTAAGGTAGCATAAATTATCCAATTTCTTTTCTTTATATCATTTTCACTTATATTAGAGGCTTTAGGAACAAGACTTTTAACGATTTTTATGAAATCATCTCTAAACTTTAAAATCACAGCAAGTGTAGTCCCTAAGTGTAACCATATAGCAAGACTAAATGCATTTTCAGGAGATATTCCAAAAAAATTAGTTGAAACAATCATAACTTGTCCAGAAGATGAAATTGGCAACCATTCAAAAAGACCTTGCAGGAAAGCAATAAAAATATACTCAATCATTTTAAAGAATACTTTTTTAAGCCTTTTATTAAACTATCAATGATATCATTACGTGCTTTCCTAAAACCTTCAATCTCTTTCATGCTGGGGTCTGCTATATCTCCTTTTTCTCCAGCAAACTCCTTGATTGTTAAAATCTTTTTGCTATTTATATTAAAAAAGTTAAGGAATTCAGCTTTATGTTTACTTGTTAATGTTAAAATCAAATCAGCATCTTCTATTACCTCAGGGTGTTTTTTTAAATCAATAGATAACGCACTTTTCGATAGGGTAATTCCTATCTCTTCCATAACCAATCTAGCATCCATAGAGATTAACATTCCATCTCTGGCATGCGAAGAAATACCACCTGATTTTACTTTAACATCCCATTCATGTTTCTTAAAATAATCTTTTAAAAAACCTTCTGCCATTCGACTCCTGGCAGTGTTGACACTACAAACGACTAAAATTGATTTAAATGGGAATTTTTTTTCCATTGATTAAATAAAAGAAAGGTTAAAAAAAACTCTTTTTATTTAAAACTCTTTTTAAAGTGTGCAAATTTAATCCCTTTTTGCTTCATACTTTCTATAGCTTTCTTCACATTTCCTTCTGGTAAATCAACACCACGAGTCAAATCGACTAAAAAATAAACATCATATCCAAAATCAAATCCATCTATAGCAGTAAAATAACAACAATAATCTAATGCTAAACCACATATGAAAATTCTTTTTATTCCATATGAATTTAAATATTCTCTTAAACCTGTTTCAGATTTCTTATCATTATCTTGGAAACCTGAGTAACTATCAACATTCGGGTTCATACCTTTCTGAATTATTTTATCTGCTAAATTAAGTTTTAAATTTTTATGAAATTCCGCTCCTTGAGACTCTTGGACACAATGATCGGGCCATAATACGGGTCCAATTGACCCATCTTCAGACATAAATTCATCACCAGGATTTTTTTCAGGATGATTACTTGCAAAAGAAAGGTGATTTTGTGGATGCCAGTCTTGTGTAAAAACAATTTTCGCACTAGCCTTTTTAAATTTTTCTGCAGTATCATTAATATCATTAATTATTAAATCTCCTTCTTCTACGGCCAACGAACCTCCAGGTATAAAATCATTTTGCATATCAACAATTATTAATGCATCTTTTTCTTTGATTTTAATTTCTTTTTCATACTTTATTTCTACCATGATATTTACAACTCATAGCAATTTGATAAATTTTATTTATAAACTTTAAATTAAATTTTTTTATATCGTAAATAGCTGGCATAAAATAAATACCAAAATGATATAGAAAAAATTACTATCCACTCGTACGTAGGCATTATTATGTAGACTTTTCTACCAAAAGAATAGCATATATTAGTATAGTAATTACAAAAATTTGTGATAAAAAATGGAATTAAATAAGTAAAAAAGATCCCTGCTACAATAAATCCTATAACTGACACCCGTTTTGAAAAATTAGGGTTTTTTAACATAACTATACTAAAAAGTGCACAAAAGATTGCTCCCCCCATCCAGCTGAAGAGAGCAAAGAAACCATGAAGCATGCTAATAAATTCATTAACACCTGAAAAAGTACCTGTAAGTATAGCAGTTATTGATGAAATAATACCTGTTGTGACAGCAAGCCTTCTTAAATCTTCATTAACATCTTCATGTTTGACGATTCTGCCTATATATACTATAAAAGGAATCGAAAATAAATAAGAAATAATTAATCCTCCTCTTAAAAATATTCCTCCCGATCTATGTCCTAAAATACTTATAGATTTCTCCCACATTACATAATCACCAGCTAGTCCAGATATTATAAGCGCTAACAGATCTCCTGTTAATCCTATTATAAAACATAACAAACCATAAATATATCCGGGTAAGAAATCAAATAGTTTATCAAAGAATTCATTTATTTTTACCATAATATTTTGTCTACTTTTTATACTTTATAAAAATTATTGTATTGAGATATAAAATATTATAGGATAAGTAGAACTGAATTATAATATTAAATCGCTTTATAAATAATATAAGTTGATACGAGAAAATACCAAAATATTAATGCTATTGTATTCAACCATTCGAGTTCTGCTAATATCTTAATCAGAAATCTAAAAGTGGATGACAGAGACAAAAGAAAAGTAATTAACAATAGTGACATAGTTAAAGTAACAATAAATCCACCATATGCTACAAATTTTGAATATTTTGGGGATTTCAAGAATAAAATATTAAAAAGGGTAATATAACCCAAACCAGTGATCCAACTAATCACTGCATTAATACCATGGATATATGCTATAATGACATTTGAGCCACAAAAAACACCTAAAATGATAAAACTCATACACGAAATTGTCCCTGAAAATTTAGCATATTTTCTTAGTCTCTCATTAATTTCCTTGTCATTAAATGTTTTTTCAAGGTTTATTAAAAATAGAAGTGCAAATAGACCAGATAATACTGTTCCTACTTGAAAAAATAGCCATCCGGGTCCAAGACACAATGAACTTACTGCTCTTCGCCTAAAATCGTAGCCAGGGTACAATAAATAGGCAATTAGATCGCCTAAACCGCCAAATAGCATAGACAGTAATCCATATGTCCCAAAAGAAATGTGCTGCGATGATTTTCTTACAATATTAGTTGAATTTTCCATTTCAAAACCTTTTTAGTATGAATTAAGAAATTTAGTAGTAATGTATGGATCTATTCGGAAACAAAATCATAATAAAGAAAAGAAGTAAGGCTTAAAAAAACATATAGGTATAAAAACTTACAAAATTTTCAATTTATTATTTTAGTAGCTTTAATATAAAAGTTGATCAGAAATATTCCAATAAAGAAAAAGTCTTAACAATTTCCAGGATTGGACTTCTATATCACATGAGTTATAAATAACATAGCTTATATAGATTTAATTCTAATTAAATAACATATTGTACTATGATATGAATAAATGATAGGAAATAATTCAAAAAATTTTAAGTAATAATTCTAATTATACTTATATGTAATTAACTAGTAGATCTCGTAAGTTTTAGCGCGCTCGTAGTATAGGGGTAGAATCTCGGATTCCCATTCCGAGGACCCGGGTTCAATTCCCGGCGGGCGCACTTTTAAATTATTATTGAAAAGAGAAATCTTCTGGAAAAATACTGAGTGGAAGAGAATCATCTTCTATTTCTTTGCATAAAATTGAAATTTCACCAAATAAAGTTGCTGCTTTATTAAAAACACCATTTTTTATATAATATTTGCTTTCTTCCATTTCAAGCATGCGGTCAAATAATGGTTGAAGTAATGCTAAAATTTCATATACATCTTTCAAAATATATTTAACCAAGTGAATTTTTTTATTTATTTTATCATCTATGGTTGACATTTTTGCTTTCTTTTTAAATTATGTAAAGTATTATGGTTGAATAATAATTAATTTTTACTTATTTAACCCTTTCGTTTTTATTTTTGCAATGCTAAATTTGTATACAAATATATTCTAAGAAATTTTTTGAAAATATTTTTGTGGCAAAAATGGCAAATTTTTTATCATTTTGAGACTTCTTTTTAGTAGTTAAATGTAAAAAATTTTTGAATGATATAGTTAATTTAGGAGACAAAAGTAGAGATGATCTATTTTTGATAAAAAAAAAGGTGAATATTACTTTTTTAGAATCAAGATTTTAACTTCTTATATTTTTAGTATCTAATATGATTCAATTTAAAGCTTCTATATTTCTTAATAAATCACGCAAGTGTAAATTTCCCATTCCAAATTTGGTGCGAAAAGAGAACATTAACACTAAATTAAATTTTGCTCCCTTAATTTCCATAAATTTGGAAATAAATTTTTCAGCATTCTCAAGTTCAAGATACATTTTTTTAACACTAACTAAGTTTCTCTCACTTCTTACTTCGAATTCTCGAATTGTATTAAATAAAGTAGTTTGTGGCAATGAAGAATATAGTACTTTTCCTTCTAGGGTGAATATGCCGCTACCAACTACTTCCTTATCATCAACACAATTTCTAAGAAGTTTTATAATTTCCTGAAAAATTGACATAGATGTGAATTCGGTTGCTTCATTTTTTTCGTATTTTTTCCTATCCAAAATATCTGAAGTGCTTTCATAGAGTTCTATTTTTGAAAATTCAAAATCTACTAATTGATAACCTCTAACCTTGAAGTTTTTATCAATAAAAGCTTGAAAACTATGCTCACAATTTAATCTTGAAGGTATTGAAATTATAGTTAGTTGTTTACTTTGATTAATGATTTTAATGGGTATATTCAAATTCTTACTAATTTTACATTTAGGACAATAAACTATAATTTCTTTAAAATTATGGTCAGCATTTGAAATTATTTTATTTGGAAAAGTCAAAATTTCTTCCACAGTTAGCTAAAATGGTAATTATGATTTAATTCTATAGCCTTAAGTTTTTGCATATAACTCTTATTTAACTTGTTTTTTGAAGATCACTTTTTGTGTTCAAATGATCTAAATATGTAATTTTTTTGTTTGTATATAAATTATGACATCAAATAAAATAAAACAATCAAAAGCACAAAATAGTTTTACAACAAAAAGATTTAAATAAGGAATCTATTATAACTTTTTTAGTTCATTATGCATAATGATACAAAAAAATCACAATAAGTAAAACTTTTACATACAAATATTGAACAGTTGAACAAAAAAACTAAACATGAAAAAAATTAGAAGATTAAACAAATTTAGGCATGAAGTTAATGATGATTATGGAAAACTTTCATAATTCTAAAGAAAACACCAGATTAATGCAAATTTTGGGCATAGGTTTGGTTAGGATTTCAGAAAATAATATTAATGAAAGTTTCAAAGTACTTTTTCAGAAAGGAATAGGTATTCCATTGGTTCAGAATATTATGGAACTTTATAAGAAAGAGATAATATCCAAAAAACAAGGAAACTCAATAATTCCTCTCAATGATATGACAATCTTCCTTCATTATTTTGAACATTCTAATCATGATATATTAGTTATAATTTATATGGAAAAAAAAGAAAATTCAGTAAATTTCTCACAATTATATTTCTTATCAAAAGATATAAACAAGAAATTTCAATCCCATGAATCACTAAATAATATAATATATGAATTTAATTCGGCAATTGAGATACCTAAAACAGAGGGAGTTATTGCTATTTTTATTATTGGGTCCACAGGGAGTCCATTTGTTTCAATGATAAATAAAAAGCGTTCAAATATACAGGATCATGAGGTACATATCGGAGGGTTTATCTCTGCCTTATTATCATTCTCGAATACGATCATTGGGGAAGAAACTGGGGCAAAACTCAAAGAAATTAATTTTGGAAATCAACAATTCTATGTTATTACTAAAAACCATGTGATATTTGCTTTCTTAGTGGAAAAAATGAATTTTTTAATTCAAAGATATATGTATCTCTTAGCAGATGAATTTTTATTCAGTTATAAAGATCTTTTAAAAAATTTCAATGGTGATATAACACCATTTTCTAATTTTGAAGAAATAATTAACCAATATTTTATAATATAAGAAAAAGGGTATGTAGAATATGATTCAAGGCAAAGATTTCAAAGATAGAAATCAAATTTCTATAATTATATTCCAAATTGGATGGGAACAATTTGTAATTGACCTTGTTGATGTAAAAGAAATAATACAAGCGGGACAAATACGAAAATTGCCTAAAAGTTTAGATTATATAGATGGGATCTATAATTACAGAGGAGAAATCATTCATGTAGTCAATTTAAAAAAGAAATTGGACTTGAATGAATATGTTTTGTATAGCGCAAAAAAATCCTCTTCAGAAGAAGTATTTAGTGCAAGTAAGAAATTTATAATAATTCTAAAAGTTGAGAATACTTTAGTCGGATTTTATGTGGATCGTATTATGAATATAGATCACATTGATGCGAATGAAATTGTTGATTTAAGTCCTATCTTTCAGACTAGTGTTGCTATGGAATATATCAAAGGTATTATAAACTTCGAAGATCGACCCAAAATTATGCTTGATTTAAGCAAAGTATTGAGTGAGGTTGAAAAATTTAAAATTCAACAAGAAATGTCATCTCTAACATAAAATTAAATCTAAAAAATAAAAAAAAATATTAAAAAATTTTAAACAAAAACAAATTGGAGTTGAAAATATGACAAATGAAAAGAAACGTGTCCTTATAGTTGACGATGCAGCCTTCACAAGAAATATGCTTAAAAATATTATAAGTAAAGTCGAGAAGGTCGAAATAATTGGTGAAGCTTCAAACGGTGTCGAAGCAATATCTTTATACAAGAAACTAAACCCAGATTTAGTTACTATGGATTTGGTTATGCCTAAAAAAGGCGGTATTGAGGCGACAGAAGAGATTCTAAAGATTAATCCTAAAGCTTTGATAGTTGTGGTATCAGCCTTAGGACAAGAAGCTTTAGTGCTTGAAGCAGCGAAAAAAGGGGCAAAAGATTTTATTCAAAAACCCTTCAAGACTGAACAAATTTTAGAGGTCATGGATCGCATACTGAAAAATAAAAAAATCGATAAGAAATAATCATAAACTAAACATTATGGTGATTTTATGGCCTCATATGACGATATTAAGCTTTTTATTAGTGAAGCAGAGGATCTTATTCAAAAAACTGAGGATGAAATTCTTAAATTAGAAGAAAATACGGAAAATCCTAAACCAATTCAGGAACTTTTTTTCACATTCCATACTCTAAAAGGTCTTACTGCTATGGCGGGTTTTGAAAATTTATCAAAGTTCTGTCATCATTTTGAATCTTTTTTAGAAAATGCGAAAGACAATAAAGTTTCAATTGGAAAACGAACTGACTTTATAGATATGTTATTTGAGAGTCTTGATGTCCTTAAAAATGTTTTAAAGAAGGTCAAAAAAGGAGATTTAAAAGATATTGACACTAAATTTTTAGAAGAGATAAAAAGGAGTTTTGAGAGTTTTGATACAGATAGTTATGATATTACATTTATTAAACCAATAACTCTTGAAGAAATTACAGAAATTCTCAGTAATAGACAAAACAAACCATATAAAATTTATATTCGATTGGAGGAAACTTGTGTATTTAAGAAAGTAAGATTGTTTATTATTTTTAGGGCATTAAATGAGAGGGGTAAGATTTGTTGGACAACTCCTGCCCCAGAATCATTAGAGAGAGCAATTTTGAAGAATGAATTCGAGATATATTTTATTAGTGACCAACAAAAACAACAAATATCACATATTTTAGATGAAATATTAGAAATTGAAAGTATTGTGATTACAATTTTAAATCCTGAGGAATTTAAAAGCACAATTAACAATCTAAAAGAGAAATGGGATAAAGAGCAAGATTTTGAGGAAGATTTAATCGATGAAGAAGTAGAGAGGGTCTCTCAAATAGTTGAAGACTATTCTGAGGATGGGACTAAAATAACAAGTGTAAAAGTTAATATTGAATATTTAGAGGAATTAATGAATTATTTTGGAGAACTGGTAATATTAAAAAATCAAATTAGTCAATTATTAAAAGAAAAACAAGATCGCGTTATTGGTAGACTTTTTGATAAAATGGATAAACCCTATCTCGACATTCAAGAAATACTATTTAGATTAAAATTAGTGCGTGTAGAATCTACATTTAGAAAATATAAACGATTTGTACGAGATGTTGCGAATGAAACAGGTAAACAAATTAAATTAGTTCTACAAGGCACTAATGTTGAAATTGATAGAAAAATATTAGAGGAATTAAATTCCCCGTTAGTTCATCTTATTAGAAATGCTATTTACCATGGGATAGAAACACCAGAAGAAAGGAAAAGGAAAGGTAAAAATGAACTTGGAATTTTAAGAATAAAAACATATAGGAAAGCAGGTTCTATTCACATAGAGATAGAAGATGATGGTGCAGGTATAAATTATGATAAAATAAAACAAAAAATCCGTAATAAGAGATATTTTGACGCTAATCAAATCGAAGAGCTAACACCGGATGAATTGAATAAATATATACTAATGTCTGGTTTTTCGACTCTCTCAGATGCTGATATTATATCAGGTAGAGGGATAGGATTAGCTATTGTTGCTGAAAAAATAAAAGAATTAGGAGGAGATTTACTCATCACCTCACAAAAAGACGTTGGGACTAAATTTACATTGATTGTTCCATTTACAAGGGCTATTTTGAGAGCTCAATTACTTCAAATTTCAGAAGATTTATTTGCTATACCCATTGAAAATATCAAGCAAATATACTTTTTCAATCCAAATTTAGTCGAATACAATGAAGGGATACAATATTACAAAATTAATTCAAAATTACTCCCTCTTATTCATTTGGATCAACACTTACAAATGGTTGATATAAATGAAACTAATTCATATAAGAAAGTTGCTGTATGGTGTCAAAAAGATAATGAGAATTCGGCAGTTTTAGTAGCAGATAAACAACTTCAACAACTAGACTTAGTAGTTAAACCATTTAAATCAAGCTATTCAGATTCTCGAAATATTTTAGGATCTGCTATCACTGGTTCTGGTGAAATTTGTTTGATCCTTGATGTGCTCAATATCATATCAAAACAATTACTAGAAGGTGAAATTTCACAATAAAGTTAATTAAATATTTTTTAAAAATAAGAAAAAATTTGCTGTTTAAATAAAATTTGGAGGAAAATTGAAATGGGTTTTAAAAAAGTTAACCAAGATGAGTTAAAAACTGAAATTGGAGTCAATTTCCTTGGTATGCCAATAAGGGAAACAGGAAAAGTAATAGAAACTAGTAAAAGAGATTTAAAAATAGGAAAAAATGTAATAAGCTCAATCTCAGAAATATTGATTGCTAATGAAGAATTTTTAGAATATAAATATCAATATGATAAGAAGAGATCTTCTATAACTGGATATGGTAACATAATAATTTATAATAATTCACTTAAAGATAGAATTTGGGATGCATTTTTACAATTTTCAGGCACACAATTTGATGATAAAAACTCAGAAAAAGATGTAAACTTAGGTATCTTTGAACCAAATTCAAATAAAATTTTGAAATATGAAATGGTAAATTCAGAAATGCTCCCTGATTTAATAAAAATAGAGGAAAATATTGAGAACTTAAATGAGGATATTAAATCATTTGGAGATAGCCCAGATGGATCTCTCTTTATTAATGATGGAAATCAAAAACATCAAATTCTTTTACTTGGTAAAGAAAATAAGATTAAGTTCTCAATTTTTGTAGAAAATGTTTCAACGTCATTTTTAGAAAACATAACCCTAAAAAAGTATATTTCTAAATATCTTTATGATTTAGAATTTGAGGGTAATGATAATAAGGATTTTATTATTACAAGCAACACAGTTGAATGTTCTATTAATAATTTGAATCCTGGAGAAAAAAGAGAAATATCAATAATAAGCAAGATTTTTCCAAAAAAGAGAGAGAATATAAGAACAGGGAAAATTGAATTATCATTTAATTTGAAGAATCAAACTTTATCTGAAGTAGAAATTGAACGCTTTTCAGCATATTCTCATGCATTGCATGCAATAAAAAAAATGGAGAAAGATCACTCTCCTAATCATTGGGATTGCTCTCTCTATTTTGAAAATCATAGTGATTTTAAGATGATAATGAAATCAATTTTAATTTTAGATAAGAATAAGAAAAATACTCTATTAAGCTTGAATTTTAATGGTTCTGGTGAAAAATTGATAATTCATCCCCAAGAAAATTATATAACACAAAAATTTGATTATGTAGATGAAAAAGAGCCTTCATTTTCAAGGAAAGTAGAATATTCTGTAGATTATAAGGTTGAAAAAAACTGTTTGATTACTGCTCATTTTGATGATACTCTCTTTAGAACCGTAAGTGTTTTAATAAAAAAGGAACTTTCAGAGAAAGAGGTAAAATCATATGAGCAATCTGAAATTGATGTAAAAATTGTAATAAAGAACATGGGTGCAGTTCCGGTAAAAGGAATAATTGTCCAAGAGAGAATACCGGAAGATTTTTTGCCTTCAAAAGAGATTTCAAAATACAAATTATTTAATTCTTCAGGAGAAGTAAAATTTGAAGACTTTATAATAAATGTTAATCCAGATGATATTGATCCATCTAGTGAACATCTTTTAGAACTAAGAGTTAATTTGAAGAATTATAATAGTAAATCATTGATAAATGTTGATGACTTTTTAGAGGTCCGATATTCACTTAACGCTATTACTCCTGATCCCAATAAAGATTATAAATTTCCATTGGATGTTCAGACATATTATCCTAAATATTTAGATGTAAAATCTAATGAGTATTATATAATTACCACCAATTTAGATATGAAAGATGCCTCTAAACTAAAAATTACTCATAAACGTCGTAAGCTAATGATTGGAAAGGAAATATTTCCAGGGAGGACTAGCAATGAATTTGCAATTTATATTACTGCAAGAAATGGTTCAAATATTAAACTTAATAATGTTGATTTAACTGATTCTTTCCCAGACTCATTTGAACTTGTCTCTTCAAATATCGATCATAAGTTAAGCAAAGCAGATAAATCTGGAGAACGTAAAATATTCTTCACAATTGAAACTTTATTACCCTTTCAAGAAAAGGAAGTAATGTATTATCTAAAAAATATTACCGGAAAAGATGTAAAATATTCAGAGTTAGAATCCTTTTTTATTGGATAATTCAGAACAAAATTATAATTAAATCGAAAAAAGAAAAATTATAGGAGGAAATAGAATGAATTTACAGTTTTTTGAAACGTTGGATGATAAATCGAAGAAGTATGTTTCATATTTGGTTGATCAAATCTTGCCACAATTCACTTATAATGAATTAAACAAATTCTTAGATGAAATTAAAACGAAACCTGTTAAAAACTCAAAATCAACTACCAATGATAAATTTCTCGAAATTGGCAAAGATAAAGGTAAATTGGCGGATATATCAAAATTAAATGAAATTGACCTAAAAACATTGTTCCAGATATTTATTAGTAGAGAAATAAATCATAGATTAGCTGTTAAATGGCGATTTTATCAATATATTAAATATTATTTAGGTATAACTATTAAATCTATGAAGGTAAACCAAAATAACAATTCTGCTAAATTTTTTGATTTTATACTAGAAACTGAAGAAAATGAAACAATTTTCATTTCTTGTCATGATACTCTCGAATTAGATAATTTTAATCAATCATTAAAAGATATGGCAGAATTCGCAAAAAAACAGAATACTATACCACATAGGATTATAATAGCTGCTAATAAATCTTTTCGAAATATACCATTAGATGAAAGTTATAAGATAATTAACACTGAAATAACTCCAGAATTATGGATTGAATGGATAGAAGAAAATCGCGTTTTTAATAAAGAAGATCTAATAATTGTAGATAATTCAGAATTAAAACTTGCAGGATTTAATTATACAAGTATGGATGATTTACTAAACTATGTCTACAAGTATTCAAATGGAGGACAAATATTAATCTTTAAACAATCAGATTTCTTTATTGGAGCAACTGAAGATGAAACTGATGTAGAATTAATTTGGAAAGGTATAATGATAAAATAAAAAAATTTTGTAATGAGTTAAACAGAGGATATTATAATGTTAAATAGTGAATATGAAAAAATAGAATTTGAAGAAAATATATCAACTGTTATAATACAGGTACAAGATGAAAAATATCTTATTGAGGTTGAAAAGGTTAAAGAGATTTTTGTACCTGGAGAAAAAATAGTTCCAGTACCGTTAGCAGATAAATCAATTGTAGGGATTATAAATATCAGAGGAGATATTTATTCAATTATCTCACTTAAACACAATATTTATAGTAATGATATAGAATATGCTTTAGATGAAAAATCACGTATTCTACTCTTAGAATGGGAAAATTTAAAAATTGCTTTATTAGTTGATTCTGTAATTGGTGTGAGAGAGTTTCCAATTTCAATTTTTAAAGCACAAGGAACGATTGTAAAAACAAACATAGATTTTAAATTTATAAAACTAACAGGGATATTTCAAGACGAACCACTTATCTTGCTAGATTTAGATGCTTTAATCCAACCCTATATTAAATCTTTCGAAATACAAGTAGAGAAAAATATTCTAAAACCTAAGATTCTGGAACGCCCAAAAGTGATACCTAAAAAACAAGTGATTCATGACATAGAATCAACTGTTATTACACCTAAAAAAGTGAAAATTACCAAGAAGAAAACTTCAACTTCCGAGAAAAAAATTGTCTTAACTGATGATCAAAAAGATATACTTCAAGAGATTGGAAATATTGGAACTGGAAATGCAGTTACAGCACTATCTCGACTCATAAAGAAAAAAATAGATGTGACCTTAACTGATGTTGGAATTGTATCTCTAAATAAATTATCAATGCAATTTGGGAATTCTAATGAACGAGTATGCGGTATTTTTTGTCATATAGACAAACCTTCCCAATCTACTATTCTCAATATTTTTGAAATGAAACCCTTAATGAATCTAATAGCAACGTTAGCAGGAAATCAATCAAAAATAGATCCTAATAAAGTTAAGTCTAAAAAGGACCTTGATGAATTTGCTATTTCAACAATAACAGAAATGGGAAACATAATGGCAGGGCATTATGCTTCTGCTTTAGCAGATTTATTAGGGACAAAAATTATGATTGATATACCAGAATTTGCTATGAGTAATACTGCAGAATTAGGGGAATTTCTATCTCAAGAATTAAAATCATTAGCTGAATATATGATAATAATTAAAACGTCTATAAAAGTCTCTGAATTACAATTGCAAGGTTTCTTCTTCTTTATACCAGACCTTGAAACATTAAAATCTTTTTTCAATAAATTGGGTATTCATCATGAAATAGCATTTATGGAAGATAAGTCTGAGAAATCAGCTGATAAATTAGATGTTAGTTCAATAGTGCTTACGGAACTTCAAAGAGATGCCTTACAAGAAGTTGGAAATATTGGAGCTGGAAACGCAGCAAATGCATTAGCTCAGATGATTAATAAAAGAGTTGATATAAATATACCATCAGTAGAGATGGTTGAATTAGATGAATATGCTCAAAAGATAAGTAAAAAGAATGAAAAATTATTAGTCGCATGGAGTAACGTTATTGGGAAAACAAGAGCTACAGTACTTACGATATTCAATGTAAAAGATTCAATTGATATTACATCAATAATAGTTGATGATAAAGATAAAAAGAAGATCGATTTGAGGAAGAAAATTGATAAAGCTGATGATTATCCAGAACTTTATAGAAGTGCTCTTTCCGAATTAGGACATATTCTCGGAAGTCATTATGTTAGTGCTATAGGTGATCTACTTGGAATACGGCTTATGACAGAGCCTCCAGACATGTCAGTTGATACTGGACAGCAATTATTTAGCATATTAAAAGAAGAAATTGGATTGCTTAGAAAATTATCGCTAGTAATCACCACAAACGTAATTATCACTGATATTAAAGTTCAAGGAACATTCTTATTCATTCCAAATCTTAATACCCTACAAGAATTACTTGATGCACTTTTAAAATTTTACTCTTAATTTTTTTTGCGAAATTCAAAACTTTTCTACTATGAGTACTTTTTTAGATTCTAAAGGTTATTAAAGACATCGAATAGAGGTTAAAATTTAAAAAATGTTAAAAAGTGAGTATTTTGAATACATTTTTAAAGTAGATGGCGAAACAATAAAGGGGAAACCTGAAAAGATGTTTGAACCTAATGGAGTTTATTTAATTATTGATAAGGACTTCAAATTAATCTGGATTTGGTCGGGTAGTAACTCACGTTTATTTCACCGTTATATGGCCGCGAATTGGGCAGGAAAGCTAAAAACTAAAAAAAAATTCTATAATTTTAAATATGAAGTTATTAAACAAGGAATTGAACCCTCTGAATTTAATATTATTTTTCAAGAAATAAAAGAAAATAGATTTCACTTGAGTTATCCAGGAGAATCTAGAAATAATATAACTCAGACTGAAATTTCAGAAGTCAAAATCCCAAGTGTAACAATAGATAAAACTCATCAAATATCTTCTCTTGTAGGAGAAAGATTTTTAGCAAAAATACAGAAATCTCAAATAAAAAAAATTTTATCGGAAATTAAGGAAATGCAGCAACATATTAAATACACTATGGACCATATTCAACAACGCTTTACTGAAATTGAAAAAATTCTCGAAAAATAAAGTGTTTCATGTGATAAGGATTGAAAATATTACATTTGATGAAGACTATTATAATCTTTTACTTGATTTTCTAAGTCATGAAACAAATTTGGATTTTGGATATTATCGTGATAACTTTGTTAAGCGTAGAATAAAAGCTCGAATGATCCGTGTTAACTGTTCCACGCTTCATTCATATTATTATTATATAAAAGATAATCCCTTAGAAATTCAAAAATTTCTAGATAGTTTTAATATTAATTATTCTTGTTTCTTTAGAAATTGGGAAGTATTTAAACAATTTGAAAACTTCTTCTTAAAAACTTTAAATCTTGATAGAAAAGCTATAATAAGTGATATGGAGCCGAATTCAAAAAGAAAAACTAACAACAAAATAGAAACAGAAGTTTTATATAAAAATACATCAATAAACGATGATAAATATAGACACATAAAATTTTCAAATTCTCAGCTAGCTTTATCATTTATCAAAAAAACATCAATTTATAGAAAAGTATGGACACAATCAGATTCTAATAATATTATACATATTTGGTCATGTCCCTGTGCATCTGGTGAAGAACCGTTTTCAATAGCAATGGTTTTAGATAACTTAAAAAGACAAATATCTTATTTACCCCAATTTAAAATTATTGCTTCAGATATAGATAAGGATGCACTTAATAGAGCAAATATAGGTATATATAATGAAAGTGCTTTAAATGAAGTTTCAAATTTGTTTATACTTAATTATTTTACTAAAATCCACGGATATTTTCGAGATAAATTTTCAGTTAGTAACAAGATTAAAAATTATGTTGAATTTATAGAAGAAGATCTTACAAAAGGTCACAAGAAATCCATAAAATATGATATTATCTTTTGTAGATATCTCCTAATTTATATTAGCCGAAAAGCACGAATTAGATTTTTAGAAATCATCGAAAAAGAGTTAGCAACTGGAGGTTTGCTAATATTAGGTAAAACAGAATCTATATTTAATACTCATAAATCTTTAAAATTAATTGATTCTCGGAATCAAATCTATCTAAAGACAGGATAAGGTGAAATTCTAATGTTAATTAAGGTGATACTTGCTGAAGATTCTAGTTATCAAAGAAAAGTAATAACAGAAATGATCTCATCTCACCAAAATATCGAAGTGGTTGATACTGCACGAAATGGACGAGAGGCAATTCAAAAAATTGGGAAACATAATCCTGATGTACTTTTATTAGATCTTATAATGCCGGAAGTTGATGGGATCTCTGTCCTTAAATTTCTGTCGGAACATTACCCCGTTCCGACAATTGTATTTACAGGACTTAATCCTCGATCGTTAGATGATTCTGTTCAAGCTCTACTTTTAGGAGCATTCGATTTTATCTTAAAACCACAGGGATATTGGAAAGAAGAATTTCCGAAGTTTAAAAAAAAACTAATTTCAAGTATTTTATATGCGGCTAAAATTAAAAAAACATATGAAAAGCGTACAGATTTAATAAAAAAATCAGTAGATCTTCAATCAGAAATACAATCAACTCATCATCCAAGTAGGATTAGCGTATCATTGGATTCAGCAAAATCAACTGTTTTAAGTAAGCCATCAATACCTAAAATCAAACTTAATATTATAGTAATAGGAACTAGTACTGGTGGACCTCGAACGCTAAAATCAATTCTAAAAGATATACCTAAAGACTTTCCTTGCCCAATACTTATTGTTCAACATTTAAATTCTTTTTTCATGAAAGAACTTGCAAAATCATTAAATAATATTTGCAAGATCGAAGTAAAAATACCAGTTAATGGTGAAGAAATTATTCCTGGAAAAGCGTATCTTAGTCCTGGAGGAAAACATATGAAAATAATTGTGAGAAACAATACTCCACATATTAAAATATTTAAAGGAGAACCAGTCAATTTCTGTATGCCATCTGTTGATATTTTATTCTTGTCAGCCGCAGAAACATGTAAAAAGCAAGTTTTGGGGATCCTTTTAACTGGATTGGGGGATGATGGTGCTGCAGGTCTTGAATCTATCAAAAATGAAGGAGGAAAAACTATTGCTGAAGCAGAACAAACTTGTGTAGTATATGGTATGCCTAAAGCGGCAATAAAAAGAGGAGCTGCCCAAATAGTATGTCCCAATTATAAAATTAAAGATTATATGATGAAATTTAGTTCTAAGTTTACAATAAACACGAATAATTAATAATTTATGAAAAGGAATATTAAAAAGTGAGTGAAGAAGAACAAATTGGCCGTATAGAAAAAACTGGAAGAGATGGTGTAATTATCCTTCCAATAGGCCACTATGCACTAGTCAATAGTAAATACAAATCATCTAATGTGCATATTAAAATTTCAATTTACGGATTAGGTTCTTGTATTGCTCTTATCCTGTATGATAAGAATAATAAAGTCGGTGCTATGTCTCATATTTTACTCCCAAAAGCAGATACGAAGAAAAAAATAAACTATCCTCATAAATATGCTGATCTGTCAGTACAATTATTAAAGAATGAACTGATTTCACATGGAGCTAAAATTGAAAATATAAGAGCAATTATCGTTGGAGGGTCTAAAATTTTCGATTTAGATGAGAATATAATTGGCACTAATAATATTGAAGTCGTAAAAAGAGAATTAAAAAAATCAGATATTAAAATTGTAAATGAAGATTTAGGTGGCTCCTCTGGAAGAGTAATTATATTTAACACACATAATTATTCCGTTTTAGTAAGATCAAGCGGAGAAAGTGAGTTTAAAAAACTTTAATAAAAATTTCTAAAAAATGAGAAAAATGAGAAAAAATAAAAATGATATAAAGAATTATGTAGATGTAGAACTAACTCCAGAGCAACTTGATTTATTAAAAGAGCTAGGAAATATAGGTTCGGGGCATGCTATTACAGCTCTTTCAAAATTACTAGATAACAATGTTGAAGTATCTTTAACATCAGTAAATATCATTCCATTTTGGGAAATCCCTGAGTTGTTTAATAACAAAAAAAATAATGTATTTGGAATAATCTCAAATATTAATGAAGAATCTCAATTAACAATAGTTCAGGTTTACTCTAAGGATTCAATAATTAATTTAATAAATAATTTAACGGTATATGAAAAATTATCAGCTGACAAAATAAAACTACTTAGCGATTTAGATGAATTTTCTCACAGCATCATAAAAGAAATAGGAAGTATTTTAGCTGGTCATTATTCAAATAGTTTAGCTGATTTACTATCGACTAAATTGATTCCCACCTTTCCACAGATTGCACTTGATAATGTAAATGCCATGCTAAACTACATTATAGCGAAATATTCTCAAATTTCTGATTATTCTATAATAATTAAGACAATGTTGGAAGTTAAAGAAATAAAACTAAACGGGGTAATTTGTCTTATACCAAATTTGAATCTATTAAAGAATTTATTTGAAATTCTAAATATTAAATACAGTATGAATTTATAATAATCTTAGGTATAAATTTTAAGAGATAATATCAAAATAATAAGAATTTACAGAAGAGAAATAAAAAATATTAAAAATGTCTAAATTAACAGTTTTGGAAGATTTATTAGGTAATTTGTTAGATGAAATTCAAGATTTGTTAGCAGCTTTAGTTGTAGATTTAGACGGTTTAATTATAGCGCGTCAATCGACAAAAGCATTTGATGAAGAATTAATTGGAGCTATTATGGCTATTTTAGAACAAACTATAAGTAAGATTAAGAGGTATGCAGAAACCTCGTTTGGGAGTGGAACATTTGATACTAATGAATTTCAACTTTTTTATATGGAACTGGGTAGAAGAACACCTGCTATTTTTGTCTTAATCGCAGACCATTATTCAAATATTGAAAAATATATACCATATGTCTATATTACTGCTCAGAAAATATCATTTATCTTAAATAATATTGAGACAGCAATGAAAATTCCAAAATTAAATGAAAAAGGAAAATTAATCTTAACTAACGGAAGATTTAATGAAAGTATTGTAAAAACAATCACAATTTTAGGATCTGAAACAGTAGGTAAAAGTACGTTAACTGAGATGTATTGTAAGGGTGTTTTTAACGAGATCTATAGCCCCACTATTGGCATTACAATTTTCGAGAAAAAATTAAAAATCTCAAAGGATTACAATTTAAAATTATACCTATTTGATTTAGGTGGTTTAAAGAATTTTGCCAAAATTCGACGATTTTACTATGAATATTCAAATGCTGTTTTATTGTTATTTGATTATTCAAATATAGATACCATAAAAAAAATACCTGATTGGTTTGAAGAATCACAATCATATTTAGGAAATAAAATTATTCCGCATGTTCTTGTAGGAAATAAAATAGATCTAGCTGAAAGTCGCGGAAATTTTAAATTAAAAGCTCAAAACTTAGCAAAACAATATAATATTCCCTTTTTTGAAACATCTGCCCTCACTGGACAGGGAATTGATGAATTATTTACTTTTCTTATTTCAAGTTTATTTTAGCTTTAAGAAAGATATAAATTTCATTACACTACTATTTATTGGATTAATTAATTATGGTTTTAAGGGAGACTTAATTGAATATTGATGTTCTTGTGGCCGATGATTCAGCTTTTTTAAGAAAGAGTATCTCAGATATTCTCAAGAAAAATGAATTCATTAATAATGTAGATTTTGCTAAAGATGGGAAAGAAACTATTAATTTAATTAGAATACACAGACCAGATGTCTTAGTTTTGGATTTAGTTATGCCCAAGATGAATGGGTTAGATGCTTTTAAAATTATTATGAAAGACCATCCAACGCCTACAATTATACTTTCAGCAATAAGTCCAAAAAACTTGGATTCTTCTGTTCAAGCATTGTTAATGGGAGCATTTGATTATATTATTAAACCAGGAGGCATTGGAGCAAAAGATTTACCACGATTTCGAAAAGAGCTACTTGCTAAGGTTCTGTTAGCTTCACAATCACAGATAAAAAGAATTTTTAGGAAAGAGAAAAAGTCTTTAACTAAAAAAACTACTATTAGACAAGAAATTGTTAATGAAATCTTTGACTTTGGTCAATATCTTAATCGATTAAAACCTATTGAGGAAGTTGACAAGATAAATGAATATAATTTTACTTTTAAAGCAAAACCAAAGGAATTTTTCAATGAAAAATCTAAAAAAGGTAATTTACCAAAATTAGATGCTATTTCAAAATGGAAATCGAACTTAAATCGAAAAAAAGCTCAAGAACTTATCTCGATACCAAATAATATTGAAAAAATCTCAACTTTAGAGAATATAGGTTCATTAAAAACAACCTCTTTAATTCCTGATCACAAATTAACATCAACTAATTTTGCTGAATTTACCTCCGACAATAATGTTAACTTAATATCAAATATAATCGTTATCGGTGCCAGTGTGGGTGGTCCTAGAACAATTACAACTATTCTTAAAGATATTCCTAGTGATTTTTCAGCTCCAATCTTAGTAGTGCAACACTTATCTTCTCATTTTACAGATGCTTTCGCTGAAAATTTAGATTTAGAATGTAAATTAAAGATTAAGGTATCTAATCATGGAGAAATACTTAAATCAGGAATAGGTTACATTGCTCCAGGAGAAAAGCATATGGAAGTTTCAGTTGAAAAGAAAACACCTTGTATTAAATTAAAAAAAGGTTCACCTGTTAATTTTTGTATGCCTTCTATTGATGTCCTGTTTTTTTCGGCAGCAAAACTCTATAAGAATCGATGTTTGGGAATTTTACTAACAGGAATGGGATCTGATGGCGTTGAGGGATTACATGCTATTAAAAAGGTTGGTGGAAAAACAATCGCAGAATCTGAACAAACGAGTATTCTTTATGCTATGCCTAAATTCGCTGCTGAGAAAGGATATGCAGATTTAGTACTTTCCAACTATCAAATTTCAGAGGAAATGATTAAATTTATCAAAAATAGCAAATAGCAAATAACGCTCTTTTTAAATTTACCATGAAATTCCTTTCACAAATCTTAACTCTTTAATTAAATTTTTTGATTGATGTTCTGGAACTTCCATAAATGCATAAAACTCATTTTGCCAAAATGCCTTTCCTGAGGTCGCTGATCTAATATCTTCAGCGAATTTAACTGAATTTCTTACAGGTAATAATAATTCTATAATAGCTTGATATTCCTTTTCTTGATCTATACTTTTTATTTTGGCAGAATGTTTGGGAGGTAAACTGGTTATCACTTTAATGAATTCTGGTGGAAGTTGAATAATAGTGTGATAAATTGGTTGCATCAATATCAATTCAGCTTCGTGTAATCCTTTTTTAACAGCATTATAGAACATTGTTGATAATTCCGAGAAGGCGGATTCTTCATCAATATTTTCAATTATTAACTCAGAAATGATAAATTTGATTTCTGTCAGTTTTTCACCACATAAAGGACCGCTTAAATGAATTTTTTCAATTATCTCTAAAATTGTATTCTTGTAAAACTTATCTAGTTTAAAATCTCCTTTATAGATCAGAATATTTTGATCTTCATCACATTGCCAGAAATTCTCAATTTCCTCATCTGTTAAATTTGTTTTTTCATTTAGGACTTCTTTTAATTTACTAAGAGGCTTTACTGTATGATAATCAATTGTTCGAAAAAATCTTATTGTCTTATCATCAAGTCTTTCAATTCTCAATTTTAAAAATCCCCTACCATTAGGAGATTCTATTGAAATCAAAGAAGATTTGTAGCGACATGATTCTTTGAACACAGCTCTGGGTTCAGAGATGAAAACTTCTACACCTCTTTTTCTAATTTCATCTGCAGTCACTTCAAGATGAAGAGGTCCAACTCCACTTAATAAAAATTCACCAGATTCTTCATTGATTTCAAATTTCAAATTAGGGTCTTCGATTAGTAGATTTTCAATTAATTGTTTCATCCGGTCGAGATCCCTCAGATATTCAGGTTCAATTGAAACAGTAACAACTGGGGTTGTAACATATTTTACACTTTCAAAGGGTACCATACCATCAATACTTTGACTCTCTATTATGGTTTCACCGCTTTTAATTTTTTTAAGCCCTTCAATAGCTATAATATTCCCAACAGGGATTTTTTCCACTTGTTCCCTTCTTTGCCCCATGAAAATGGCAATTCGTTGAATTCTATCATACTGATTTTCATTTATCAAAAAGATTTCATTTTTTTTCTCACAACTTCCTGAAAAGATTCTCCCTGTTGCGACTAATCCATGTTTATCAACCTGCACTTTACTTAAACATACTATTAATGGACCATTCGGGTTACAAGTAATCATAGTTTGACCTAAATCAGAATTGATATTACCATCCCAAATTTTTTCTATTCTATATCTTTGCGCTTCTATTGGATTTGGTAAATGATCAACAACCATTTCCAAAATTGCCTTATGAATTGGAAAGTATATTGCTAAATCAACGTAACTTTCTTTGGTGTAAGTATCTTTATTATATCTTTCTCTAATGTCCTTGAATTTTAATTTGCTTTTTTCTAATATTTTTAATGTAAAACCCCATTTATGAAGAGCTGAGCCAAAGGCAACATTTCCAGCTAATGGTGAAACTTTCCATCTTTTATTGAAAGGGGGATCTGCATATCTTTCGATTAAAGTGTTAAATGCTTTAATTATTCTCACATATTTTTCTCTTATCTCTTCATCAGTAAGCTTTAATTCTCTGATTAAGCGATCAACCTTATTTATAAATAAAACAGGTTTCACTCCCTCTTGTAAGGCTTGCTTAATAACAGTTTCAGATTGCGTGATTACTTCCTCAACAGCATCTACTACTACAACAACCCCATCAACCAATCTTAATGCGCGAGTGACTTTTCCACTAAAATCCAAATGACCCGGTGTATCTACTAAATTTATAAGGAATGGCTCATGTTCCTCGAGAGATTTTTCATAATAAAGTGATATATTTGCTGATTTCATAGTGATACCACGTTGTTGCTCTTCTTCAAGAAAATCTAAAGCTCTAGCCTCACCTGCTAAATCTGGAGATAAGAAACCCGCTTCACTGAGGAGAGAATCAGATAAGGTGGTCTTACCATGGTCAATATGACCAACCAAAGCCGTACATCTCACTTTAGCAGTGTCTCCCATCAAGTTTAGGATCTCTGAGATTTCTTTTCTTCTTTGGGGCATAAATCATTACTAATGATCAGTCAATATTTATGTAGGATTATAATTTCTTTGATTAAAATTTTAGTATTTAAACCTAGAAAAAGTAAGTGGGAAATGATTTTTCAAAACTCAAGATCTTCTTCATTAATCAGCAATTCTCTGGAGATTTCAGTGGGGTCAGAGCTTTCAATAAAATCATTTCCCTAAGATATTATAATATAGATCATAATTTAACTTCTCCATTAATCTTAACTATTCTCCCATCAATATGTAATTTCCCATCACAGAAGAGTTCTATAGCTTTTGGGAACGCTTTATGTTCCCACTTTAAAATTCGAGGACCTAAAGTTTCTTTGGTGTCCGAATCATAGACAGGTACACATTTTTGAATAATGATTGGCCCATGATCTTCAAAGGGATCTACAAAATGAACAGTTACTCCAGAGACTTTAACACCATATGCTAAAGCATCTTCATGAGCATGCATCCCTTTAAAGCTAGGGAGTAGAGCTGGGTGAATATTCATGATATTCCCCTTAAAATGGTTAACGAACATTTCACTAACAAAACGCATATAACCAACAAGAACAATAAGTTCACACCCATATTTATTTAGTATATTTATCATTCTTTGGTCAAATTCCTCTCTTGTTCCATTATGTTTATCAGATTCAATTAAAACAAATGGAATGTTATGATTTTTAGCCCGTTCTATACAAAATGCTCCAGCTTTATTACAAATTAGCACTTCTACTGTTGCTTTATTTTTTAGAATTCCTGTTTCGCAAGCATTTGCAATACTCTCGAAATTAGAGCCAGATCCTGAGGCAATTGCTCCTATTTTTAGTTTTCCCATAGTAAATTTTAGGTTTTTCTTTCAAAAAAAGATATCTTATTAATGAAGTATTATCGAAAAGAAATAGTTTAAAAAAAGTACTATGGCTATTTTTTTCTAAGATTTTTAAGTTTCTATAAGACAATCAAGTATCCTCTCTAGAAAAAATAAAGCAAATAGAAAATAATAAGCATAATTATTTTATTGAGGAGTGAGGAAGTATGAATAAAGTAGAAGTAAACAGTTTATACAATCAAATCGTTAACTTTTTATTTGAGCAATATATAATTATCTTAGAAATTTAGAAAGATTTATTCTAAAAACGATTCTCTTCTATTAGCAAATCATATTGTAAGAGATTGTTATTCTATTTATTCAAAAATAGCATTTACAAGTAATTAAAACTATACGATACATATATGAATTTTTACGTAGTATTAATAAGTAGTTCAAGAAATCAGTTTAATAAATTAGAATATAATTTAGGAGATTAAAGTATCATCTTCTAAATTCTACAATTTAAAAAAATAAATATAATTTGAAGTAAAATTGTAATTAACTTGTTTGATGAAGATTTATGAGTTTTGAAGGAGAATTACAAAGAATAAAAAGCGAAATTATAGAAAATCTTCCATCAGAGATAAAAGTCAAAAAAATTGAATTTGAAGGGCCAGAAATTGCAGTATATTCTGAAAATTCTGATGTTGAAGCAATTGAAAGCTCAACTGTTCTTAAGGATCTAGCTAAAACTATGCGAAAGCGTGTTGTTTTTCGCTGGAATGTAGATAGAAGGAAGGATCCCGCAGAAACAGAAGAATATATAAGAAATTTAGTCAATGAAGAAGCAGAAATAACTGCTATTGAATTTGATCATACCAGAGGGGAAGTTATAATTGAATCTGGAAAACCGGGGTTAGTTATTGGCAAAAAAGGTGTTAATTTAAAGGAAATTAGAACTAATACTTTTTGGCAACCAAAAACTATTAGAACACCTCCACTAACATCAAGAACTATTCAATTAATTAGAGGAATGTTGAAAAAGGAACGACAAACCCAGAAAGATATCTTATTAGATATAGGTAAAAGAATACATAGACCTGCTCTATTTAAAGATCTGAATATAAGATTAACTGCTATGGGAGGTTTCCGAGAAGTAGGAAGATCCTGTGTATTAGTCCAAACTAGAGATAGTAATCTCTTATTAGATGTAGGATTAAATGTTGGAAATCCAAATGATAAATTCCCATTTTTTGATATTCCTGAATTTTCGATACGTGATCTTGATGCAGTAGTTATTTCACATGCACACTTAGATCATTGTGGACTTGTACCATTCCTTTATAAATATGGATATCGTGGACCAGTTTATAGTACATTGCCCACGAGAAATCTATCAACCATGTTACAATTAGATTTTATTCAAATCTGTGAAAAAGAAGGAAATCCTTCACCTTATTCTAAAAGAGATGTTAAACAAACTGTTCTTCACACAATTCCTCTCTCATGGGGTAAAGTTACTGATATTGCTCCAGATATTAAATTAACTCTTCATAATTCAGGACATATTTTAGGTTCTTCAATGGTTCACTTGCATTTTGGGAAAGGAGATTATAATTTTGTATACACAGGAGATTTCAAATTCCAAAAAACTAGATTATTAGAAAAAGCAGCTGTCAAATTCCCTAGAGTAGAAAGTCTATTAATTGAATCTACTTATGGTGGTCCACAAGATCGTATACCTAGTAGACAAGAATCTGAAAGAGAACTCAAACAAATTTTGAATTCAACTTTAAAAAGGGATGGAAAAGTTCTGATTCCTGTTCTAGCTGTGGGGCGTGCTCAAGAATTACTTATCGTCTTAGAAGAATATATATCAAAAGGACTTATTGATAAAGTTCCAATTTTTATTGATGGATTAATTAGTGAAGCAACTGCTATCCATACTGCGAACCCAGATTTCCTCAGTAGTGATTTAAGGGAGAAAATTTTACACCAAGGAAAGAACCCATTTTTAAGTGATTATTTTGAAACTGTATCAGCTCAAGAAGAACGATTAGATATTGTTAAAGGAGGTCCATGTATAATTTTAGCTACAAGTGGTATGTTAATCGGTGGACCTTCAGTTCAATATCTTAAAGAATTAGCTAATGACTCTAAAAACTCATTAATATTTGTGTCTTATCAAGTTAGTGGTACATTAGGTTCTAGGATACAAAGGGGATTTCGTGAGTTTACGTATGTAGATGCCAAGGGGCGTACTCAGCTCATAAAGATTAATTTAAAAGTCTTCACGCTTGAAGGTTTTAGTGGACATTCATCTCGTAGTCAAATTTCTCAATTCTTAAGAAGAATTCAACCCAGACCGAAAAAAGTTCTTGTATGTCATGGAGAGGAGTCGAAAGCTATAAGTTTATCCACAATGATCCATAAAAAATTACGAAAGTCTACCTCAGCTCCTAAGAATTTAGAAACTGTTTTACTTAAATAATTATTTATTTCTTCTTGTTTTTCTAAATCGAATAAATTTTCTTGACGCAAATACTAACATTCAATTAAATAATTAAAATAGTCTAACTTTAAATCCTATCAATTTTATTACTTCTATTAAATGAAGATCAAGGAATTTAAATTAGAAGAATATTTTGCTAAGTATGAATTTAAAGTTAAGTATTTGCTCTGTTCCTCGGATTGTGAGTCTTTTAGTGTAAATGAATTATTAACCTTAGAGGATAATTCAATAGAGGAATTAAAACAAAAAAGACTGGGGTATAGTGAATCCCTTGGTGATCCTATTTTAAGAAATGAAATTTCAAATTTATACACAAATATCCTCCCTGATGATGTTATTATATTTTCTGGAGCAGAAGAAGCAATTTTTATCTTTATGAATGTTCAATTAGATAAGGGAGACCATATAATCGTACAATATCCAGCTTATCAATCTCTTTTTGAAGTGGCTTCTGCTATTGGTTGTGAAGTTACAAAATGGATGATGACCGATGAAAATTTTTGGGAACTTGATATTAGCTTTTTAGAAGAAACTATCAAAAAGAATACCAAGGCAATAATAATAAATTGTCCTCATAATCCAACTGGCTATTTAATGTCACAAAAAAAGATGGATGCAATATTAGATATAGCAAAGAAGAATAATATTCATGTTTTCTCAGATGAGGTATATCGGTTATTAGAATATGATAAAAGTGACAGACTTTCAAATGCTTCTGATTGTTATTCAAAAGCCATATCTTTGGGAGTAATGTCTAAAGCATTTGGACTAGCAGGTTTAAGAATTGGGTGGATTGCTACTAAAGATAAATTATTATATAATAAGTTAGCTTCTTTCAAGAATTATACAACAATTTGTAATAGTGCTCTAAGTGAATTCTTTGCAATCTTAGCATTAAGGAATAAAAAATTCATTTTACAGAGAAACTTAAAAATTATTGAGAAGAACCTCAAAATTCTGGAGTATTTCTTTAATAAATTTAAGAACCTATTCAAATGGATAAAACCAAAAGCAAGTTCAATAGCATTCCCCAGAATATTGACGGATGAAAGTATTGATGACTTTTGTTTAGAATTATTGCGAAAAAAAAGCATTTTGCTGATGCCAAGTTCTAAGTATGATTATGGGGATAAACATTTTAGAATAGGGTTTGGCAGAATGAATATGGATCAAGGATTGCTTAAATTGGAAGAATTTATTGAAGAAAAATACTAATATCATTGAGATAAATGAAATAGTTCAAATAGATTTTTTTTATATAAAAGATTTTTTCTCATTCTTTTAAGACAAAAATTAATTTTTTTAAACAGTATTAATTAATCTTTTTAAAATAGCAGTATGTGGTAGTTTTTGAATATTAAAGGTTTAAGTGAAAAGATTAAAAATCGATCGACAACAATACTAAGGCATTCTGTTCAAATTATTGCATTTATCGTGATTAACTATGTATTTTTAGAATTGATATTTACTATTAATTTATTAAGTTTTGAGGGACTCGTTAAAATACTTCCTGTTCTAAATTCACCAAGAAATCCTTTTTCGACTGGAGCAGGAATGTTGGAGTACATCTTCTTCTTTATTACAGAGGGTATAATTCCATTTTTTCTTATAGGTGTTCTAATATTGATAATCCTATTTTCTAATAGATTTTTTTGTGGATGGGTATGTCCAATAGGAACTATTCAAGATTTGTGCATTGCGGTACCAACCAAAAAGAAAAAAATTAAAACCAGCACTCATAATTCTTTATTAAAAATAAAATATGTTTTAGTAACTATTCTTATCATAATTGTAATTCCTCTAGGAGTCACAAGAACAACTAATTTCAATTTTTATTTTGATTATAGAAATAATATAGGAGATTTAGGAGAAAAACCCTTAGGTTATTTTTCTTTATCTGAATATATTTTTGTATTTTTCCCCAATATGATTAAAGAAATGATAAAAACTGGTAGTATAGCACCAATATTCTCTAATTTTCTCGTATTTTTTATATTCTTTTTTTATCTAATTCTCATAGTTCTATCATTATGGTATCCTCGGGTTTATTGTAGATATTTTTGTCCATTTGGAGCAGTCGCATCTGCGATAAGTGATTACTCATTTTTAAAACTCACACGTAGTCCCGTAAGGTGTGTGGGTAGAACTGAATGCGGTATATGTGAAAGAGTATGTCCAAAACAAATAAGAATCCTGGATGAACCATTTGAGTTTTTTACTGGGCGTGGTGAGTGTAATTTGTGTCTCAAGTGTAAGGAATCATGTCCTCATAATGCAATCGATATAAAATTTGGTTAGATGTCTGCAAAATTGACAAAAATTTATAGTAATCATTTGATTTTTTAAACTAGATACTAATCGATTTTATATGAAATAAACAATGGATAAAAAAACTATTGATTTATTAAGAACACGAATGGGGTGGGATGATAATATTGGCCCACTTGGAATATTAGACTCAGAAGCTATTAGATATAACTTTGAGGATAACGAAGATAATGAGGATATCCGGCCCCCTTTCTTTAGAGATGTTGATCGAATTGTCCATTCAAAGGCTTATTCCCGCTATATAGATAAGACACAAGTTTTCTTTGAAATAAATAACGCTAATATAACGCATAGATCCTTACATGTGATATTAGTATCAAGAATTAGTAGACAGATAGGACATGTTTTAAGATTAAACACTGATCTAATAGAAGCAATTGCCCTTGGACACGATGTTGGACATGCTCCCTATGGACATTTAGGTGAAGAAATACTTAATGATATAAGTAAGAAATATAAAATGGGAACTTTTTGCCATAATGGGCAAGCTATACGTTGGTTATCGTACCTTGAAAGAAAATTTCCCAATAAACCTGCAAAAGGACTTAACTTAACTTTACAAGTTCTCGATGGGATTCTTTGCCATGACGGTGAGGTAAATGAACGAAAGTTGGAACCAATTAAGAGAAATGGGAAAACTTGGAAAGATCATTTTAAAGAATATGAAGATAGTTTAAAATACAACAAAATTAAGAGAATTCCAATGTCCTATGAAGGAATTGTAGTAAGATTTTCAGATACTATTGCTTACATTGGAAGAGATATTGAAGATGCTATATTATTAAAGTTAATCAGCAGGAATGATATCCCTGAACCATGTAAAAAACTGCTTGGAGACACAAATCCTAAAATTATTAATTCACTAATTACAGATTTATTAAATTTCAGTATAGATAATGATGTAATTGGATATAATGATGAAATTTTCCAAGCTTTAAAGGAATTGAAAGCATTTAATTATGAAAAGATTTATACTAGAAGGAATTTACGTAAAAAAAATTCATCTCAGAGAACATTTATAGACAAATTACACGAAAAATTTGAGCTAATCTTTGAAAAAAGTTTAATTGATTTAGAAGAAAATAATTATAATTCTCCTATTTTTAAAGACCACATTGAATATATTGATGATGTGAATTATTCCACATATTATTTACCCTTAAAAGAAAAAAATAATCTACCACTTATCGCTCGTGATTATATAGCAGGAATGTCTGATAAGTATTTTTCTGAAATATATGACAAATTTAGCAAGTCTACCTAATTCTATTTTATCAGTATATTCTTTATTCACCCCTAAATAAAATAGCTTATCTTTTATTATAAAAAATCAAAGATTTTTGAACAAAAATGTAAGAGTGTTAGATACATGTATAGAATACACAATCATTAAATACATAAAAGTCATTTTTCTATATAATTCAATAAATTTTGGGTGAAATAGAATGAGAAAATTTAGCAAAACAAAAGGAATTATTATATTCTTGGGGATAAGTTTAGCATTTTCGCTTATTAGTAGTGTTAATTTAAGTATGGATCTTGAGACCTATGACGTTCTCGACGAGATTAAAATAAAAAACCCGAAAAATTCTGGTGGTTATTCCGAATCTTTTATCCATGTTGATGGTAGTATTCCTAATAATTGGTCATATACAGCATTAAATTTTGAATGGTGCAGTGGTAATGGTACATGGAGCAATCCCTATATCATTGAAAATATTACTATTGATGCAAGTAGTTCTCCTACAGGAAGTGGAATCTATATAGCAAATTCCAAAACTGATTATTTTATTATTAGAAATTGCACGGTTTACAATGCGGCGAGTGCTCAACAGGATGCGGGAATCAAATTAGAAAATACGAATAATGGAACCTTGGTAAATAACAATTGTTCAAACAATGGAGAAAATGGTATATTATTATTACTCACTTGCGTAAATAATACTATTTATAAAAATACAGTAAATAATAATAACTTTGGTGGAATATATTTATGGGCAGACTGTTCTATTAATATCCTCTCAGAAAACATAGCAAGTAATTATGGCACATCATATCAAGATATGGGGATTATCTTAATGAACAATTGCAATTCGAACACGATTTTAAGAAATAATATAAATGGCAACACTCAAATAGGAATAGACTTAGATTCTGATTGTGATTCCAATAAATTCATTCAAAATAATATCACTAATAGTAATAGGGGTGTATATATAGACACTAATGATTGCAATAATAATCTTTTTTATAGAAATAACTTTACTGGAAATGCGATTAATGCAGAAGATCTAGCATTTAATCAAAATAATTGGGATAATGGCTCTATAGGGAATTATTGGGATGATTATGAGGGCATTGACGTGGATGACGATGGTATTGGTGATTCTCCCTATACTTTTATGGTTGGACAAGATAATTATCCAATCTGGAATGATGGACCACATATTATTATAATAAATTCACCTAATCCAGGTGATGTTTTTGGATCGATGGCTCCAAGTTTCAATGTCTCAATAAACTTCCCAATTTTCAACACTTCATGGTACACCTTAGATAATGGTCTTACTAATTATACATTTGAGGGATCTTATGGAATAATAAACCAAACTGAGTGGGATACGCTTGAAGAGGGATTTGTATCGATAAAATTCTATGTCAATAATACTATTGGTAATTTCAGTTGTGCTGAAGTTACTATTCTTAAAGATCTTCAAGTCCCAGTAATAGAGATCAATTCTCCCATTAATAATTTTGTGTTCGGAGAACTTGCTCCTGTTTATGCAATATCCGTCGAAGAATTAAATTTAGACAAAAATTGGTATACGATAGATGGAGGTAAGACTAATATAACTTTTATGAAATTATCTGGAATAATAAATCAAACCCTATGGGATACCATACCAAATGGTTATGTGACTCTCAGATTTTACGCTATTGATCAAGCTGATAATATAGGATTTGAAGAAGTAGTTGTCATAAAAGATGTTCCATATAATCTATTGTATGTAGATATTATTGATCAGTCTTTTACATCTACAGAATTTATCGTCACATTTACAGTCCAAAGTGAGATTGGTCAGGGAATTATCAATGCAACATTTCAGATATGGTGGAATGATTCAGATGTGTCTGAAAATGTTGTTAAACTTGGGAATGGCTTATATTCTGTATCCTTAAAACCAATAACCGTAGCACCTGGAGACAATCCAATCCTCTTAAAAATGATGGTTTCTGCCTTTGGATACGAAGATAAACTGTTTGAAACATATCTCGCCGTAGATCCTGAGATATTGGGAAAACAAACAGGAAAACGAGCTGAAGGAGTTCCTCTCATTACTATAACTATTATTGCAGTCATAATAACAGCAGCCGGAATAGGATTGACCTCTGTGGCTATAATTATATTGCGTAAAAAGAATCGAGTAGGAAAAGTAATCTAACTTAAAAAATACAATAATTTTATTTCCTTTCTTATTTTTTTTAGAATTTTGAAATCTTACATTATTATAAATTAAAACATGTACTAATAATTCTAGAACTTTTCGACTAATTCAAGTTTTCTCATTTTTACATGCCTGCCATTATAGAACATCTATTCCATAAAACTGAGTTATCCTCTAAATACTTTAACCTTAATCCTATTTCCAAGTTTTTTAAATACTAGGTTTATGTTTATAACTAAACAGCAAAAATATTCAGTATTTTTCTCATGTCAGACTGATTTCGACATGCTATATAAAATCTTTCCACAATTTAAGAAGCAAATTAAATTATAATGTTAGAGAAAGTTGAAAGTCTCACCATGCTTGAATATTTATTTTTTTATATATTACAAGAAAATGATTAGTTTGGGAGTTTAAATTGAAAAAGAAACGAACAATAAGAATCAGGAATCCGCAATTACAAAGAATTAGGAATGGTTTTACGGGAAGTGCTTAATTTAGCAGAATCCTCTGTAATAAATGATTTGCTAGATCAACAAGGTATTATACAAAAATCATCTAATTTTTGGAATAAAAATCATCCAGAATATCATAAAATGCATAAAGAAGTACAAAAATTAGCATCCAAACAAAATGAGTTGAGCTACGCTTTTAATGCATCCATAATTTTTTGTCCTGTATGTATGAAAATTGATAAAGACATGACATATAATCCCGTTTTAAAAAAATGGTACTGTATGGAATGCTATGAAGCCAGTAGAAAATTCCAGATCGAGGAAGGACGACCAGATTTATTTCCTTAAACATAATACTAATTTATGAATGGTGAGAAATTTTTATGACAAATATTCGAAATAATGATTATATACATTGTAAATATATTTATGAAGATGGAGAAATTCATCACGATAAAATATTCCTAGAACACAATACACTTGTCATCCAAAATCCTGGTAATCCTGATGATTATGATAGAGTATTTCTAACGGGATTTACTACCTCGCTTCCATTAAACACAATTGTGTTATATCATTTTGATTTAGAAAATTTTGTAGTGAACAATCCAATTCCACAAACCATTACTGCTCTTCATTTAATTAATTGTAGATTTAAAAATCTTAGCTGTGTTCACTATTTATCTCGACTAAGATCCTTCACATTTACCTTATTGGCTAGAGGATCATATCAATTTTCTTTTAAAAATAGTGATTATGCTCCTTTTAAACTGTTAAAAACTCTTGGGCTATCTGGAGTTCTATTAAGAAGAATTCCTAATTTTAAAGGTTTGAAAAATTTAGAAACTCTTATTCTCATAGATAATATGATACCTAAAATTGAAGGTTTAGAACAATTCGATAAACTAAAGGAATTACATTTACAAAATAACCAGATTGAAAAAATTGAAGGTTTAGATAATTTACATCAATTAAGACGCTTATATCTTTATGAAAATAAAATCAGTTTAATCGAAAATCTAGAAAACTTAACAAACATAGAATATTTAGATCTAGATTATAACATATTCTTCAATGAAAATGAGTATAAAATGCCATTAAAGAAAGCCCAAAGCTATTTTGGGCACATGAAAAACCTTGTAATGTTAAATGACACACTTTACCCTGATAATGATTTTTACAAATTTCACCGAAATTCTGAAGTCCCTATCGATCCTTTTATTGGTTTACCAAAAGGGCCAAGTCCGCGATTACAAAGAATACGAGAGAGACAAAAGAGAAGACAAGAAAGAAGTGAGAAGGTATAAGAGTATTAATCTTTTTTTAAGTATGAGAAAATCTTAACTTCTTTTTCTAAGAGGAAGAGTTATCCCTATATCACATGATTATAATATGGATAAGGTTGGATTACACTAGGAGGATTAATTTTAAAAGTTTTTCAGTTTTTACACGGGGTTTTTTTCCAGTTTCCCGAAATACGGCGTGTAGCCGCAAATCTCACGGGGTTTAAAAAAATAGTTTTTTAAACTGATATGTTCTTTTTATATCCTCCATAAAAGATGTATGTGTAATCCAAGAAGATAAATAGTCTTTACTTTATAAAAATTTATCTTATTTGACAAAAAAAGTTAAAACTTATAGAACTTATTTTTATGAAGTCTAAAAGTGATTAATTCACAAAAATATTAAAATAAAAAAATTAAGCAAAATTTTTTAGAGAGTTCGAATTATAAAAACTAAAAAATCATATAAAGCCTGGTAGGATAGGAGTCAAGAATATTGAACTCTGAATCCCTAGATAGTGAATTTATTCCGCTATATCTTTTATCCAAGTTTTGAAATTAGAAAATATTTCCTCATGCTAAGTATAAAATTATTTCATCAAGATTCTTACTTTTAAACATCTTCGAATTGTATAAATGTAAATAAGTAAAGTAATTACATCTCCAATTAAACTTACTATGGTAAATTTGAGATAGTCAAATATTTGATACAGATTGTCGTATATTTTAAAAGAAAATATGATGTTATTAATTAGTCCATAGATTCCACCTAGAAAACTAATAAATCCTATTAGTGATATTAATAAAAGAACGGTTGCAGAGGTTTTATTCATTTCAAAGCCAAACCATTTTATTCCGTTAATTCCTTCACTCATATGATATTTCCTCCATTTCAAACAAGAAACTAATGTGTAAATATAAATTATTAAAAAAATCAATAGCGAGACGAAACTCATTAAATTTAATATTAAAATACCAACTGGAATTATAGCAAGTCTAAAATTCAAAATTGAGGAAAATATTGGATACATCAAATTTATAACCGCTATCAAAGCGAGAATAAAAAGAATTATTACAGAGATCTGGTTTAATTTAAATCTAAAATATTTTACTTCATTTCTATTTCTACTCATGGTAATCTTATCATCTTTTTCAATTTTTCTCTTTATTCTTAAGCATCTCTGCATTGTATATATATAAATCATGACGAGGATGATTGTTTCAATTAAATTTAATATAAGGGGGATGAAAGAATAAAATAATCTAGAAAAATCCAAGAATCTATTCCAAGTATGTACAATAATGTAAATTAATACATAGATTCCACCTAGAAAACCAATTACTCCTATTAATGATATTAATAAAAGAATAGTTGCAGAAGTTTTATTCATTTCAAAGCCAAACCATTTTATTCCATTAATTCCCTTACTCATATGATATTTCCTCCATTTCAAACAAGAAACTAATGTATAAAATAAAATTGCAAAAGGAATCACTAAAAAAATAAAACCAACTAAAAGAATTATCAAATCATCTAATGGATTTATTGGTAATATCCGAATTAAATCTAGTATATATCTATATATTGTTGGTACATAACCTATTAAAGAAGTTAAAGATAGAATAAAAAGAATTACAGAAGAGATTTGATTTAATTTAAATCCAAAAAGTTTTACGTCTGTATTTCTATTTTCATTCATGGATATCATTTGATTTTTCAAAAAGAAATATATTTATTTAAATTTACTTATGAAATATAGATTTGAACTTAAAAAATTGAGAAAGTTTTTTAGATTTATCAAATTATAAATAATCATATAAAGCCCAGTGGTGTAGAGGTCAATCATCGGGGGCCCTGATAAGTCTGGCTATCTAAGATTTTGGAGATACCCCTGGACCACGGTTCGAAAAAATAATGAATATCTCGTTTACCGAAAATCCGTGCTGGGCTATTCTTCTCTTATCCCGTCCGTTTAATTATATGATATCCAAATTGAGTTTTAACCGGGTGAGAAATTTCTCCAATTTTTAATTTTATAGAAGCATTCCAAAATTCAGGTACCATATCACCTTTAGAGAATTCACCTAGATTTCCTCCTCTTTTCTTACTGGGACAATTAGAATATTGTTGAGCAAGTTTAGAAAAATCTTCACCTGCTTTTAAATCTTCATATATCTCTTGAGCTCGGGTAAATTTATCTACCAAAATGTGACTAGCTTTTATCTTTCCAGCACGAATCGGCGCTCCTTCTTTTCCAAAACCCTTATTTGTTGATGATTTATCTTTTTTTTGGTATCCCTTTCCATATTTATTTTTTCCCATAATTTTAACACACACAATTCTAAAAAGCACTCAAATATAAAGATGAAAATTTAATATTATACTAAAAATAAGAGAAAAATTAATTATTTTACAATTAAATATCTGAAATTCTTAATATCATCAATACTGTTTACTTCGACAACAAGGTTTTGAAATTCTTGGAGTGTTCCTTCGAAGACCATGAAAATTGTTAAACTATTATCCAAGTAGTGTTGATTCTTACTTACAATTTGATCCTTATACTCATTTTCAATTTTATTTAACTTTTTTTGAATCGTAAAATCATTCGGAATAACAATAATCATATTTCCTATAATATTTTTAGGTATAGGTGCAATTTCACTGGACATCTCAAGACTAGAAACATCCATTGTCGACATAAGTCGCAGAAGTGCGTCTCGAATTAATTTTGACTTGTTTTCATATCTATTTTTCGAGACCAATTTATTTATGAACTTTTTAAGGCTCTCATTTAAAGAGACCGATATTATAGGCATAAAGCACCATCCATAATTTCCTTATTACTATTAATATTAGATATAAACACTTATAAATTTTTTTTTAAGGGAAATAAAAGCTTATATTTTAATAGATCTCGCAATTACACTCCTAAAATTCTCTATATCGTTAACTAAGCGGTCTGCCAACTCTTCGCTAATATTCTCATCTTTCCCATATTTATTTAATTCTGTGAGCCAGTATTCGATCCGTCCTAAAATGGCTTCATTGTTTCCCATAATTTTTCTCACTCGAACAAAGGTATCATGTAGCTTAGTACGGATATTTTGGGCTTTCCATCTTAACATACAATAATCAGAAATTTCTGCTAGATTTTGAGTAATTGCCATTACATCAATAGTTTTTTCTCTTTCTTCTGATTTAATTTTTCTAATGAGATTAATCTCTTCAAACAATAATTCAATTACTTTCGCTAAGAATCCTGTTAACTGTCCAGGATTAGCTGCCCAAATTCGAACTTCTAATGATTGATTAGCTTCAGAAACATAAATTCGGGTTATAATTCTCCCTCCACCTACTTTTGCCTCTGAACAATGCCAACTTTCTGCCTCATATTTTCCTTTAGAATCATTTCCTTCATGAGAAGTAACCGTACTTACCTCAAAACGTTTTATTGTTCTGACAGCTGCTCGGAAAGCTAATCGTGGATCTATATCTGCGACTAAAAAGGCTCGAGCATCATTTGGTAAATCCTGAATTGCAATCTGGATATCTTCAATAGTTGATAGACAAGAAACAACTAAGGGACATTTAATTTGGACTTCTTTTTTTCTTATATGTGTTGTATGTTTTGTACCTTCAGCTGTTTTGTAGATTACATCACCACCTATAGAAGAAATACCACATTCCTTTGGCTCTAAATAGAAATCAACTCCTCTTGAATTCTTAGCTTCAATTACGGGTATATTAATTAAAGATTGTTTGACATTATAACTAGAAGGTACATCTAGGATCACTTTTACTGAATTAATTGCCATACTACTATTATTACGAACTGCTACTTTATAGTGTAATTGTCCACCGATAAAATCATAATCACGAACAACTTCAATCTGTCCTTCATCTATTTTTTCATCAACCTTAGGTTGTTCCCGAGATTTTGAGTCTAGCGGTACGCTATACGCAACAAAGGTTGAGGGTCTTTTAGACATGTCAATATACCCATCAATGTCGCCCCGTGCAATGATTTGGGCTAAATTTTCTTCAATACTTGATTCAGTGACTCCTAACCTATTAGAAAGTTCTCTTAAAGGCATAGTACGATACGCTCTAGCGATTTCTTTTATTTTCTTTTCCATATGTTTGTATGTCATGAATTCTCTTCTTTGAGTGAAGAGTCCTTTAATCGTACCTATTTTAATAAGCTCATGGAGACTTTTTCTTGCTAATTCTACAGCAATCTTTAATTTATCAGCAAGATTAGACAGTTCAAATAAGCCAATTTCTTTTGAATATGCTTTAATTTCTTTAAAAATTTGATCTGCAGTGATTATTTCATGGCCCCGATCTGCAAAATAACCATTTACTGCCTTAGCTCTCATTAAATTGACGCAAAAAGATTTTATAAGTTCTTTCGGGATATTGAAATTATTAGCAAGCTGCTTTAATGTAACTCTTCCATTTTTCTTGATATCTTTGATCAAACTATCCATTATATACTTTTGAGTATAATAGATTTTTTTATCTTGAGAAAAAGATCCTTTTATTTGAAATTGGTTAATTAATTTATATATTATTTTGAGAGCAACCTCAGAACTCATATCAAGCATTACTCCTAAATCTTCTACTTTAATAATTCCCTCATCATGGAATTTTGAAAGTAATTTTTCGCGAATTTCAGGAGAAATATAATAAAACATCTGGGTTTTTTGATCAATAATACCATAGATACGTTCTTCTTCCATATATTTATTAATAAATTTGATCATTTGTGGAGCTGATAAATTGAAGGAATTCATAATTGTTTGGAAATTCGTAATTGGAGCTCTCTGTAATAAATCCAAGAAACATTTAGGACAAATTTCCTTTCCTATTATATGCTTTAATTTCTTACCACATAACGTAAATTTATTTCCTTTAATAAGATTGTATCTTATCGCTTCTCTTGCAAGTTTTTCTTTTGAAGGAAAAAATAGACCAGGAGTTTTTAGATATGAGTTCCATGATTCTGGACATTGAGGATTAGTACATTCTAAAAAATATTGACCTGAAGATAATCTATCTAATCTTAAAATAGACTTACATTCAGGACACTCACTATCCTCAATCACAGTACATTTATAATTTCGTTCTAGCGCTTTTGCTTTTGAATAGATAATGTTATGTTTTTTGCATTCATGTATTTCTGTTGTAGCTATATGATTAATACAAAAATTAGATTTACAACGTTCACAAGTATAATCGATATTTTGACTTTCACAGAATAAACATTTCATTATTTTAGTTCCTGTTGCAATTTTAGAAATCTATATAATTATAAAAAAATTAAAGCTTAAATAATTTTAATAGACCAATTTTTTTGGTCATTCCAATCAATGAGAATAATCAAAAAGTATTTAATTTTTTTATTTAATCGATATTTTTTTTTTATTGAGATACTTAAAATGGGACTGCTGGAAAAACACGGATTTGTAAAAAGCTTAATATCATGACTATCAAATTGAATATAATAACTATAAATATCATGATAATTAAAACTAGGTTCTTTTTTTTTTTATCACTGGATTTCATGAATTGAGAAGTACTTTGCTTTGCTAAAGCAAGAGGAAAAAGTCCAACGAATGTTCCGAGCGAAAAATAAAAAACTGTGAAAATTCCATCTATAAATCCATAACCACCTTGTAATGACCATTGTAAACACCACGAATAGATTAGTAGTTCAAATATACAAGGTGGAAATCCAGCTATAATGCCAAAAAGATAAGGAGTTTTCTTTTTTTCCCAATTTAACTGTGCTAATTCATCTTTTTGTTTTGAGTGGGGTATATACCCTCTTCTTGTTATATAAAATAGTAAAATTACCCCAGCAAACATAGAAGTAACCGCTCCAAAGAAATTTATAGCAAAAGGATCTTCAGGAATAATATGTGGAAGAAAAATTTGAGGGATAAAACTAATTAGAACAGTACCAGTTGCGATTGTCAAATTAGCAGTCATTAAACCTAATCCATAAAGAACTAATATAAACACACTCTTTTGAGGCGTTTTTGAAATTCCTAACGACCAAAAAATGAATATTGCTTTATCTTCGCAAGGAATAATAGTATGAAGAAAGCCTAAAGTAAAAGCGGGAACAAAGACGACCAATAATGGTGGAAGATAAAAATCTAGAATCATTTCTTCAAAGTTAAAATAATTGTCTACTAATAAATGTGGATTTTAATATTCCAATGATAAATCTAATATTTATTCCATTTTAAATCTATTTTAACAATTATATTTAGAATTCTTTAATATTGAATATGGAATTTTTTGTTCATAAAATGCTTTTCCAATGATGACGCCCCACACACCCATCTGCTGTAATTTTATAAGGTCTTTCTCGTTTCGAATCCCTCCTGCAGCATAAATAGGAATATTTACTGAATTTATCATTTTTTTAATATTTACAAAATCTGGACCTGTGAAGGTACCATCTGCTTCAATTGAAGAGAAAAGAATATATCCTGCCCCAAAATTTGCAATTTTTTTTCCAAATGTAAATGGATCTTTATCTGTTTGTTCTGTCCATCCATGAATTACAATTCCTCCGCGTTTATAATCCAATGCAACTACAATTCGTTCAGAACCTAATTCATTTGCTAATTTTTGTATAATTTTCGGATGCTCTATTGCCATAGTTCCAACTATCACTCGATCAGCACCAATTTCAATAAGTTCTTTTGCAGATTGCAAATTTCTAATACCACCCCCAACTTGAACTTTTAATCTATTTGATGCTCTTTTTATCATTTCTTTAATGATTTCTTTATTCAAACTAGAACCCCATGCTCCATCTAAATCCACAAAATGTAAACGTTTAACATCTTTATTTATCCAAAAATCCACAGCATTAAGTGGATTTTCATAATAGATCTTTTCAGTCCCCTTTTTTCCTTTGAATAAACGAACGCACTTTCCTCTACTGATATCAATTGCGGGGATAATTTCTATTCTAAATCATCTCTATTGAGTAAATGTCTTGTAGATAAACAAAATTTACAAATACCATAAAATATTAATAACAGAAATATCGTACTTTCAAAATTGAAATGAAACCAAATATATGCTATTCCCATAAATAGTAAGTCAAAAAAATTAAAGAAGAAAAAACTTGGTTTAATAAATCTTTTTGTAATATCAGAATTTCGAGGCAGATTAAATATAATTAGTATCAAGAATGGCGTTAATATTAAAAGATGATGATCCCAAGAATCAAAATATGCGATAAGCATTATTAAAATACCTAATGTGTATCCATATATTAAAGGATCTGATATTTGACCTCGAAAAATGTAAATAACGAATCCTAATCCCCCTATAATCATTAAAACAGCTATAAAAATCAAAATCTGCAAATTTAATAAACTTGTTTCTGGGATTCCAATGAAAAATAACAAGTTTTGGATGATTTTTGTTAAACTAAATGAGTGATTTACATATAGAGTATCTTCCCCTACTAAATTTATATCAATGAATCCATCTAATAAAGAAGGATGTGATAGAAAAATAATCAAATTTAAAGATATAGGCAATATAACACCACCTAATCGTGAAATTGTATGTAGAAAGTTAAAAATGAATTTTTTACGTTTAAAATCATATTTTAATAAAATTAGAAAAGGAGTCATAAAAATAGTAATTGGTTTAATAATTATAGTAATTCCTAAAATTAATCCTGCTATAAATTGCCATTTAATATTCTCATGTTTAAGATATAAAAAAAGTGATAACAGGATTAAGAAAACGATATAAAGGTTAATTTGACCAAGTATGTAATTGAAAATCTGCGGCAAAGATAAGAAATAAATACAAATATATGTTATAACCCTTTTTTCATTCTTTTCATGATCATCTCCTCGAATTAAAATAATTAATTTGTAAAGAATTAGGCTGATTAATATGTTAAAAACTAAATTAAAGATATTAAATACTATAAATCCTAAATCAAAACCAAGAAGATAAAAAGGTATAAAAATCACAGCAGATAAAGGGAGATAACGAAAAGGCCATAGATAATTTGCTCTATTATAAAGATCATTGATATCTGTAACAAATATTTTCCCTACAGTATAATAAACTAGAAAATCATTCTTAATCCTAAAAATTGTTAAGGTTAAGATTAAAGAAATTATAAAATAAATTCCATGAAGTATTATCGTATACCTAAATATTTTATATTCCCAAAGTTCCTTTAATCTATCTATTTTATTTCTAAATTTTATTTTTAATTCCATTTAGAAATTACCGTAAATTCATTAATATTTTTTAATTGATTGTTTCTTCTTTAAAATATAAATTATTACTGCGGTTGATAAACAAACTGTTAGACAAACTAATGCTGGTATTACAAAATAGGGTAACTTATTAAAAGATATATCAACTATAACTACATTTTCCTTTATATAAAGCTTATATGAAGTGAGAATTCCCCGTTCATTATATATTGCTATAATTTTAATATCTTTAGTGGGATAATCTGTCAATATCTGATCTTTAGTGATTTCTACGTTTAAAGTAGTTAGAACTCTGTTATCTACATCATACCATTCATTTAATTTTAAATTTCCAAGATATTCACTTACAGGTATGGGAAATAAAAAGGGTACTAAAAATGCATAGTTAGAAAAATTTAATGCATTTACATATGTTTTTGGATTTATGAAGTATATGATTTGAAAATTACTATCTTTAATCCCCCAATTTTTTTCACTATTCCATTTCCAAAGTTCAACCTTAATAACTAGATAAGTATCATTAATTTCAATATTTTTTATTTTCCATTTCATCTTTGATCCTCTATTTAAATCTTCGAAAAATCCTGAATTATCCCAATTATTACCAAAAAGTATTTTCATTTCGTCTTTATTACACACATTACAATTCCAAACTAACTCTTCTTCTTTTTTAACTCCAACTCCATAATTAATAGCAGTTCCATCTGAAATAATGCTTAAGATAAAAATTATTATAATTAAAAAACTTAATAAAAAAGATCTTAGTCTTAATCTTTCACTCATCTTTCTTTATTTCACCGAAATAATTATTACCGATATTTATTTTATATGTTTTCTCTTTTAAACAATATTTACTAATCCCATAAAAAGTTAATAATAAAAAGACAGTGCTTCCAAAATTATATGGAAATAAGGGGTATACGAGATACCAAACTCCTACAAAAATTAAATCAAAAAAGTGAAAAAAAAGCACACTCCTGGATGTGATAATTGAAACTTTAGAATGTCTCGGTGAATTAAATATGATAATCACTAAAACTGGTATTAAATTTAATAGATGGTGGTACCAAGAATCATAATATACAAGGAGCATAATAATCAACCCATAAGCATAACCATAAATAATAGAATTTTCGTCGTTTTTTCTAAATACAAAAATTACAAATCCTAATCCCCCAAAAATTACCATGACAACAATCAATATAACTAATTGATTAAAGGGAATGTTATAAAAATAACAAAAATTAATTACTAATTTTGTAATACTAAAGGAAAAGTTTAAAGCAACTGGATTTGTTCCTGTAAAATTTGTAGCTAAAAATCCATTCCATAAATTAGGATACGATAGAAAGAAAATTATGTTCATTAGTACTGGTGTAATGATTCCTATTATTCTTATAACACTTCTAGAAAGATCAATTTTTAGCTTTCTTTCCTCTCGATTAAAATTAATAATAATTAAGAATGGTATCAAGAAAATTGTGGTAGGTTTTATAATTATACTTATTCCTAATATTAAACTTCCAATAAATTGCCATTTAATTTCGTTATATTTGAGAAAAATAAATAGAGATACCAGAATGAATAAAGTGATGTATAAATTTATTTGTCCTAAAATAAAATTAAGAAGATTTGGAAAACACATGCAATATAAGCATAAATATTTTAAAATCCTTTTATCATCCTCCTCATGATCGAAACCTCGGACTCTAATAATGATTTTATAAAGAATTATACAAATCAAGACATTAAGAACTATATTGAATAAATTAAAGATTATGAAAGCTAACTCATAATTTAAGAAGCTATATGGTATAAAAAATAATGCTGATAAAGGAAAGTATCTGAAATCCCATAAATAGTTTGTTTGATCATAAAGATGCTCAATATCGTGGAGAAATATATCTCCTACATTATAAAATATAAGAAAGTCATTCTTTTCATGATAATACACAAAAAATAATACAATAGCAAGTATAAAGTAAAATATTTGAACAACTAACGTATAACGAAAGACTTTATACTCCCAAAGCTCTTTAAATCTTCTAATAAATTTATTAGGTAAATTCATTGAGTAATTAATATATTTATATTTTAGTTTTAAATTCTTAAATTTACTTATTAAAATTAAATTTTTTAAAAATATAAATTAGGAGAGAAAGAATGGCTTTTCTTACTAAATATTTTGAAAGTGTTACATTTGGTGTAATTGTCGGAAATAGAGATGTTTTTCCCGATCACCTCGCGAAAAAAGGAAGAAGTGCTATAATCGAAGTTTTAAACGAGCTAAATTATGATTATGTTATTATAAGTGAAGAAGATACCAAATATGGAGTTGTAGAAAGTTTTCAGGATGCAAAGAAATGTGCTAACTTATTCAAAGCAAATAAGGATAAAATTTTCGGAATATTAGTAATTTTACCAAATTTTGGTGACGAAAAAGCAATCGCTAATACACTAAAATTATCAAGCATTAATGTTCCTGTGTTAATTCATGCTTCTTCTGATGAAATTGATAAAATGGACAGAAGCCATCGAAGAGATGCATTTTGTGGAAAAATATCTGTAACTAATGTCCTTTATCAATATGGAATTCCATTTACCTTAACAAAATATCACACATGCCCTATAAAGTCTGATATTTTTAAAGAAGAGTTAACGAGATTTGAGAAAGTATGCAAAATTGTGAAAAAACTCCGAAATACAAGGTTAGGTCAAATTGGTACTAGACCAAATGCTTTTGACACGGTAAGATATAGTGAAAAAATTTTAGAATTCAACGGAATAAGCATAGAATCTATAGACTTATCAGAGATATTTGCATATATTAATCAGTTAGATGATTATGATCCAAAAGTAAAGGATAAGATTGAGTTTATAAAGAATTATACATCTACCTCTTCCTTTCCAGAAAATAGCATTCTTAAGTTGGCAAAATTAGCTGTTGTTATTGAAAATTGGGTAAAAGTAAATGATTTAGATGGATTTGCTCTTCAATGTTGGCCTTCAATACAAGATAACATAGGGATTGTACCATGTGCTATTATGAGTATATTTAGCGAAGGGCTTATTCCAGCGGCATGTGAAGCCGATATTTCTGGATTATTAAGTATGTTAATACTACAAATTGCTTCTGAAACACCTTCAGCAATTTTAGATTGGAATAATAATTATGGGGAAGAACCTAATAAAATGGTCCTCTTTCATTGTAGTAATTTACCAAAATCTTTTTTTCAAGATACAAGAATCACTATTCACCCAATTATTTCTGATTCTAAAGGAGGAGATGCAAGTTTTGGTGCAATTCAAGGTCGTATTAAAGCTCAACCGTGTACACTTTTACGAGTGGAAACTGATGATTTATTTGGAGAAATTAAGGCTTTCGTAGTTGAGGGTAATTATACTGATGATTATTTAGAGACCTTTGGAGGATATGGTGTGATAGAAATCCCTAATCTACAAGAGGTTTTAAAGATAATATGTAAAGAAGGTTTTGCTCATCATATTGCAGCATCACTAAATGAAGTCGGAGAGATAATAATTGAAGCGCTTTCAAATTATTTAGGATGGAATGTTCATACTCTCCTATAGAGTAAATTCAGGTTCTGAAACTCTTTTAATCCCCTTTTGATCTAATATAACTCTAAACTTTTTGAAACGAATTTTTCTTGCTTTTCTTCCTTTATATGTTGTTAACTTTAAAACAAGATTTAAATGATATACTTTGGAAACAGGAATATCTTCAATTATTTTTTTATCTGCATTCCATTTAGAAAAATATTGAATTGGGTCGTCAGCGTATCTTATAAAATCTCTGACATTAAAACGAATGACATCTGATATATCTTTTCTTCTTGTAAGGAATTGGTTAGTCTTTTTTTTGAATAAAGTTATTTTTTTCTCATATTCGATAACCTCCTCTGGTTTACCTCGCTCTTCTAACGAACTAATGTTGCTTGATCTTCGAATTTTTAAAATTTCTGGAGGAATTGTATCTTTACTTTTAAAATTAACAATTTCTTTACTTTTTCCAATCTTTTCTTTATTAAATCCATCTATAATGTCAATACGCTGATCTGGGAATAGAGATCCTACCGCTTTCTGTGAAATTCCACGAATATTTTCTTTAATCCTGTCTTTTAGCATATAAATTACAACAGTAGCAATAATAAAAGGAATAGAATACCGAGGAAAGAACGAAAGGATTAAAAAACCAAAAAATAATGAAAAAAACATTGCAGCTCCAGCAGCTATCGAATAAAATATTTCTAATGATTGGGATCTTGGATCCTTTTTCTTTTTTTCTAAATATAAAACACTTTGCACATATTTTTTCGTAATCCCCTCTTGGTAAGAAAAAGTTTCGTTATTTACATTTTCACGAATAATTAATGAACTCTTTAAATGTTCACGATGTTCCAGCTCTTTTTCGATTAACTCAATGATACTATTTTTAATCTCCTGATTAAGTTTGTCTTCAAAATTTTTTAGAAATCTTGTAAGCCACATTTCAATCTGCAAACTAATATACTCTTCTGCATACTTAAACGCCTCACGTAACTTTATTGAAACTTTGGACATTAAAATTTTATTTCCTATCAATTCCAATCCCATTTGTAGTTTTTTTATTGATTCGAGATAAGAATTTATCATATCTGGGAAGTGATATTGTTTTTCTAATTCAGCATAATTGTTCTGAATGTAATTGTACTGATCTCTTAAAGAAACTTTTATTATATCTGCAAGCAAGCATAATTCTCTTTGTATTGTTATTATGAAATTTGCATACGAATTCTCATATTCAATGTCTTTTAATGCCTTCAGGATTGTGTTCATTGGAGAGAACTCATTTCGTTCATTTAATATCTCCTCTATAGACATTTTAGGAGTTTTAAACCTGATTTTATTGTTGATATCGGAAAAAAATTGCTCTTTACTGTATGAATCTTTGTTTATCTGTAGGGAACTGGGAATAAAGAAATACGTAGTAAGAATATATGATGTATTTTTCTTTTTAGTTATTTCTAAAGTATAATCTATTTTTGATTCAAAGTTATAAAGGTCATGACGTTCAATTGACGATTTTTTCCAATCTCTAATTTTTTCACCAATTTTCATTTTCAAAATCGTCAATATTTTATCACGTTAAGCTTCATTTTAATAGAAAGGATAAAGAAAGAAAAAAATCTTCACTCTTTTGTAAAGTAAGAATTAATTTAAATCTAAAAATTTATTTCTTTCTTTTTATTGAAAGATCCTTTTGAAAAAATCCCGATTTGATAATTTTACTTCTAGTTTTGTTAAAATTTGTAAGAATTTCAAACGGATGAAACTTCTGACTTTCTTCTTGATATTTGAAAATTCTACTTCTAGTTAGATATATTGAATATTCAGATATATCACATCCAATCCATTTGCGATTTAATTTTTCAGCTGCCAATAAAGTTGTTCCTGAACCGCAAAAAAAATCAGCAATTAAATCATTTTCATTAGATCCTAATTTAATAATTCTTTCAAGTAATTTATGGTGTTTCTGGGTGGGAAAACCAGTAAATTCCTTTGAGGCTGGTTGTAAACAAGGAATTTTCCATACATCATCCATTTTTTTATCAGTTACAATTCGATATTTAACATGACCATTCTCATCTTTCACATTTTTTAACACACCATTTACCATAGCTCTCATCAATTGTTTTCGAGGCTTTTTCCGAGGTATTCTTATTTCGTTAAATGTGTAATTATTAGACTTTGAATAAACTAGAATATTATCATGCGCGCGAGGAAGATTTTTTCTTCCAGCTGAATATTTATTATAGTAATACCAAATTATGTTATTAACAAATCTATTTTCTCCAAAAATTTCATCTAAAATTAATCTTATATAATGACTTGCATGCCAATCTAAATGAATGAATAATAACCCTGATTTTGATAATAATTTCTTAAAAAGAACAATTCTTTCATATAACATCTGTAAATAAGAATCTAAATTATTATCCCAATGATCGTAATATGCTATAGAATTATAAGTTGTGCCCTTTTCTTCAATGGCAATTTTATAATTAATTCCAGAAAAAAAAGGAGGATCAATATAAATCAAATCTATTTTATTTTCGAAAAAATTCAGCAAATAATACAAAACTTCTATATTGTCTGCCCAAAATAATTTATTTTTCCAATCATCGGAAGCTCCTTTAAATTTGTTTTCTATATAAATATTATCTGTAAGGATCCCCAGATTATCAAAAAATTGGAAATATTTATTTTTTAGATTTCTTAAATTGAAGGTTATGTCTTTTTTGTTATTCCAAACTAGCTTTGCCATCAGTAAAAATTAAAAAAGCAAATTTCATTCAATTTTTAATCTCTCTAATAAATCTTCAAACTCTTTATCTGAAAGAAATCCTTTATGAACCATAATATCTCTAATTTCATTCATAAGTTGTGCTGCCCCCTTTGCTTCTGAAATAGTTTTTTCATGTGATTCGATTTTTACCTTTAGATCATTTATTTCTTTTATAAATGCCTCTTTTTCGTCTTTAAGTGTTTCGATTTCCACGTAGTTATCTGAAATAGTAGTTTGTAATTCTTTTTTTAAACTTTCAAGTTCATTTTCTCGTTGATTTAACTCCTCTTTAATAGTATTTTTTTCTTTTTCTAAATTTGCTTTAAAACTATTCCTCTCTCTCTCCAAATCTTCAAATTCAGTAATTTTTGAATTAGCTTCAGACAATTTAGTGTCTAACTCTGTTTTTAATGTTCGCAATTTATTAATTTCTGCATCAGCATATAATTTTTCTTCTTTAATCCTTTCAAAACTTTTTTCCATAGAATTCTTATATTCAGATAATTCTGATCCTTTTTTCTCCGCCTCGCGTAATTTTTCCTTGGTAGTTTTTAATTCACTTGATGTTTTTTCTAAATCTTTAGTTTTTTGAGTTAATTGTTTCTCTAAGTTATTTATCTTAGATCTCAATTCTAATAAATTTTTACCTATAACAGGTAATTTTTTTTCAGGTTTTTCTTCTGCCTTTGCCCAATCTATAGAAATTATTATTTCACCTTATTTATTAATGAATTTTTTTATTATTTTATCCTTATATTTATTTTCTTAAAATCTATTATTTATAAATTTTGCATGAAAATGATTACAAACTAAAGAATAATAATAATTATCTTTAGATTTAATTTTTCATTCTTCCCTTTCTTTTAGGAGTTGTTCAAATTCTTTGTCAGATAAAAAACCTTTAATTACTATTAGTTTTTCAATTTTATCTAACATTTTTTGAGCAGTAATATATCTTGACATTTCATCTTTAAGATCTTTATATTTATCAATTTGATTAATTGTTATCGTTATCTGTTCTTGTACTTTGCTCTTTTGAACATCTACTTCATTTACCCAGAATTTCAGATCATTTTTAAGATTTTGAATCTCTTCATCTTTTTTTAAAAGTTCTTTTGTCTTATTTAATAGTTCTTCTTCCTTCTGTTGTAGTGTTTTATCCTTATTTAGGATTCCTTGCTCCAATTTCATAGATTTCTCAACAGCATTATTCAATTGATTTTCAAGAGTATCTATTTTTGCTATGGATTCCATATATTTAGTTTCTAAATTAAAATTATTCTTTCTTAATTTAGCTAGCTCAATATCTGTATAAAGTTTTTCTTCTTTAACTTTATCCAATGATTTTCTTGCTGTGGATTTTTTTTGAGTGATTTCCATTAAACTCCTTTCTCTGCCTGCTAATTTATCTTTGATTATTCCTAAATCGTACTTATAGTTTTCTAAATCTTCTCTTTTTCGGTTTAATTCTTGTTCTAGATTATTAATTTTTGATCTAAGCTTTAACAATAATCTCCCTTCTATAGAAAGTTTCTTTTCAGGTCTTTCTTCTGCTTTTGCCCAATCTATGCTCACGATGTCTCACACCATATCTTTATTAATATTATTTTTCTTAATTATTAACTTCATTCATTTTAATTTCCCTATTCTTATTTATTTACAACAAATATAATTAATATTTTATAAAAACTAATTATTTTAGAAAAGAGATTATTCTATATCTATAAAAAGAAAAATCTACTACTTTTTTCATGGTTCAGATAAAAATTGGGACTGCTGGATGGGATTATAAAGATTGGATAGGATCTTTTTATCCAAAAAGATTAAAAAGATCTCAGTTTTTAGAATTTTATTCAAAGTATTTCGAAATTGTTGAGATTAACTCTTCATTTTACAACCTCCCATCTCAAGAGATAGTAAAAACCTGGAATGAACGTGTACCAGAAAGTTTCTGCTTTATTGTGAAAGTATGGCAGAAAATCTCACATAATCTAAATGACCCAGATTTAGATTCATATCTTACAGAATTTCTCCATAGATTCAAACCATTAAATGAGAAAATCTTAGGATTTTTAATCCAATTTCCACCTTGGTTTAAATTTAGCAAAGAACATTTACTTAAATTAAGTTCATTAATCAAATTTTTTCCCTTAAAAAATAAAATTATTATTGAATTACGAGATAACTCTTGGTTTAAACCTGAAATTCTCTCTAAATTTATCAATAGTGAACAAATAATACTTGGTACAACTTATATGCCTAATCTAATACCTTATTATATGCCAGATCAGAAGTATTATTATATAAGATTAATAGGAGATCGAGAACTTACAGTTTTTAACCGAATCCAAAGAGATCAAAAGAGTGCTTTAGAAAATTTGGATCAAAATATTCAAACTTTAATTAAATCTTCGAAAATTTATGAAATTTTTATAATTGTGAATAATCATTTTCAAGGTATGGCTCCTGAAAGTGTAAACGAGTTAAAAAAGAAGTGGGCTTTATCTTATCGAAATTTTAAGACTCAAAAAACTCTAGTTGATTTTTTCGAAGAATAATATTAAATAAATCTATTCTAACAAACTCAACTTTATATAAGAAATCTTTAAATATTTCCTATTTGACTATTTTTTTATGGAAATTATAGAAAATTTAAAAAAATTAGGCAAAAAAGAGAATTGGCGATATTTAGTTTTAGTAATATGGCTCTTAATTGGGATTGTTATTATTCAATTACCTGGTTCTAATTTATTTCCAATAATAGGTATAATAATTTTTTTACCGTTTTTGACATTCTTGATGTTCTTATTTTTATTATCCTTAATTTCTAAAAAGGATATAACTGAATATGAGACTTGGAAAATACTGTTATTTTTACTAATATCTTTACCTATAATGCTTTTAATCTCAATTGTGTTAGTAGTCTTATTTGCTTTTTCGGTAATTTCTTATTTCTTTTTTACATCTTGGTTTATGTTGTACGCTTGTTATTTATCAGGTAAAAAAGTAGATATGAAGTTACATAGATTTCCCTCCTATAGACCTATTTTAAGAACTATATTTTTCTTTGGAGGATTAACATTATCTTTATACTTATTATATCTTTTTATTATAGGGCCATCTTTAATTGATTATACTTCAATAACCACAATAGAAATTCCCCAATACTTTAATATCGCCTATATCATTGTTGGAGGCATAATTATTGGATTTTCCGCAATCTGCATATTCTATCTATTCAAGAAAATTTTCAATGCCTGGCTTGGAATATTTTTTATTTTGACATCCATTTACACCTTATTTTTAGTATTAAAAATTTTTATAAGTTATTATAGTCTCCAAACGGGAGAAGAACGGACGTCCACATTTTGGGGAAATATTGGAGCTATTGGCATGATCTTAGCAGATGTATTTATTATTCTTTATTCTGTCAGTACTTTAATGGGATCAAAAGCAGAAATCCTAAACCAAAAGTCTAAACGCATCGGTCTTGATACAGTAATTATTTGGTTAGTCTTTTCAAAAGTTGCATATGAATTTATTGCAAACTTCCCTTATGATCTCTTTTCTGCTTTCCAATTCCCTTTCAGTGACTTTCTATCTATATTAAATAATGATTTGATTAATCTAGTTAAAAATATCGCAGTTTTTGCTTTTTTTGTTTTGGTTTTTATTTTGTTAGGGATTTATGAGATACGTAAATATGTAATAAATCAAAAAAGTATAAAAGAAGAAGTTAAGGTTGAAGTTAGAGAACTTTTATCCACGGAACCATCTAGTGAGAAAAAAACTATTGGAGAAGAAGATGAGAGCTCAAATTTAACACAAGAAGTTGAAAAACCTGAGGACATTTCCATAAAACAAGAGAATGAAGACAATTTTGACTAAACTGTTAAAATCCACACTATATTTAATAATCAATAATTTTTTTCTATTATTCATAAATTAAAAATTCCTCATAGATTAATACTTTAATAATTAGTTTTATTAGAGAATTATTCAAATGGTGTCATACTTACTTTTGAAAAGTGTCCAATATGAGTAATTATGAATCTAATGTTGAAGACTTAGTTCTTGAGAAATTCGAAAAGTTATCACTTAAAATTGAGCAATTAACTAATGAAATTTCTAAAATGAAGTCTAAATTAGACAGAAATTATAGGCTCAATAGAACTTTTGGTCTAAAAGCTTTAAGGAATTCTGAACCACTCACTTTTGCTAAAGAAATTATTGGAATAGGAAGTCCTACAAAGAGATATATCATGTCTCTAAGGACGATTACTGAAGAATGGAAAGGAAGAAAAAATGATATATTAATAGCAATAAGGCAACAAGAAAAAGAAACCCAATTAGATCTTAAAGCACTAGGTATTAGAATTCCAATTGATAATATTAAGAATATCCGAGTTTTAGCTAAACAAATCCTTTCTTTGTTATACATCTCATGTGAATTACGAGGATTGGCGATAAATGAGATTTTAAGAGAATTACTCACAGAAATTAATGAAGAAGGACATGATATGGTTCAGGAGATTAAACAGAAAATGATTTTTTAAAGAATCTACAAATACTGAAAAACAACAAAAAATATACGATTTAATTAAAACAAATGCTATTTAAAAAACCGATAAAATTGAGATATTTTTTATTTTAAGAAATCCTATATCTTTTTTAATATCTACAATGCTATCTGAAAAAATAAAATAATACCCATGTCAGTTATATATAGAAATAAGGAATTTACCCCTAAAATTAAGGTAGATCTTCTAAATCTTGATCTCTCAGGGAAAAGAATAAAAAATATCAGTGAGATTAAGAACATTGAAATGCTGACAGAACTACAAGTTTTAAATCTCAGTAATAATCAGATTAATGAAATTGAAGGTTTAATAATTTAACTAAATTAGAAATGTTAGATTTGAGTAATAATAAAATAACAGAAATTAAAGGATTAAAGAATTTAATAAACTTAAAAGAATTAAATCTTAACAATAATAAATTCATTAACATCAAAGGTTTTGAAAATCTAATAAACTTAGAAAGGTTATCATTAGGAATTAGAATGGTGAGTGTTGATCCACACGGGAAACCAAGAACTAAAGGAGAAAAATTTGTCCATGGTGTTGGTACAATAATATTGGGTGCTTTAGGACAAGGATCTTTAATTTCTTTTAAAAAAAAGCTCTCTTTCTAAATCAGAAAGAGTTAGTGGGAGTCGAAAAAAAATTAGTCAAAGGGATGTTAAAAATATTGTTGCTTATTGTCGTGTGAAATTAAAACAATCGGGTTATGCAAAAGAATTAGTTCCTGCAGATTCTGAATTGGAAAAATTAGAGGAAAAAATTGAAAAATTGTTGAAAAAACATGAGAGAAAGATGAAAAGAGCAATAAAAGAACAAGAAAGAGCAAAGCGTAAACTAGACTATTTTCTGATGCGAAAATAATAAAATCAACCACTTAATTTCTCATTAAAATTCGTGAAACACCATTTTCTCTATTATAGTGATAAATAAAAAACATACCTTTTATAAAGGGAAATTTTTTGAAGTAAAACAAGTATAGTAGTGAAAAAAATCTGGTTGGAAAAAGAACTATTAGAGTTTGCATTTCGCAAAAAAAAAATAGATTTAGAGAACTCAAGTTTATCTCAATTGTTGTTCTTTCCTGCTTTTTTTTTTGATTTTACTAAGAGATTGTATCCTTCTCCATAATACCAATATAACGAGAACTCTCTGATTCAATGAATTCTCGAACGGTCCATCCCGTCCCTTTAAAAAATTCAGTCATCTCTTCTTTAGATACAAGCAAATATTCAAACCAATTTCCGATATAATTTCTGAAACGAGCTCTGATTTTTATTTGTCCTGGCATCTTCCCTTCCTTTCTTTTAAGTTCTTGATAATTTAAGTGAACAGGGTCAGCGGTTTTGTATGGATCATTGCTTTCTGCTATTATTATTGAATTATTGTTAGTTAGGGAATTTAATTTTTTTAAAATGGCTTTTCCATCGTGAAAATTGCCAAAAAGACCAAAATTATTGCCAAAAAGCACAATACTATCGAAGATATCTTCGTTTAACTGGTCTATATCTTTAAACGCTAATATTTTTGTATTTTTCACTCCCCTTTCCTTACAGACTTCGATCGCAAGTGGAGAGTTATCAATTGCTAGGACTTCAAATCCCTTTTTCTGGAGATATAATGAAACTCTTCCAGCACCAGCTCCAACATCTAAAACTCGACCTTTAACGTATTTGATTGCCATTTTTTGATACGTTGGCCATTCTTCATAATCCTTAAAGTAACCGGGGGGGACAACTCCTGAAATATCGATGAATCCGTCATCTCTCTCAATAATTTCATAGGATTCTCTTCCTTTTAGGTATGACCAGATTTCTTGGCCATAAGCATCATTTATTGGATCCATAATATACTTTGGTTCTTATTATATTAAAGTCTAGGTATCAGCTACAAGCTTAACGTCTAATTTATCATATAACAACTTTTTTAATTCATCTTTCATTTGGTCATTCTTAACTTCTGTCATAGGTTAGAAATAACTTTTTCATTTATAGATGTGTGTCGGACAGTATGCCACAACATTTATAAAACAAAAATTTCACGTAGAAATATCAGATTTTTCTGTATGCATAGTTTTTTGAGCTTTAATTACCAAAAGAAATATATTAAGATCAATTTAAATGATAAATCATAGACAATAAAATTATAAAAAAGTCATGTGAAATTTAAGAATGAACTATAAAGAAATTATATTTGAAAAAAAAGATAGAGTTGCTCGTATAACTATAAATCGTCCTGAACGGTATAACGCATGCAATTTAGATGCTGTTTATGAATTGATTGATGCCTTTAACCAATGTTGGGATAATGAAATCGGAGTGGTGGTATTTACGGGTATAGGGGAAAAAGCTTTTTGTACAGGGGGTGACCAAACGACTCGGCAGAAAGGTGGGTATGAAGGAGAACTTTTATTACCATTAGAGGTTGGTTGGCAGCGGGTAACTTATTTAATCCGGACGTTACCTAAACCTGTAATTGCCAGAGTGAATGGTTATGCAATTGGAGGAGGGCATGTATGGCATGTGAATTGTGATCTTAGTATTGCTGCAGAACATGCCCAATTAGGTCAGGCAGGACCGCGAGTTGGATCTTTTGATCCTGGGTATGGAACCGGTGACTTAATGCGTGCTGTAGGTATTAAACGAGCAAAGGAGATTTGGTATTTATGTCGTCGATATACTGCCCAGCAAGCGTTAGAAATGGGACTTGTAAATGCTGTCGTTCCATTTGAAAAATTAGATGATGAAGTGAATAATTGGTGCTCAGAATTATTAGAAAAGAGTCCCACAGCTTTGAAAATGCTCAAGTATGCGTTTCTGGCTGAGACTGATGGTGTATCAGGAGTAACACAACTGGGAGTAGGGGGCTTATCACTTTATTATGATACGGATGAAGCAGTGGAAGGTAAGAATGCTTTTTTAGAAAAACGTAAAGCTGATTTCAATCAATTTAGAAAGTAGTGAGATTTATGGAAATTAAAAGCATATGTGTAATTGGAGCAGGAATAATGGGTTCTGGAATTGCTCAGTTAGTAGCAACTCAGGATTACAATGTAACCTTAGTAGATGTGAATAAAGAAATATTACAAAAAGCGAGAAGTAAGATTGAAAGCAATTTAAATCGATTTTTTGTAGCTAAAAATAAAATAACAAAAGAAGAAGCAGATAATATTCTAGCCAGAATTAATTTAACTGTGAAGATAAAAGAAGCTGTAAAAGACGTACAAATTGTTATAGAAGCTGTATTTGAAGACATGGCATTGAAACAGCAAATCTTTTCTGAGTTGGATGAAATTTGCGACAGAAAGGTAATTCTCGCTTCTAATACATCGTCATTGAGTATTACTGATATTGCATCAAAATCAAAATACCAAGAGAGGATAGTAGGTATTCATTTCTTCAATCCTGCCTCTGTGATGAAATTAATAGAGTTAATTAAAGGAAAATATACTTCTAATGAAGTTTTGAAAATATCTAAACAATTTTCTGAAAGTCTAAATAAGACTGTGGTAACTGTAAATGATTCACCAGGATTCATAACAACAAGACTTATATACGTTTTATGCAACGAAGCTGTCAATATGTTGATGAAAGGAATTGCAAGTACCGAAGATATTGATATAGCGTGTAAATTAGCATTCAATTTTCCAATGGGACCTTTAGAACTTTCTGATCTAGTTGGAAATGATGTATATCTCCATATCGGAGAATATTTATCAAAAGAATTCGGAGATAAATATCAGCCAAGTCCTCGCTTAAGAAAAATGGTAAGTGACGGATTATTAGGTAGAAAAACTAAGAAAGGATTTTATAGCTATTGAAAATGCCAAGGACATTGGAGAGTAGATGTTAAATGAACACAAGTAAAGAGAAATTAATTTTTATTAAAATATCTTAACAAAAAAATGTAAAACAAGTGAAAGGTTCATACATTTTAGTTGTTTATATCTCAAAAAACACTTATATAGAGATTGGAGCTTTAGGTAATATCCTATTCAGGGAAGGCTATTACTTGTACATAGGGTCAGCAATGGGAAACTCAGGTTCGTCGACATTAAATAACCGAATAATGAGACATCTATCTTTTTTAAATAAGAAGCTTCATTGGCATATCGATTATCTACTTAATAATCCCTTTTCAATATTTTATCGTTTATATCTGATTCCAACAAATCAAAATTATGAATGTACAATAGCAAAAGAAATATTAAAAATCTCAGAGGGATTTATTCAGGATTTTGGGTCATCAGATTGTAAATGTAAAAGTCATTTATTTTACTTTAAAGATTTTAAAGGATTAGATAAATTACCACTGAAAATAGAATAATTTCTAATACAATCTCTATTATTGAAGCTTTTTCTTTTAAATATTTCTAGTCTGGTAACCAAAATAATGTATTTTCTCTGAACTCAGATAATAGAGTATGAAACAAATAATTCCTTTTCCAATCTATTTTAGAATCTTTTACTCTCAATTCATAAATCAGGCTTAAAATGAGCCAATCGACCATATCAATTATAAAATGAGAAAAAAAAGCTAAAATGACTGTTAAGATGAGATTTAATGGAACTAGAAATAGTTTGAAACAATTAATTTACACTATTATACCCATTAATACATGAGTTAACAGATTCAAATTTTCTTCCTCATAAGTTAAATTTAAAAAAAGGGGACTAGAACCTTAAATTATAAAAATTTTTTAAGTATAAAAATCGTTGTTAATTATTCACATTAATAAAAATTAATAGTTAAAATAAAATCTAAAGTGAGAAATAAATATGGGAATGTTAGATGGTAAAGTAGCTATTATCACTGGAGCGGGACGAGGTTTAGGTCGTGAAGAAGCGTTATTGTTTGCAAAAGAAGGCTGTAATTTATTAGTAAATGATCTAGGTGGTAGTCATGATGGTAGCGGGGCTGAAACTAAGGTTGCTGACCAAATTGCAGAAGAATGCAGAAACTTAGGAGTTAAAGCGGTGGGAAATTATGATTCAGTTACCGATTTTAATAAAGCTAAAGCTATGATTGAGCAAGCAATAACTGAATATGGAAAATTAGATATCCTTGTAAATAATGCAGGTATTCTGCGGGATAGGATGCTCTTTAATATGACAGAAGCTGAATTTGATGACGTTATTGCAGTACATCTCAAAGGCACTTTCAACATGACTCGTCATGCATCTGAATATTTTAGAGCTCAAGTAAAAGCTAATGAAAGTTTAGGAAATTTTGGGAGAATAATTAACACAGCTTCGGATGCTGGTTTACTAGGAAACGTAGGTCAATCTAATTATGGAGCAGCGAAGGCAGGTATCGCCTCATTTACCAATATTGCATCTATGGAATTAAAGAAATATGCTACCGTCAATTGTATTGTACCTGTTGCTAGAACAAGACTCACTACAGATGCAACGCCTACCATGGCAGGCACAATGAGTATGAAGGATAAAAGAGGATTTGATATATTCAATCCTAGTAATGTTGCTCCTATGGTCACGTTTTTAGCTTCAGATAAGGCAAGTAGTATTACAGGAGAGGTTTTTAGAGTAGTCGGGGATCGTGTATTTTCATTAATAGGATGGACAACTTATAAGCAAATAAATAATAATGGAGATCGTTTTACACCTCAAATTTTAGCTGAACGAGTGCAAAAAGAATTATTAGAAGGTAAACCTAAAAAAGAAACTTTAACAAGTTCACTTGCTTCTTTAATGTAATTTTAAATTTTTTTTTTATTCTTTTATTTCTATTTCCTCTGTAATAACTTGGAAAATTTTGTAGATAATTAAAATAATCTTATTAAAATTTTTTTCCGATAACTCTGTTTCGTTATCTCTTACAATATTTAAAAGGTATTCTAATTTTTCTAATGAGATTTTAAAAAACTTTTGATCTATAAAGTTTTTTGATTTTTTTTTTAAAAAAATGATTTCACTAAAAAGTATATTGATTAATTTTTCCCTTCTAGATGGTAAAATATGATAACTTTCCGATTTTATTACTTTACTCATTTTTATTCTACTTCAATTCTTTTATTCTAAAGTAGACCTAGATACTATATAACTCTTATAGAGACCAATTTTTAACTTTAAGGTAATGAAATTCTCATACAACATAAAATTCTTCAACTTTAATACCTGTTATATTTAGTTAGAAGTTGGGATCCTAAGGAAGGGAAGGGAGAAGAACATAGAGTTAATGCCACTATATCTGCTTTAAAAGCATTGAAAAGATTTGAATTAATCTAAATTATATTACGTTTATTCTTCAATCAAATCTTTGAAAAAATCATCGTCAATATCTTCTTTTTTTCTTTCTTTTCCTACCTCTTTATAATTAAAATAAGCTGCCATCATTGCGCCTATTATTGATCCAATAGCTAATCCAGATATAGAAGAATTTAGTAGATTAATAAGAAAAATTATAATATTAAATCCCCTAAAGATTGCATTTATGACGGTTACATAAAGGCTAATGAAGAAAGCGGAAGTAAAACCACCTAAACCACCAACTAATAATCCATAAGTTGTAAATGACTCATCTGAATTTCGATTTTTTAGAGTTATATAGGTCCCTACTAAAGCTCCGAGTATAAAATGGATATCCGCATAAAGAAGAAACCCAGTAAAAACAAGACTGGTGGCAAAAAAAGAAAAGAACGTCAGGACAGTAAAAAATGTGATGCCCCAATTCAAACTTTTATCCTTTAAAGCATTTTTTACAGGAGAAATTCAAATCACTTTATTTTTTTTATAGTAATTGATTTATTATCTAATTATAATTCAAGATATTAAAAAAATAATAAGATAAGAAGGTTATTATCTTAAATTATTACCTATCCGCACCTGGTATATCTTTACCTTTTGTTATTGCTTTAGTAATAGCTTTTTTCGCTATTTTTGTAGGATCAACTAATTCTTTAAGTCCTTGTACAGCAGCATCAGCAGCTTGACCAACTACATCACCTCCAATCGTCCCTCCACCAGCTATTTGTTCAACGATGACTCCAGCAGCAGGAGTTAAGGCTGCGGTAGCAATTGATGTAATAGCAGCTATTGCTACTACTTTTGCGATCTTCTTAGCAGTAGGACTCATTCCTCCTTTCTTAGCTTTCTCGTCATCTTCAACTGCTTCTAAAGATCTTTTCAGCCCTTTTATTAATCTATTTAAAGCATCTTCCTTTTTTTCTTTTTTTCCTTTGTTGTAAATCCCTTCTTTAAAAGCTTCTTCCAAAAATTTTGTTAATGATTTATATTTTTCCACTTTTTTATAACCATTCCAATCTTCTTCTTTAAAATTTGTTAAGATGGTATTACAAGGCTTTCCATTATTAGTTTGATATATATAAATTCTAGGTTCTTTTTTATCGCTTAAGTAAATAGCTTCGTAAATATAGTCTCCAATTTCTTTCTTTTGGCCTATTAAAATTCTAAAGTTTATCTTATCAGTTTTGCCAATTAAACCTTTCGAAAAGTTAGCTAATGCGACTTTTCCTTTTTTAGCTTTTTTTTCTTCTTCAAAAACTGTATCAGATCGCTTTTCTTCAAAATAATCGCTTAAAGCATCAAAAGCATCTTTAAACACTTTTTTAGTTTGATCAATTTCTTTACCCAAAAAAAATCACTTCCAATTTATGTATGCTTGGTTTAAATTCAACTATATTAATTATTTCAATTTAATTATTTATATTTAATTTTTAAATTCCTTTTAAATACTAATAGTAATTAAAAAGATTTATTTTCAAGAATTTATTCAACATTTTCTCTTTTTATAAGTAAAGAGATCAAATATTTTTTAAGTGAGATTTGAAAGGAGTTAATTTTAAGTAAAAATTAGAAATAAAAATCCCTATATCAATCTTAATTTTGTTCTTCAATCATTTAATCTATTACGACTAGACATGTTCTTCGAATTATCAAATACCTCTTGAATCGTTTTAAACCCTTGAAGCCGTTGAAGGGTAGAATATTGAGGAAATATTAATTTTATCTGTCTATTTTTAAATTGTTCTAAAATTTGACCTGGAGTTCCCCATAAACCTTCTATTAATTCATCTCTAAATAAATTAATATTCTGCTTTTGAGGAAATTTACATAAAAAGAATTGTGTATCGAATCTAATCGGTGATACCTTAGGGGTTATTAATCTTCCAAAATATCTTAAATTATTCATATTATAATAAAGATTTTCCTTAATTAGAACTTCAGTCATAGTTTTACGATTTTTTTGAAGATTTTTCTGATGTTTCTTTAATTTTTTGGGTTTATCTTCAATTTTTCCAAGTTTGTTTCCTGATTTATCTGTGGCTATCAAAATCCCAGTTTCTTCAAAGAGCTCGCGGATTGCTATAATCCAAAGATTTGCTGGATCCTTACATATTTCTTTTAAATTATTAATGATGTCTTTATCAAATCCTATCAATCTTGTTCTTGCTTCTTTTGTTAAGTCTTGTTCATCGATACTACCACCTGGGAATACATGGTGTTCGCTCATAAATCTTGCATTTTTATGTCTTTTAGCCATGAATACTTCAAACTCACAATCATCTTCTGAATCTAATTCTAATGTTCGTTCGCGCAATAATATTACGGTAGCAGCTAATTTAGGGTCAACAGGCATTAAGAATCAGTCAATAATTATATTAATCATTTTATATCATGAGAAATTTTTTTCATTTTTCTTTTACAAATCCTGATTTTGTGTAATCTCTTGAGAAGAATCTGCCTGGTTTATTATATGCTACCTCACGCCAATCCATTACTTCATCTATATTATGATCTCCTGTGATAACAACGATATCTCTATTTTTATACGAATCTAACGCAATATTTACGACTTCTTCAGGATACATCGGGCCACCAAACTTTCCAGGTATAGCCCTAGCTGATGGTCCAAAGATTTCGGTATGTGTATTTCCTGGACAAATACTTTTAAGTTTCACTTTTGATTTAATGAAATTTAGTTTAAGCTGTACCATCTCAGTAAAAATTGAAATAAATCCTTTTGTAGAATGATACATTGGTTCTCGTGAACCATGTAATATCAATCCTGCTATAGATGAGATGTTAAAAATAACTCCTCTGTCATTGCTCTGCATCTTTTTCAGTGCGGCATGCATTAAGCGAACAATCGCCCCACAATGGAGGTTTAACATTTTCATGAAGACACTAACATCGGAATTTTTGTCGATAAAAGCTTCTCTTGTTCCGAATCCTGCATCATTAACCAATACATCAAGATTATTGATATTTTCGATATATGAAGCAAGTTTTTCCATAAATTCAGGTTGGGAGAGATCACCAGCAATAATCTCAACATTAATACCGTGTTTTTCCATCAATTCTGCAGCTAGGGATTCCAATCTATTTTTTCTTCGAGCAGTAATAACCAAATCAAAACCCTGAGAACTTAAGATTCGTGCAAACGATTCTCCAATTCCTGAACTTGCTCCAGTAATTACTGCAATGCCTGGATCCTCCACATCCATAAAATTTTTATTTCCTGTCATAATTACTCATTAATTTGTATTTTCAAAAAGTCACTATTTAAAAGCTTACTTATAAATTAGATAGACAAAATGTTCTAATCCTTTTAAATATCATGTGGTCCATATATAATTTACTCATATTCAGCTATAATTATTTCAGAATTCAGTTCATAGCTTCGATCAAAGGATCTAAGATAATTTCCTTTCTTAATTCAATACAGAATTTTTAACCTCCTAAAGATACAGATAATGGAATGAAAAATGGTTTCTTAAAATGGGGGATTTTAAGATTTTTTTTTAATACTTTTATCATTAAAACTTGATCATGTAATTTTAAAAAATGAAACGCCTTGAAGCCTAAGTGTAAATCATAATCCTTTAAGGCAGAATTATATAATAATACTGACAAGAAGCGACGTGTTGCTGCTTTTAAAATCTTGTCAATCAAATATAAGTATCCTAATTGGATTTCATGCTTGTCTTTAAAAACACTCTTATCAAGAAAAATTTCTTGAATTATTCCGATTTTTAACTTTATTTTATATTTAAAAGAATGGAAATTTCGCTGGGTTATTGTTGCACCTCCAATAATCTTTTTATTTTTCTTAATTACAATATAAGTTGGTTTATAATTTTTACTGGGGACATTAATACGTTCCCAAATATATTTTTCTTTGTTATATTTTCGATATCCAGTATAATATTTTGGTAAAATCTGATTCATTAATCTCATATATTCAAAATGCCTTCTATTGTAATTTATTTCAAAAGAAAATTCTCTTAAAAATGGATTAAACTTTATTCGCATTTTTTGAATAATTCTTGGAAGATAAGAAAAAGTAAATAATAATGGAAATAAAGAAATAAATCCATAGATATCCTTAATTAAACTATACATATTTGGAATTTGAATAAAAGATATTCCCCTTTCTAAATCAATAAATCCCAATCTTTTGTAAATCTTTATCCTTGGAAATCCTTTATAGCCCGCTGAGAGAATTGAGAAATCACATCTTTTTTTCTTCATATATTTGATTGCCATATGCATTAACTTTGTTGCTATGCCTCTTCTAGAATAATCCGGATGACAAGACACGTCATTAATATCTCCAACTAGATAATTTTTACCATTTAGAGATATAAATTCTATTAAATTAGCATAAACAGCACCTACAATTAGCTTTTTTTCAATATCTTCAGCAATTTGACACATTTCTGGCTCAAAGCCTGGTGATCGAATATATCTCCAAACCCAACTTTTTAAAGTTCTGATGGGACCAATCCCATCTCTATTAAATGTCAGATTAAAAAGTTTAGCTAATTGTTTATCATCTCCTTCGCTATAATGTCTAAAAACTATATTCTCCATGATATTTTTTGATAATATTCTAAAAATTTATTCTTAAATATAATAAGAACATAAATTACAATAATAATATCTTTCTATACACCTTTTAATGGTTTGTCAGTAATGAATGAATCTGAGCTAGATTTGGAAAAGAAATCTAAAAGGATATATTGGATTGATCATGCCCGGGGATTTATTATGATTTGGCTTGTTATAACAATGTTCTTACCTACTTGGCTTCGTGAAGGACCCTTTCGGTTCTTTCTTGAACATCCTGAAAATGATACCACAACCCATATTATGAATTTATTTGATGTGGGTGCCCCTGCATTCATTTTTCTAATGGGATTTTTAATGCCTTTATCATTCTTCAAACGTAAAGAGAGTGATGGAGTTAAGAAAGCAGTTACACATATCGTTATCCGATATGGAATCATATTAGTATTAGGGTTAATAGGTGTATATATTGTCCAAGGAGCATTACTTAAAATAGTAAATCATATGCCTATTATTTGCTGGGATGTATTACCAACCCTAGGTTCTGTAGGTTTAATTGCTTTACCTTTTCTCTGGTTAAAACCTAAGATTAGAGCCATTATTGCATCTTTAATGCTATTATTTTATCAAATCATGCTTGATATCAGTGGATGGCGTGATTATGCTATAGCAAGTATTCATGGGGGGATATTAGGTACATTATTTGGCTTTTCTGCTATAATGATTTACTCTACTTGTCTTGGTGAATTCTTATTAATAAATAAAGATTATAGCGAGATGCAGAAATACAAATTCTATATCATAATTGGGCTTATCAGTTTTATTGGAGGACTTCTAATAGTATTAATTCCTGGTTGGTACCCAAATAAAAGACAAGTTACACTTTCATATATCCTAATTAGCTTAGGAACATCAATTTTGCTATCTTTTTTTTTCATAGCTTTAGATAAAAAAATGCAAAAACCAATTTTTGGATTAGATAGCTATGGAAAAAGTCCTTTTATAATTTATATATTTGCCGGAGGAGTTCACTTTCTTATTGTTGATATAATCGGATTTAAACTTGATTTATTTATTGGAATCCTAATGATGATAATAATTACTGCTATTGCTCTTATACTCGATAAATATGGTAAAATAATCAAACTATAAACATCTTTTACTTTTTTCCTTCCCATCTAAATTTAAAATTGTAAGAAAAAATAGTTTTTTAAGTAAAATTTCTATACTTAAATATAATTAAGTTTTAAATTATAAATAAAAAACTTGCAGATTGAGTTAAATGAGTGAAGGTCAAAAAATAACTGAAATCCTTGATTCTTTAAAGGCAATAAAAGGTGTTCATGGAGCTGCTCTCATTGAAAAATTCGGATTGATTAGAGGCAGTGCATTGCCTGGGTGGATAGATCCAGAAGCTATTGCTGCTATGGTCACTTTAATATTAAAAGCAAGTCAACGAGCATCTAAAGAATTGGAACAAGGGCAATTCTTCAGTGCCATAATCGAATCTGAAAAAGGAAAAATATTGTTTAGTGAAATTAAAGGAAATATTTTGACTATTATCACTACTAAAGAAGCGAAATTAGGTATAATCAACCTAAAGTTGGATGCTGCTAGTACGGCATTAGCATCATTGATGTAAATTTTCTACTTTTTCTTTAGGAATAAGAATCTTA
>JBHLOC010000026.1:0-73568 GCA_048940925.1 Promethearchaeota archaeon | reverse complement strand
GTTTAATAAGGTATATAGATAAAGTATAAAATTGTTTATTTCCGTCAATATCTCTATTAAGATTATAGGTTTTTATCATTTTATAAAGTAATAATTATGGTTTTTTGTGATTTGAGTATTGAGATAGATCATAATAATTATTAGATAACTCCATTAAAAGTAAGAATTTTTAAGTTTGAGTTACATTTTATATTATAGAGATAGTGATTTTTAAAAAAATATTTAAAAAAAAAACACACATTATTGTAAAAATTATTAAATTAATTACTAAAAATATTAGTTTTGGTATAAAAAAATAGGTGATTAATAGATTTTAGTGGAAGAAAAAGAAGTTAAAGAATTTTGTCCGAAATGTGGGTCAATACTAGAAGATAATAACTATATATATAGACATAAAGCACCGAGCGGTTATAAGTGTTATAAATGTGGGTATTTTGAATTTTATAGTGAGTGACAATTATCTATGAATTCTTCTATTGGCAATAAAGTTAAATTTAGTGAATATAACAAACACATTTCAGAGGGACTAATTGAGGGTGTATTAGCAAGTGTAAATTATTGTTATAATTGCAATCGATGTGTAAATGTTTGTCCACTCTCACATTTAAATATTTTTAATCCGAGAATGTTTATTGAAGATTTAACTTTTATTCCATTGGAAGAAACTCTGAATAATCATAATATATGGAATTGTTTCACATGTGGTCAATGTAATGTATATTGTCCAATGAATCAAGCAGATCAGGGATTAAGAATACCTGAATTAATATTAGAGTTGAGAAAGAAATTAAGAAATAATAAAACACAAATTGAGAAAATTGCTCAATGTGAAACTCATAATGGTCTCTTCCCCTTAATTTCAAATATAATGGCAAATAATTCTATTAATCCAAATAAATTAGAATTTTTGAAGGGAAAATCATTAAAAACGACAGACTCGGGCGAAATTGCTTACTTTATTGGATGTTTGCCTCTTATGGAAGAACTTTTTTATCATTTCGATTTCAAATATACCAATATAGCAATTACAATAATAAATTTACTTAATAACATTAAAATAACACCAGTAGTTTTAAACGATAAATGTTGCGGACATGATATTTTATGGGGAAGAGGTGATGTTGATACATTCAAAAGATTTGCTGAATACAATACTCAGCTTTATAGAGATGCTGGAGTAAAAACAATTATTGTTGGGTGTGCTGAAGGATATAGAACATGGAAATTTGATTATCCAAAAGTAATAGAAGATTTTGATTTTAAAGTCTTTCATTTTTCTGAATTTTTTCTAAAAGAAGGAATTCTTGAAAATATTAGATTTCCTCATAATTTTGAGATTAAAGTAACATATCATGATTCTTGTCGAATGGGACGTTTGGGTGGAAAATTATATGATGCTCCCAGAGAACTAATAAATCAAATTCCAGGAGTACAATTGATTGAAATGGAGAATATTAAAGATGATGCGAATTGTTGTGGTGTTTCCACATTTACAAATTGTAATGAATTTACCTCTATTTTAAGAAAAAATCGTATTATTGAAGCTGTTAATACTGGTGCCGATTATTTAATTGTTCCTTGCCCAAAATGCCTAACACATTTTAATTGCTATATTAACGAATATTCTTTAAATGAAGATCATAATAAATTAAGAAATAAAATAAAGGTGATAGATTTAGCAAGTTTTATTGGAAAAATGTTAATGCTATTTTAAAATTATTCTTATAAACTAGAATTAACAAGTCTACAAATTTAAAGGAGCTATGATAAATGTTGAAATTGCAGAGTAGTGTTTTGGTAATAGGAGGTGGAATTGCAGGTATACAGACTTCATTAGATCTCACTAAATTAGGTTTTAGAGTATATTTAGTTGAAATTAAACCAACAATAGGTGGAACTATGGCTCAACTAGATAAAATATTTCCAACACTTGATTGTAGTTTGTGCATTTTAGCTCCAAAAATGGTTGATATCTATAGAAATCCAAATATAGAATTAATTTCTTATTCTTACGTTAAAAAAATTGAAGGATCAGTTGGAAATTATACTATTACTGTTGTAAAAAAACCAAGATATGTTAAAGAAGATGTTTGTAAAGGCTGTGGAGAATGTGAAAAAGTTTGTCCAGTTAAAGGGATTCCTAGCGAATTTGATACCCATTTAAAAACTCGAGGTGCTATATATATTCCTTTTCCATCGTCAGTGCCTCCAGTTTATCTTATTGATGATACAAAATGTTTATATTTTAATTATCAAATATGTGGTCTTTGTGCTAAAGTATGTGATGCAGATGCGATAGATTTTTTACAAAAACCAGAAGAAATAAATTTAAAGGTAGGAGCTATTGTTATTGCTACAGGATATACTCAAAAAATGCCAGAAGTATATGATTTTTTTGCAGGTTCTTCTCCTAATGTCTTATCAAGTATGCAATTTGAGCGTCTTTTATCTGCAAATGGACCTACTGGTGGTCAAATTATAAGATTAGATGATAAAAAACATCCTCATTCTATTGCATTTATACAATGTGTCGGATCTCGAGATGTTCATCATCCTGAATGTAAAAAATATTGTTCTGCTATATGTTGTATGAATTCGGCTAAAGAAGCGATTGTTGTTAAAGAACATGATCCAAACATTGAATGTTATATTTTTAATACAGAAATCAGAGCTAAAGGTAAAAATTTTTATGAATTTATTGAAAAAAGTAAAAACGAATATAAAGTTAACTATGTTAATGGTCATGTTTCATATATTAAAGAAAATTTTGATAACGGAAAGCTAAAATTATATTATGAGGATGTTGACAAACAAAAAGTTGGGACTTTTGAAGTAGATATGGCCGTATTAGCTAGTGCATTATCTCCAGCTCCCTCTTACTATAAACTATTAGAACAACTTAATGTAGAATGTAGCGATTTAGGATATATTCGTGAAGAAGATATAATCTTACTTGAAAATAAGAATGTATTCGTGACAGGTTATTCTAGAAAACCTAATGATATTCAAATGGCAGTCGCTGAAGGTTCTGCTTGCGCTGCAAAAATTAGTGAAAAATTATATTCTGTTAGATTTCAAAATATAAAGGAATTAAGATATCCTCCAGAAATACCAGTAAAACCAGAAGATGAACCTCGTGTAGGTATTTTGGTTTGTCAATGCGGAATTAATATCGGAGGTATTGTTAATGTTAATGAAGTAGTAGATTATGTTTCAACATTGCCATATGTAGTTCATGTTGAAGAAAATATGTATTCTTGTAGTTCTGATTCCCAAGAACGAATTAAGAAATTAATAACAAAATATAATCTTAATAGATTTATAGTTGCTTCTTGTACTCCTCGAACTCATGAACAACTTTTCAAGAAAACCTTAAGAGAGGCAGGATTGAATCCATTTTTATTTGAACTAGTAAATATAAGAAATCAAGATTCTTGGGTTCATCAAAATGAACCCAAAAAAGCAACTAAAAAAGCATGCGATTTAATTAGAATGTATTTAGCAAAAGTAATTAATTTAAAACCATTAGAAAACATTAAAGTTAAAGTTAAAAAATCAACTCTAATAATTGGTGGTGGAATAGCAGGCATCAGTGCTGCCCATAACTTAGCAAACCAAGGATTTGAAATTTATCTCGTAGAGAAAAAATCTTTTCTTGGAGGCGTTGCACTCGAATTTATTGATTTATATTATATACCTATTACAAAAAATGAAATTTTACGGGAAATTAATGATTTGAAAAACAGAACTAATGTTCATATTTTATTTAACACAGAAGTGGTTGATATTCAAGGTTATGTTGGAAATTATCAGGTTAGAATTAAGAATATTCAAGATGAATCAAAAGATCAAATATTCAAAGTGGGTACAATAATAGTAGCTACGGGAACCAAGCAAATTAAGACAAATAGATGGGTAGATTTATCAGAAAAATATCCTAGACGCGTGCTTACCCAAACAGAATTAACAGCAATGAAAGATGTAGACGTTCCAGGATTTAACGATGCAACCATAATATTATGTGTAGATCAAAGAAGAAACGAATTTAATGATGATGTTGATATTAAAACTTATTGTTCAAATATTTGTTGCGGAGTAGCATTAAAAAATATTGAAAAATTATTAAGCATCAATCCTAATGCTCATATTCATATTTTATATAGAGAGTTTCAACTCTCAGATTTAAATGCTGAAAATCTATGGCGAGGACTTCGAAAAAAAGTTATTTATGAAAAATACCGTTCAATTGATGATATTAAAATCAGTGATGAAAATGGTAAATTTCTCATTTTATATAAAAATATAGGTGCTCAAACAGAAATAGAATATAATACTGATCTATTAATATTGGCTACCCCTAAAGTTCCTGCTAATGGCACTGAACAATTGGCAAAACTTCTAAAAGTATCAACAAATAAAGATGGATTTTTCTTAGAAGCTGATGCGAAACTTAGGCCGATAGATTTTGCTACAGAAGGTATTTTCTTATGTGGGGGCGCTCATTGGCCAAAATGGATAGGCGAAAGTATTATTCAAGCATATGGAGCTGCTGGTAGATCGGCAATAATAATGGTTAAAGGGGAAATAGAAACCGAATGTATAACTTCTTATATAAACGAAGAAAAATGTATAGGATGCGGCACATGTATTGAAATCTGCCCGTATAATGCTATCGAATTAGTTGAAATTAGTAAACAAATCGGTTTATACACTACAACTTTAAGAAAGGCTCATATAATTGAAGTTCTTTGTAAAGGTTGCGGAGCTTGCGTCGTAGAATGTTCAAATGGCGCTATAAATCAAAATAATTTTAATAAATTTCAGATTAATAAGATGATTGACTTATTAACTGGTATAGATTTAATTAGTTATAAAGTGACTTAATTTGGGGGGATATTCACTGTTAAAAATTAAAAGAAAAGGAAATGATGAATTTGATCCAAATATTTTAGTTTTTTGTTGTAATTGGTGTAGTTATGCAGGTGCAGATTTAGCAGGAGTTTCTAGGTTCCAATATCCCCCGAATATCAGAATTATTAGGGTAATGTGCTCTAGCCGCGTTGAACCAGCATTTGTTCTAAGGGCTTTTAACAATGGAATAGATGGAGTATTAATTATAGGGTGCCATAAAGGAGATTGTCATTATATGAAAGGATTCGAATATACCGAAGTCAGAATGCATCATTTAAAGAAATTGATAAAATATATTGGAATTAATGAGAATAGATTTCAATTACACTCAATTTCAGCAAGTGAGGGAAAACAATTTTCAGAGTTAATTAAAGATTTTACAAAGACAATTTTAGAATTAGGAGAATTTAAAATACCTAAAAAAGTAGGATTAATTGAATTGGAATCCAATTAAAAAAAAGAGAAAATTATAATGACTGAATCAGAAACTCAGAATTTTTTTAACAATGAAGTAAAAACATTTGAAGACCTTGAAAATGAAGTAATTAAAAATGATAAATGTTGTGCGTGTGGAGCATGTGTAGCATATTGTGAAAATCAAGGTTTTAATGTTATTGAAATGAATGGATATATTCCCGGCTTTAAATCAGAAAAAAGTGTTAATAATTGCACAAAATGTGGTGTTTGCTATTTCATTTGTCCTCAAACTAAAGTATTATTACCAGAATTAAATGATGTCTATTATATTAAAGATCATATTGGACACATCGTTAATATTCTTGCAGCTAAAACAACAAATTCAGCATTAGAAAAAGTTGGACAAGATGGAGGAGTAGTTTCAGCAATTCTAACATATTTATTTGAAAAGCATAAAATTGATGCAGCTATTGTGTCAGAATTTGACCATAATTTTGAACCTGTTCCAAAAATTATATTTGATAAAGAAGATTTATTTAAATCAGCAGGTACTCGTTATTCTATTTCTCCTCAAATATTCCCTTTAAAAAACTTGTATAACATTTCGCAAGAGATTCTTACGAAAAAGAAGATATTTAATATTGACCAGCTAAGAATGGCATTTGTTGGAACTCCTTGCCAATGTAGGGCTGTTAGCAAAATGAAATTTTTGAATATTAAACCTGCTCATGTCATTAAATACAAAATAGGTCTTTTCTGTTTTGAGAATTTTATTTATACTCAATTGTATGACATTTTAAAGAGGGAAACTAATGTAGATCCTACTAAAATCAAGAAAACATGGATAAAAAAGAACTTCTTTATCCAAACAAGAGATAATAAAGAATTTGAAATCAATATCAAAACGCTAGATCCCGCAGTTAGAAATAATTGCCATGAATGTGATGAGTTTACTGGAAGATTTACAGATATTAGTGTTGGAGCATCTGGAGCACCAGAAGGATATTCGATGATATTAATTAGAACGGACATTGGTGAAAAACTAATAAATAATATGCTTTCAAAAGGTATAATTGAGCAATTTATAGTCCCATTTAATAAGACTAGTGAGTGGAAGAATAAGAAAATAGATTGGTATACTAAATTAATTTCTTTAAAAAATAAGAAATAAAAAAACTAATTACCATTTTTTAAATAATCTATTTTATATATTGTTTACTTAAAAAAAATTCAAATAGAAAAAGATAGATATCAATTCGAATAAATTAAGTTAATTTAAACGGATGATATAAATTCATATCAACTATAATTTTGTTTTTTTCCTGAAAACCCTTGCAGTGGGTAAGTTTCCTCTCAACTAACATTTTATTAAGAGGATCATTCTTTTTCAGATTATGTTTGATAAGGAGCTAATGCTTTAATTTTTTTCCAAATTAGTTCAATAGATTCAATATATTCCTCTTTATATTCAATTTCAGTACTACAAATTCCTTTTACCTCTTCAATTATTTGATTATCTCGATAATATTTAAGATCAATTGCACGGGCAGGGCATGATGATACACAAACTCCGCAACCTTTACATTGTAAGTCGTTTACTTCAGCTATATTTTCTCCATTAACTTTTATGGCTTTATAATTGCAGACTTTTTCACATCTATGGCAACCTACACATAGATAGCCATTTACTTCAGCAATGATTAATTCTTGAGTTATTATATCTTTAGAAAGCAGCGTAGATACTTTACTTGCTGCAGCTAATGCAGTTGATACTGAATAAGGGATATTTTTGGGACCAGTAGCACATCCACATATAAAAATACCTATATTAGTTGTTTCTTGAGGCTTTAAGCATCCATGAACCTCGGTTAAAAACCCATTGATATCTTTCTCTAAACCTAATATCTCAATTATCTTTGCTGTATTTTTAGAAGGAACCATTCCTGTTGATAATACTACTAAATTTGCATTCATTGTAATAATATCATTTGTTAGGGTGGAAGAAGCTCGAATTTTTAGGTTCTTTGTATTTGGATCCTCTCTTATATCTCCAACTTTACCTCGGATCATCATTACTCCCGCTTCTCTCGCTTTTCTATAATATTCTTCATTTCTTTTATCCCATGTTCGCATGTCTATATAAAATATAGCAATATCCATCTTAGGATATTCTTGTTTTAATAATTGCGCATTTTTAAGAGCAACATTTCAACACACACCAGAACAATAGGGATTTCCTTTTAAGGATCTTGACCCAACACATTGAATCATCGCTACTGTTTTGGGGATTTTTGCATCAGAGATCCTATATACATGACCCTCTGTCGGACCAATAGGACTCAACATACGTTCTAATTCGATTTGAGTAATTACATTTGGATAAATCCCATATTTGTATTCATTTTTCTTCATGATTGGATATTCATCCCATCCAGTAGCGATAATTACAGCTCCCACATTTAAATCAAAAAGTTCTGTTGATTGATTAAAATCAATGGCTTCAGCAGGACAAATTCTTTCACAATTTTTACAGTTAATACACACTTTTTTATCAATTAGAGCTAGTTTTGGAACTGCTTGAGGAAAGGGTATAAATATTGCTCCTCTTTCACCTATACCTCTATTAAATTCACTCGGTACCTTTATAGGACATTTAACAGTGCATAATCCGCAACCTGTGCACTTAGATTCATTAACATAGCGAGGATTTTTACGAATTTTCACATTATAATTTCCTGGAATTCCTTTAAACTCAACAACATCACTATAGGTAAACAAAGTTATATTTGGATGTTTTGATACTTCAACCATTATAGGAGCTAGAATTCAAATAGCACAATCATCAGTTGGATAGATTCTATCTAATTGTGCCATTTTTCCTCCAATAGTTGCTTCTTTCTCAACTAAAAAAATAGGAATCCCTTGATTTGCTAGATCTAATGCAGCATTCATCCCCGCAATTCCAGCTCCAATAACTAATACTGCTTTTGTCATTGAAATTTTTTTATAAGGTATAATTTCTAGGTTTCGCGCACGATTTATTCCAGCTTGCACTAATCTTATAGCTTTTTCAGTAGCACTTCTTTTATCATTTGAATGAATAAAAGAACAATGCTCACGGAGATTAACCATTTGAAAGTAATATGGGTTTAATCCAGCTTCAACTAAAACTGCTCGATAGGTGGATTCATGAATTTTGGGTGTACAAGCGGCAACAACAACCCGATTTAAGTCTAAATCTAAAATATCATTTTTAATAATTTTTTGTCCTGGATCACTACAAGTAAAATCGTTTACTCTCACAACAATAATATTTGGTAGAGCCTTAACATAGTCTCCAACCAGATCGCAATCGATACTACCACTGATATTGACTCCTCATCTACAGATATATACTCCAATTCTTACAATGGTCTCTATTTCAGACATTTAATCCACCTTTTAAAAAAATCACCACATTTTTTATGATAAAATTCCAAATTTTTAATTTAAAAAAGTACATAATTTACAAAAAAGTAATTATAATTGTTTTTTAATATTATACTGCGATTAAGTGATGAGTTATGAAAAATTTAAAAAATCTGATAAGAAAAATTGTGATTATTTTGACAAATTATTTTGTCATTTTTTAATTCAATAACCATATCTGTTCTTTGTTTGATCTTTTTTTAAGATATAATTATTATTTAGGTTATAAAGAGATGTAATTTCATCCTTATATATTACTATTTATGATCACATAATATATAAGAATAGTCATATTTATATAGTTTGACAATAATAATTATCATAGAGATCATAAATGTTATTAAAACAATCAGTTAGATTTTTGATTTGATAAATTAAAATTGGTGATTTTTAAAAATGAGAATAAAAATATTTAAGGATTTAATTGAAGAAATTCATGAACTTGGAATTTGTCAGCAGTGTGGAGGATGCGTAAGCTTTTGCAATTCAATAGAAAATGATGTGATTGGATTTAAGAGGCCCAATTCCCCTCCAGAATATTTAAATAGGGAGAAATGCCTTGAGTGTGGAATTTGTTATTTGATATGTCCACAAACTCATATTCTAGATGAAGAGCTCAATGAAACTTATAAATTTTCAGACTTTTCATCCACGCCTATAGGGTTTATTGAAAAGATTTATTCCTGTCGATCTACAGATAAAGAATTTTTAAAATATGGAACAGATGGGGGCGTTGTAAACTCAATTATTAGTTATTTGATAGAAAAGAAAGTAATTGATGGGGCAATTGTGTCAAAAACACAGGCTCCCTTTTCGAGAGAAGCTATAATTGCTAAAAGTAGAGAGGACTTAATAAATTCTTCAGGCATTAAATTAGATTTATCTTCAAATTTAGATACTTTACAAAAATTTCACACATATACAAGCTCATTACCTAAGTTAAGGAGTTATAGGTTTAAGAAACTAGCATTAGTTGGAACACCATGCCAGATTTACACCATCAGGTGCATGCAGAATCTAAGAATAATTCCATCAGAAAATATTGATATTAGTTTGGGGTTATTTTGCTATGAGAACTTCTTTTTTGATAGACCTAAAGTTACACAATTCGAGAACCAGTTTAATATTAAATTCAAAGACATTGAAAAAATAAACATTAAGGAAAATCTAATTATTAAGTTAAAAAATACTGGAACTACTCAAAAAATGGTGCATATTCCCTTTGAGAGGTTAACTAATTACATGCGATCAGCTTGCGGAGCTTGCAGAGATTTCTCTAATATTTATGCTGATATATCTTTTGGAGGATTAGGATCATTAGATAAATATACAACTGTGATTACTCGTACTAGAAAAGGAATAAATCTAATCAGAAAGATGATAAATTCAGGGGTAATTGAATGTCTAAATTTGGATGATAACAATATAAACGAAATAAAAGAAAAAATCACCCAGTTCTCACGATCTAAAATTGAGCGAACAGATAAAATCATGAAAAATAAAATAATACAATGGAAATCTTCATCAAAAGTTTCAGCAATTTAAGAGAAGTAACATAGAAATTCCAATATTGAATGCTTAACTTACTATTTTAATTTTAATAAATTTAGAATTATTTACTCGAAATAAAATAAAAAAGAAGGGATTTCAGTAATGGATATATATTCTGTATTATCACATCCTTTTAGAAGGAAAATTTTACTACTATTAGAAAAAGCAGGCTATATCCCGTATACAGAGCTAATGGAAAAATTAGGTTTGGAAACAACGGGTCAATTGAATTTTCATCTTAAAAAACTTAGTTCACTTATTGATAAAGACAAAAAATCATATTTTCTTACGGAGGATGGAAAACGTATACTAAAAATTCTTAATCTTAATAAGAGAATCCTTTCTGGAGAATATATTGATGAGTATTTAGATTCAAAAGGGAGCGAAATAAGCAGAATTGGAGTTATAATCTGCAATTGTAATACAGAAATTTCAAGAGTGATTAATATTATATCTCTCGAAAATTATGTAAATAAATTAAAAAATGTTGTTTCAGTTAGAGTTTTCGATAATTTATGTCAACAAAAAAATTTTCCTAAAATTACCAATTGGGTCAAAGATAATTTTTTAAATAAAATTGTGATAGCAGCGTGTTCTCCGAGAACACATCAACTTCTGTTTGAACGAATATTTGATGAAGTTATTGATAGACCAAATATAGAAATAGCAAATATTAGAGAACAATGTTGTTGGGTACATGAATTTAAGGAAAAAGATATAGAGCCCTCAATTTCTTTAGAAAAAGCTAAACTATTAATTGAAGCTGCTGTTGAGCGAGTTAACCTACAAAAAAAAGTAAAAATTAAGAGAGTCGAAATAGAAAAGAGCTGTGCCATCTTAGGAGGTGGGATTGCAGGGATTTCACTTGCTTTAAATTTAGCTAAAGCTGGAATTAAAGTATATCTTATCGAAAAATCGGCAACATTAGGAGGAAAAGTTGCCAGGTGGCACCGAATTCATAATATGGGCGATTGTTCGATATGTTTCATTTCTGAATTAATAAGTGAATTAGTAAATGAAAAAAATATAGAAGTTTTTACAAATACTGAGATCGAAAATGTATCAGGAGAAGTGGGGGATTTCACGCTTGATTTAATTAAAAAACCCCGTTATATAGATGTGAAAAAATGTACTGGATGTAAACAATGTATTGAAGTATGTAGCATAGAAAAGCCAGATCAATATGAATTTGGTTTAACTAATCGGAAAGTCATATACATCCCCTTTATTCATTCTTATCCATATGTCCCAATAATTGATGAAGAAGATATAAAAAATTGTCTTAATTGTAGAATTTGTGAACGAGCATGTGTTAATAAGGCAATAGATTTAACTCAAAAAAACGAAAAACTCAAAATAAAAGTTGGTGTGAAAGTTATTGCTATTGGTTCTGACTTTTATAGCAATTTAGAGGTTTATCATTATGATCCACACAAAAATATTATAACTTCTCCTGAATTTGAGCGGATATTAGCTTCTGATGGCATTACTGAAGGGAAACTTCTTAGATTATCTGATAAAAAACCCATAAATTCGATTTCTATTATCCAAGAGATTGGACCTTCAAAATATCTTGCTGAATATTCTGAAAATTTAGCAGAAAAGTATATTGAGGATATTAAAATAAAAAACCCTAATTGTGAAGTTAATATTTTTTACGATTTAAGTAAATTAAAAGAGAGAGAGAAAGTTTTATTGAGAACAACTAACCCTGCATTTATATATGCAGATAAAATTATTATTGAATCTAATAAAGATATAAATTACGTTATAGCTGATAATATCGAATTCCCTAGCGATCTAATCGTTTTAAATCTAAAGTTTATCCCAAATAAAGATTTAAAAAGATTTAGAAAAGTTATGGATTTTACTTTAGATGATAATGGATTTATGAGTGAAGAAACATTAGCATCTGGAATTTATGGTGTAGGAACAATATTTGGTCCATTAAATTACAATTCTACTATTTCCACTGTTAATAATGTTGCATTAAAAGTAATCTCATTACTCTTCAAAGATCATTTAATTGCAGAATTCTCTGGAATAGAACTTGATGAAAGTAAATGTGGTTTATGTGGATTATGCTCACAAATCTGCCCTTATAATGCTATTACACTAGAATCTGATAAAGTAAGTATTGATAAATTTAAATGCAAAGGATGTGGAACATGTGTAAGTATCTGTCCAACAAATGCATTAGATCTCAATTTAGATACATCAGAAAAAATACTTAAAACAATTGAAGTTTTTTCACAATTTACTAGAAGTCCAAAAATAATTGCTTTTTCTTGTCGCTCTTGTGGTTATGCTGCTGCTGATAATGCTGGCTTAAAAAAAATTTCATATTATCCTAATATATTTATCATTCGAGTTCCTTGTACAGGAAGGATTGATACTAATTTCATTATTAAATCATTCGAAATGGGATTTGATGGAGTAATGATAATTGGTTGCAGAAAAGACGCTTGTAGATATATTGATGGAATAGAAAAAATTGAAAATAAAATTAAAATATTAAAAAGTATATCAGGAGAGAATTTAAGCAAACGTATTATCCTTGAACATATGAATGCTGTTGAGGGTAATAAGTTTGCTGAAGTCGTTAACAATTTTTATTTACAATTATCAGAGGAGACTAAATTTGAAGCCTAAAATTATTATCGCCTCTCTCACATCATGCAGTGGCTGCATCTCAACTTTAATTTCATTAGACATTTTTCCTCAATTCCTTGAAAGAACAAGGATTATTTATTTCCCATTTATTTCCGATGCTGAGAAAATCGAAGATTGTGATATTGCACTGATAGAAGGTTGTCTTTCTAATGAAAAAGAAATTCCACTTCTAAAAAAAATCCGAAAAAGTGCTAAAAAGGTCTATGCATTAGGTTCTTGTGCAGCATTCGGAGGGATCCTAAGTCTTTCAAGGTCAATTATCGCGGAACCAATCTCTAGTTATATTGAGATTGAGGGAATAATACCTGGCTGTCCTCCACCAATAAAGCTATTTGGAAATTTTTTAATTAGATTAATAGAAAACAAGGATGCTAAGTTGTCTGAAAAAAATATGTGTGCTGGTTGTCCATTAAGAGAGGAAGTTAAGATTAATTTTTTTAATGAAATAAATAAAATTAACCCTAATTTGAACGAAATTAATCTTGATGATAAAGAAACAGAATGCTTTTTAAAAAGAGGAATTTTATGTTTAGGCCCCATAACTCGTGAAGGATGTGAATATAAATGTATAGAATATGGAATTCCGTGTGAAGGTTGTATGGGACCTGTTTCAAAAGATTTTACGTCAAATATTATCAATCTTTTAAGTTTAATTCATTTTTCTGAAGATTTGAAAAATTACAACGATTTATTTTATCGTTTTTCAAGACCAAAAATAAAATGGTGATATTATTATGCTGAAAACAGTGGAAGTTTGTACCCGTGTTGAGGGGCATGGAAATATAAATATATTATTTCAAGATGACAATGTTTCAAATGTTGATTTCGAGATTTCAGCATATCGCGGATTTGAAAAATTTTTAATAGGTAAAAGATTACTTGATATGCCAAAATTAATATCTCGAATATGTGGTTTATGTTATGCGTCACAAGCGATCACCAGTTGTAAAGCAATTGAAAATTTATACGATGTAGAAATTAGTGATCAATCAATTCTTTTAAGACGTCTATTGTTATGTGGAGAGTTAATTAAATCGCATTGTATGCATTTTTTCTTTCAATCATTACCAGATCTTCTAACCATTTTTAATATTAACCAAAAACCTATTTCGCAATATGATTTAATTAATTTCAATCCACAATTAACAACTAGCCTGTTTGAATTAATTAAATTTGGAAATGAGATTGAATTCTTATTTGGTGGGAGATCTGCACATTTGATTTCTCCGGTTCCAGGTGGGGTGATTTATTCACCTTCCCGAAAGAATATTACTATAGCCCAAAAATATATGCAAAAAGCTTCAATTAATTTAGAAATGATTATTGAATCCTTTATTGAGTATTTTTCTAATTCAATTCCACCAGATGAATATTCACTTCCAAATCCAATTTATATTGGAATAAATAATCTTGGAATTTATGATAGATATTCTGGTATTTTTAAAATCACGGAATCGGAAAGAAAAGCAATTGAATTCCAAGAAAAATCTTATTCTCTTTATTTTGATAAGGATACTGATTTACGGGGGATAGATTTTCATTTTAATAAAAAAAAAAATGTATTAACGGGTCCACTTGCAAGGTTTAAAATCATTGAAACATATGGAAATGATAAAGTTTCCTCGTATCTTGAGAATTTTGATAAATCTTGGATAAATAATATTCTATTCTCTGAGTTTCTTAAGTTATTAGAAATGTTAGTTGAAACAGAACAAGCATTAAAAATTTTAGATAATCCTTCATTATCTATAAAGCAGAAATTTCCTATCTTAAGTTCTATAAAAAATCCAGAGGGTATCGGATTTGTTGAAGCTCCAAGAGGAATTCTTATGCATCATTATTATGTTGATAATAACGGCTTAATAATTAAATTGAAACTTTTTATTGCGACTGAAATAAATATTCCACTTATTAATGAAATGATTACTAAATATGCTCAAAAATTATATGAAAAAACAGGGGACATAACATTAGTAAAAAAACAAATTCAAACTATTATTAGGGCATTTGATCCTTGCATATCATGTGCTACACATTAATTTTAGCAATATAAAGCATCATTAGTCTTAATTCAAATTTAATAGAGATAATGACATTATTCAAATACTGATATGTGCAAAAAGATCATTTATATGCCTTAATTTATTGCTGAATTTTCAGATATCCCTATAAGAAGCGTTAGCGCTTCTGAAAGCGGCTGGAATAGTGTAATAATTCGTTCTAATATTGGTAGAAACGTATTTAATGATGTTTTAGCTTCTAGGGAAATTATAATTAATAATCAAATAAATTTTGAAAAAATCACAAATGCTTCTTTAAGAAAGAAATCAAAAGTAATACATTTAAATGAGAAAATTATTTCTGCAATGCAGTTATTCAACGTTTTCGAACTTGAGATACAAGTGTATGCCACCCTCCTTTCTTTAGAAAATGCTGATTTACCTATTTTAAGTTCTATTATGAAAAAAAGCCAATATAAGAATAAAAATGCTATTGAGACGTTAGAAAAAAGAGAATAGATTTTTTCAATCAATAGATCTTATAAAGTGTATAACTCAATCAAATTATTCAAAGAAGAAATCCACCAATTAAAGGAAAAATTTTATAATCACTTAGATAAGCTTAAATCAGAGACTTTAGAAGAATTAAAAACGATTTATTTTCAAAATAATCTCAAGAACGTAAAGAATATGGAATTTTTTGATGTTTTATTTTAAACAAGGAAAAATAATTCAAATAAATTATAGGAGAGAGTCAGTATAATTAAATTATTATAAAAATTAACCAATTAAATTCTTTTTTTTATCACTTGTTTATATTTATAAACTAGAAAAAAGAATAAATCCCCAATTAATTATTCCCCCAATCATAAGTGCCAACCCTATTTCAAGAAGAGCGATTTGTAAAGCATACTTCCAATTAGTTTCCTTAGCTATTAAAACGACTGTAGCAAAACATGGGATATAAAGCATGGTCACCAGACTAAAAATAATCATTTGAATTGGACTTAACAATTCCAATAGAGGTAAGTTCATAGAATTCGCTAATAAAGCTAAAAGAACTAATGTTAATTCTTTCCTTAGAATTCCATAAATTAAAAAGATTCCAGTAATAAGTGGTAATCCTAACCAATAAACTGTTATTGGTGAAATAAGGATATTTATTGGATCTAATATTCGAAATAAAAATAAAATCTCCAGCAGAATTCCAGTAACAATTATAATTGGCATTGCTTTATAAATGAATTCTTTACTCCTTATCCATGTTTGCTTCAAAATTACAGAATAATTCGGAATACGATAATCGTGCATTTCCATAATTAATTCTGTACATTGCCCTGGCATTAATCTATTTAAAATCTTACCTACGATTAAAATAACTGAAAAATTTATAATAAAGAGAATAAACACCCATCCTAAGCCCAAATATCGCCCCACTAATCCCATTACTACTGTCATTACTGCAGCACAAGGTATAAGGGAAGTTAAGGCAATAGATATCTTTTTTTCTCTTTGGGTTTCCATTATCCTACAACCTGCACAAGCTGGTACGTTGCAACCGAAACCTAATATCATTGGAATAATTGTTTTACCGTGAACGCCTAGGGAATGCATGACCCTATCCATTAAAAATGCTGCTCTTGGTAAATAGCCGGAATCTTGTAATATTTCAATTACTAAGAAAAAAGGAATAACATAAACTAAAACACCTCCAACTGCTCCAACAAATCCTCCCATACCTCCATCCCAAAAAATCTTAACCCCTAAATCATCTTGACCAAAAATGTGATATATTTTATCACTTAGAAATCCATAAAAGTCTTCTATAAGCCCACCAAAGAAACCACCAATTGAAAATGTGAACATATAAATACCGATAATAATCAAGATTAAGATTACATAACCCCAAATAGAGTGAGTGGTAAGATGATCAAGTTTGTCAGCTATAGACACTTTCTTAGATTGCTCTTTAGGTTTTACAACTAAAACCTGTTGTATTATTTTATTAATATTATTATATATTTCTGAAGAGATTATCGTACTTACATCTTCCCCATGTATCTCTTCAAGCTCATTTCGTAAGTTATCAGCCACCGAAATTATTTTTGAGGTTTGTTCATGGTTTATAATCAACTTTTTAATTTCTTCATCATTTTCTAGAAGTTTAATTGCTATAAATCTTAAAGGATAGTAAGAATTAGCTATAATGAATTGACTATCTTGAATATTTGCTATAATTTCATTGATTCTTATTTCCACTTCTTTACCAAAAGTGAGAATAGCAGATAAATCAGGAAATTCGAATTCATTTTTTAAAAGTGGCCATGATTTCACCTTTTTATGCACATGATGTTTCCGAGAATAGCTGTGTGAATGATGCTTATATTTCTCATTTATACTTTCATCGTGATGTAAATGAGGATGACGATAGGCTACCATTTCTATTGCTTCTTCAAGAAGTTGATGAACACCAACTCCATGGATGGCAACTAGGGGGAGAACTGGGAGTTTGAATATTTTTTCTAGTTTCTTGATATCTATATCCATATTTCTCTTACGTAAAATATCCATTTGATTTATAGCAAGAATCATTGGAACATTTAACTCTAAAAGTTGAAATGTGAAAAATAAATTTCGTTCTAAGTTTGTAGCATCAATAACATTTATTATTAAATCAACTTCTTCAGAAACTATATACTCTCTACTTACTATTTCTTCAATACTATAAGTTGATAGTGAATATATACCCGGAAGATCAACAATATTAAAATGATAATCAAGAAAATCCATATACCCTTCCATTTTTTCAACTGTTTTTCCTGGCCAATTTCCAATAGTTTGTGACAGCCCTGTCAACTGATTGAATATCACTGATTTACCTACATTTGGATTACCAGCTAATGCTATATTAATTGTATCCTTATATTCATGTTTATTTTTCTGCTTTGGTGTCTTGGGTAAATGACAACTCATGATTTAGTATCCATAAACTTCTATTATATTAATTATCTTTTAAAATAACCAATATTAAATCTTCTAATGGATTAAAATTCACATCTTTCATTACATTTAACTAAGATTTTAGAGGCTAGACCTCTCCCAATCACTATGGATGTTCCTTTTACTTTTATTTCTAATGGTCCTTTTAATGGAGCGGATTCTTTTTTAATAATTTTCACTCCAGGTAAAATTCCTAAGTTAGCAAGACGCTTTTTAGCTTTAAAACCAGCATTAACACTTACGACATGAACCATTTCTCCTTTTTTACATTCCGTTAAACATCTAATCAAAGATGTTTGTTGATATTTTTCATCCTTTCGGTCAACAGTTATCGAGTTTATTATTCTTATTCACCAGATAAAAAGAGTCTTTTAATAATAAAAAGTAACAATTAAATATAAATTTAGGCATAACAAATTATAAAAATATTATTATAAATATCATTAATATATTTTAAGATTTTATAGAAGAATGAAACTAAAATTTAAATATTTGATATTTAGATTGGAGATAACTAATATATCTCACATATTAGATACTTTTCCTAAAAATATTAAGATAAAGATTTCAAAACCATTGAATCGCATCTGCTTCTAAAATAAAATCCTTCAAAATCGCAACTCCAACGGTTTTTGCTCCATTTATGAAGTCTACTTATTCCCACCTTAATATTCTTTTAGATACTTAACATAATCTATTTTCTAATAAATCTTGGTTTTATATTTTAGAAATGAAAGCTAATCTCAATTAAATAAAAATTAGTTTTTCTTAGATTAAATTCATGGAGTATCAACCATTTGAGATATATTAAAAAAAAATTAGAATAAGTTTAATTATTCTGACTTATAAATCATTTACAACTATTTTAGATGCTAATCCTCTTCCAATCACTAATAAGGTTCCTTTAACGAGAACTTCAATAGGTCCTCGAAAGGGAGCAGTCTTTTTTTTCATTATTTCAACTCCGGGAATAACACCTAAACAAGCAAGTCTTCCCTTAGCATGATAACCTGCATTAACTCTTTGTACTTTGAATTTTATCCCTATAGGGCATTCAATCAAAGTTTTTAAAATTGATTTTTTTTTATCATATTTTGGGATGTATTCCCCAAATTCCGAGTCCATGAGACTTTCTTTCCTTATTTAGCAATTTTTGAAGTTTAAAATATATAAAGATCATTTGTGATTTTTTTGCTAAATAATATTAGTTACACCTAATATAAAAAATATTCCTACATTTCTATCAAATGATTTTATATGTTAAATAAAAATTTCAAATTGAAATGATGTAGATATATTATTTATTTCTATATTAATTATAAAACAGCTGATTTTGCAAATATAGTTATTTATAAGACTTGATTTATTTTTAATGAAATATTTAATAAAATCTATTTTGAATATATATTCATAATATTTAAATATGTAGTTAATTATTATTATAATAGGAAAATATAAATGAATAATCATTCATAAAAATTAATGCATAAGAGGTGAAAAAATTAAGATGCCAGGTGGAGATAGAACTGGACCTCGAGGATTAGGTCCAATGACTGGGAGAGCATTAGGATACTGTGCTGGTTATGATACACCCGGGTTTACAAAAGGTCCTGGGATGGGATTTGGTGGAGGTTGGGGTCGTGGTAGAGGCTGGGGTCGTGGTAGAGGTTTAGGATATGGAAGAGGTTGGGGTTGGGGTTATAGAACCCCTTTTTATGCGCCATATACACCAGGAGTCGTACCACAAATTAGTCAAGAAAATCAATTGTCCATGTTAAAGCAAGAGAAAACCTATCTAGAATCCGAAATGAATGGTATTAAAAGCGCATTGGACGACATCGCTAAAAGGATAACTGAATTGGAAAAAGAAGAATAATTTTTTTTTAATTTTATCATTCTTTAAAGGACAAGATTAAGATGACAAAAGTAAATGAGAGTTATGAAGATTATTTAAAGGCAATATACTTAATTTCAAAACATAATAAAGGAGGTTGGGTCTCAAACTCAGAAATTTCAGAATTGTTAAAGGTTAAACCCCCCTCGGTAACTAACATGTTATATAAATTGAAAGCAAAAGAACTAATAGTTTGGAAACCAAGAAAATCTTTGAGATTAACTAAAAAAGGAAAAAAAATTGCTCAGGATATATTTCGAACCTTTCAGAATTTATGTGATTTTTTTAGTAATGTGCTAAAATTAGAGAATAACGAATTGATAAAAAAATTATCATGTGAAATTGAGCATCACCTAACTCCTGAAGTATCAACTGCATTAGAAAATCTACTTCTCGAAAATTAGTAAAATTATACTTTAAATTTTGAATGGAATACCTAATCTGTATTCAATTTCCAAAATATTTGATTATTATAGAGTGTCACTTTAATTTTGTTTTGAGCTTTAAGCTTTTTTAACTGTTCTTTAATCTTATCCTTATTAAAATTAAAAGAGGAAAAAGTTTCGATAATTTGACTTTGTCTCATAGGATGTCTCTCTAGTATTGAGAGTATTTCGTGTTCAAAATCAAAGGAATAGGTAATGAATTTACCTTGCTCCGGAAAATTAATATTTTTATAATCATCAAAAATCTCATTTAAAATCGGAATTATATTCTTACTCGGAATTTTAACCCACTCTACTGTAGGAGGTCTTATAGGAACATTAATATCAATTCTATCAGGTTTTATTAAGTCTAATATTTCTTTAATTTTTAGTAATTCCTCACTTGTATCATTAATCCCTTTCATTAACATTACTTCTACCCAGAATTTACCACTAAAATTTTTCTTAAAGTCTAAAAATCCCTGGATTATTTCATCATATTTTAGAGCAGGATGAGGTCGATTTATTTTTATGAATGATTTTTCATCTCCAGCATCTAAGCTGGGTAATACAACATCTGCTAACATTAAAGTATTGCTGACATCGGTATTATACAATAAACTTCCGTTTGTAATTACACAAATTGGTTTTTTCGTGCATTGCTTAGCCTTTAAAATTAAATCTTTCAAATCTTTATATAATGTAGGTTCGCCACTACCTACAAAGGTGATATAATCAAATTTATTTTTATTTAATTCAATTGCATCTTCAATTTCACGGGAAATTTCTTCTTTGGGATAATAATTTTTCCTTGTATTAGTGAAATTAGTTGTTTTTCCTAGCTGACAATATATACATTGATAATTGCATGTTTTAGAAGGAATTGGATCAATACCTAATGATTTTCCTAATCTCCTACTCGGTACTGGCCCATATACATATTTCATATTTTCTATGGAAATTCTTTTTCTTGACTTTGGTACTTGTATTTCTCAATTGCTTTTCTTAAAGTTGTTGCTGCTAATTCAACACAATGTTTATGATCCTCAGGTAAACCGCCAATCGCTTCATCAATTTCATTCGGTTGTATATTTTCAGCAAATTGCAGCGATTTTCCTTCTATCATCATTGTTGTTTGACTTCCCGCTGCAACTGTAGCCCCACAACCATCAGTTATGAAGTTAGCCTTTTTAATTATATCATTCTCAATTTTTAAAAAAAACTGCATTGTATCACCGCATGAACCTTCATATGCATGCCACACACTTATTTCAGAACTTTTTGGTTTACCCCAGTTCTTTGGATTTTGTATTAATTCAAAAATATATTCATTATATTGTTCAATTGTTTCTTTATTTATTTCCTTTTGGAGTTCCTCTACCCATCTATCTATATTATCCTTTGGCATACTACTTTTCTAATAATTCTCTAATTTTTTTAACACTTTCCTTAAAAGCTTTAGCGGAGCTACTATCAGGATATTTTACTACAAATGGTAGACCTTTATCACCCTGTTGGCCTACTTCAATTTCAAAAGGGATTTGCCCTAAAAGTCTAACTCCAAAATCTTTTGCTGCTTTTTGTGCGCCTCCTGGAGGGTACAGATCGATATATTTTCCACAATGCGGGCAATTAAAGCCCGACATATTCTCAATAATCCCAAGTACATTTCTTTTCATGATCTGAGCCATTCTTATCGTCTTTCGAGCATCCATAAGCGCAACTTCTTGAGGTGTCGATACCACTATTACATTCTCATCCGGAATCAACTGTAGAATATCTAATGTCTCATCTGAAGTTCCTGGTGGTAAATCACATACTAAATAATCAAGTTCACCCCAAATGGCATCCCCTAAAAATTGCCTGACAGCACCCATTTTCATGGGTCCCCTCCAAATAACGGGTGAATCTGGATTGTCGGTCAGAAATGCCATACTCATTACTTTAATATTTAATGGGCCATTAAGCGGATAAAACTTCCTCTCATCAGGATCGACACGTGGTCGCATATCTGGACTGATTCCTAACATTTTAGATACATTCGGACCTGTAATATCAACATCTAAGATTCCAACGCGAAATCCATAACTAGCTAAATTAGTAGCTAAGTTTACTGCTACAGTAGTTTTTCCTACGCCACCTTTACCAGATATGATAACAAGTTTGTGTTTAATTTTTTGCATATTTTTTTCGATGCTTACCGTCAATTTGTCCATTTGTTCTTTTTTCCCTTGTTTCATCGTTTCCTTTAGATCAATATCTGGAATATCTCTATCTTGAATATTTATCCACCTCTTAAGTTTAAATTCTCTAATCGTTTAGTTTTAAATAGGTTAAATTTATAAGTTTTTAATTTCTTTAATTATTGATAATGAATAATTATTCATAAATTAAAAAACTTTTGTTTTGACAATTAAAAAAGAAGGTTGAAAAAAATGGTTGTTGTTGGAATTCCCTCGATGGGAAAAGGCGGTTTAAACGATGATATGAGTCCTCGATTTGGAAGATGTCCAAGTTTTACATTTGTTGAATTGGAAAATAATGAAATCACAGCAGTAAGGACTGTTCCAAACCATGCAGCTAATGCGATGGGCGGTGCAGGTGTGCAAGCAACCCAGATAATTGGGAATAATAATGCTAATGTGGTAATAGTAGGCTTTTTAGGTCCAAATGCATCAAATGGACTTAATTCTTTGAATATAGATATTTTTCAAGCCCCCAATAGACAAACGTCCATAAAAGAAGTTATAAATCTCTTTATAGAAGGAAAACTACAAAAAATTACTACCTCAAATGTAGCATCTCATTATGGTATGGGCGGTGGTCGTGGCATGGGCGGTGGTCGTGGCATGGGCGGTGGTCGTGGTATGGGTGGCGGAAATCGCCCTTAGAAAAGCTAGGAATTAATAAAAAATAAATATTTTCTTATGAGTAGTAATAAGCCTATAATAATTTGTATTACGGGGGGTAAGGGAGGAACCGGAAAGACCTTATGCGCTGTAAATATCGCTGTTATGTTCAAAAATGAGGGATATAAAGTACTTCTTATTGATGGAGATGTGGAGAATCCTAATACATATCTCTTATTAAAGGGAGAACTTGAGAATAAAACAAGTGTTCCTTTTTTCATGCCCAAAATTGTAGAGGACAAGTGTTCTCGATGTGGATTATGCGCTCAGAATTGTACAAGTCATGCTCTATTACATATAGAGAATGCAATTCCAATCCCCATGTTAAATCTTTGCAACGGCTGTAGATTATGCTATAAGATATGTCCAGAAAACGCAATTGAACCTGATTTTAAAACGATAGGATGGACATACTCTACTGAAATTAATGGAATGTCGCTAATACTTGGTGAATTGAAACCTTCAGAAGCTCGTTCAGCAGGAATAGTGGAAGAACTTGTAGAAAACCTTGAAGAAATTATAACTGAAACCCCAAACAAATACGATATCGTCATTTTAGATACTGCACCAGGAGCTCATTGTGATGTCGAACTTTTGATTGATACATCAGATGTGGCAATTCCTATTACAGAACCCACCAAATTTGGTAAACTAGATTTATTAAGGATAATGGAATTGATAAATTTATTGGGAAAGGATTCCAAGGTAATAGTGAATAGATCATCATTATTAGGTTTTAGAGATCAATTTTTAAAAGAATTACAAGATGAAAGCATTGAGATTTTGGGTGATATTCCTTTAGATGCGGATATTGTGAATTCTTACTGTCTTGGAACACCCCTTATGGATAAAAGTAATAATTTTGACAGGAATGGCCCTGGGTTCATTGCATTTACCGAGATATATATTAACTTAAAAATGTGGTTAAAAATTGATGGAAAATCCGCAGAAGGAGAATAATAATATGGAAAGAAAAATAGTGGGTATAGTTTCAGGCAAAGGAGGAGTGGGTAAAACTTCAATTACCGCATCATTAGCAAGCCTAGCAAAAAAGGATTCAATGACGGAAGTCATCGTGTTGGATTGTGATGTTGATGCACCAAATTTAGCGATTATTCTCCCTCCTGAAGATGAATCTAAAATAAAAAAAGAAGATACTTTTACTACTCTGAAAGCAGAATTTTTAGAAGATGAATGTATTAATTGTAAAGAATGCATTGATAATCATTTTTGTGAGTTTAATGCATTAAATTGGAACGATCAAAATTCTGTTCCCATAATTGACTATTTGAAATGTGAAGGTTGTGGAGCGTGTAAAGTATTGTGTCCTCAGCATGCTTTCGAAATAAATCCGGTTAAAAGCGGAGAGATAATCTTATATAAAAGTAAATTGGGAATCCCCTTGGTATATGGGAAAACTCGATTAGGGAGCACCACTTCGGGAAAATTAGTCTCAGATGCTAAAGAATATGTAAAAGACATAGATGAATTTGACAGGAGTAATCTGATTTTAATCGATGGACCTCCAGGAATAGGTTGTCCGGTAATTGCGATGGTAGCAAATTTAGATTATGTGGTTACCATATGTGAACCCACTCCCTCTGGATTACATGATCTAGTTCGAGTTATAGAAGTCATTGAACAATTTAATATTCCCTTTGGGGTACTCGTTAATAAAGCGGATTTAGAAAGCCCTTTTCAAAAAGATTTTAATAAATTTATAATTGAAACGGAGTATAAAATAATAGGAAAAATACCATTTGATTTAACAATCCCAAAAGCAATGTCTTTTGCTGAAGCAGTAATAGATTATGCTCCAGATTCTAAAGCAAGTTTAGCTATCAAAGAAATTTATAAGAATCTAAAAGAAATAGTATGGGATAACTCTTTATCGTAATTTAATTACTCTCTTTTTTAAGGTTCAAGGCTTCAAAAACTATATAAACTCTTTTACTAGAAAATATACATTATTAGAATTACATTTAACACAATTAACCTTCCTATCTTTAGATGCATTTTCATCTTCCCATTCATAATTACAATCTTGACATCCATATCCTAAAAAGCTTGGTTTATAGTAGTCCACATTACCCCCATACACTTTAATTTGTTTTCCCTCAAGTAGTGCTAAAGTATTTTTTTGATGTGCACTTTCGAGAATTCTAGAAAATGTAGGTTGACTAATTCCCATTCTATCAGCAGCTACTTTCTGATTTAAACCTATAAAATGCTTAAGTCGCATAGCCTCAAATTCAGCTACGGTTAATATTACTGAATCTTCTGATTTAGGAGGATCACTTGAAAAATAAATATTATTAGGTGTATAGGTAACCCATCTTCGATGTCTCCTTCTTCCGATACCAAATCACCAAAATTATGATAATGACTATTTCTCCAATTAATACCCTTTTGTATAAGAATTCATTTAAATTTTTATTATTAATTGTTATTCATAATTATTAAAAATCATTTATTAAAGGTATTTTAATTTTTCATTTTTGTTTAATAATGTTCTAAATATAATAAAAGAAGAAAGAATTAATAGAATTGTTTTATGAATAATTATTCATTAAACTTAAATTTTATAAATCCCTATATATATTAAAAAAAAAATTGAAAAAAAATGAAAATAGCTATTAGTTCAGATTCAGGAAATGTTTGTGCTCATTTTGGTCGAGCGCCAGAGTTTACTTTTATCACGATTGAAGATAATAAGGTAATTGAAAAAAAAGTGCTTCCAAATCCTGGACATTCTGTAGGAAGTATACCCCAATTTGTAAATCAACAAGGCGCAAATTGCTTGATTGCGGGAGGTATGGGTCGTAGAGCCGAAGCTTTTTTTAACCAATATGGAATTGAAGTAATTGTAGGTGTAACTGGGAGAATTGATGATGTTATCAAAAAAATATTAGACGGAACTTTAGAGGGCGGAGAAAGTCTTTGTTCTCCAGGAGGAGGTAAAGGTTATGGGGTTGATAAAATTCATACTGAAGCTGATGATGACTACGAACACCATCATTTTCATCATTAATGATTCCTGTAGATTATAGATTTATCTTGAAATTTTCTTTTTAAGATTATATTCTTTTTATAGTAAAAAAATAAATCAGATTAGTAATTTGGCTAAAATTATATAGATGATACTTTCCACTTTCTTTAAGCTTATATCTAATACACTCTTTATTTCCAATTAGACAATAATTTTCAACCCATTTTCAGTCAAGTTTCCCATGATCAATAAAATACAAAATTGGGCACAAAAATTACCATTTAGATATTCTGTTTTTGCGCTTCAATTTTAGAAATATTCCTCAGTTAAATTAAATTATAATTTTGGAACAGAGAATAATATTCTTACTAAATATTTAATTTGAAATTGGGGTATTGTTTTATTATCATTATATAGTGTATTTTATCACCAAAATTAATATGTACCACACGATATACAAGGATCGTGGCACGTCATTGAACCTGAATTTAAACATATTTTTCTTTAATTCATATTTATTCATCAATTCTTAATTTCTCAGTATTGGATTCAGCTTAATTGATGTTTAACCGAACTTTGTTCAGTATGTTTAAATAATATGATTAATTTAAATTAAGCGTAAATATAAACCGATTTAATAAATCTTTACAAACATTAATTCGAATTTTATTCGATAAAAAAGATATATAGAATATATTGATTATTAAATTTCTACTTAAATTGTAAATCATTAGCAAAAATAATAGAAGTTAGACGATGACTAAAGTTGAGAAGAGAGAACAATTAAGTTCCAAGGATTTAAAAAAATTTCAAGACAAAAAATGGTTACACAAGAAATTCGTGAAAGGATTTTAAATTTCAATGAAATTTCCTTAGGATACACCCCTGTAATGGCTAATCTTGAAGCTCAACGCTGTCTTGGGTGTAAAGATCCCAAATGTATGTTGGGGTGTCCTATTAATATTGACATTCCTGGTTTTATAAAATATATCAAAGATAATGATTTTAGAAATGCGTTAATACATCTTAAAGAATATAATTTTTTTCCATCTATATGTGGCAGAGTTTGCCCTCAAGAAATCCATTGTGAAAAACTTTGTATTTTAGGAAAGAATGGAAAGTCGATTGCAATTGGAGCTCTTGAAAGATTTGTTGGGGATTGGGAAAAAGAAAATTTAGTAATAGCCAATCCAACTTTGGTACCATCAAATTATTTAAAAGTTGCAATTATAGGATCAGGTCCAGCTGGTTTAGCTTGCGCTACTAAACTTGCTAAAAAAGGGTATAATACTACAATTTTTGAAGCTCTTCACGCTGGGGGTGGTGTTCTTATGTATGGAATCCCCGAATTTCGATTACCAAAAAAAATTGTGGAAGATGAGATTAATACATTAAAAAATCTAAATATTGAAATAAAATATAATTGTGTTATCGGAAAGACTTTAACTATTGATGACTTGAGAGATATGGGATTTAAAGCATTTTTTATAGTAATTGGGGCAGGCTTACCGATCATTTTAAATATTCCCGGAACTAATTTAAATGGTGTTCTTACTGCTAATGAATTCCTTACGAGAGTTAATTTAATGAAAGCCTATAAATTTCCAGAATATGATACTCCCATCAAGATTGGAAAGATTGTAGTTGTTATAGGTGGTGGAAATTCAGCATTAGATTCTGCCCGAGTCGCTTTAAGATTAGGTGCTCAAAAAGTTATAATAGTATATAGACGAAGTAAGGTTGAGATGCCAGCAAGAAAGGAAGAATATCAACATGCAATAGAAGAAGGAATTAAATTTCAATTCTTAACAAATCCGATAAGAATTATTGGAGATGAAAGTGAATCAGTAAAAGAAATGGAGGTTATTAAAATGAGATTATGTGAACCTGATCAATCTGGGCGTCGTAGACCAATACCAATTAAAAATTCTGAATACTTAATCAAAGCAGATACAATTATTCTAGCAATTGGAACTCATGCTAATTCAATTTTATTAAAAACTATTCCTGAATTAAAATTAAATAAAGATGGATATATAGAGACTGATGAGTTTGGGAGGACAAATATCGAAGATGTTTTCGCAGGTGGAGACATAACCACAGGGACTGCTACAGTAATTTCTGCTATAGTTGCTGGATATAAAACAGCAAAGGTGATAGATAAATTCTTAAAAACTAAATTTAACTAAAATAACTTTTACTCTTACTTCTTTAAAATTAATATTTTCTATTATCAAATGTTCTTTATTAAGAGTTAATCTATACAATAAACATCTTAAGTTGATCAATCAATTATCTGAGATATTAATTTGAATATAATTTCTAAAGTTTAGCGAAATAAGCATTTTTACCATCATAGGTACTTCTTATCTTAATCTATCGAACATTATACAGAGGGATCTAAGTGAAAGTAAATAATATACGGTAATAATATTTGATATCCGAACTATCTTCGATAGATTTAAATAATATAGATCACATATATTTTATTAGAAAAACTAAATTAATGTCAAATTAATAAAAAGACTGAAATGAATTTTTTTCAGATTAATAATAAAAATTAATTTTAAATTCCAAATTTCAAGCAATAGAAACGAGCTGATTATTATAGTAACCTGTCCTAAGTGTGGAGAAGAATATTCGCTAGGTAGAAAGATTTATCACAGATGTGATGGATTTTCAATAGAGCATGGAATTATTTTTAATGATGATCGTAAAAATTATCCCTGGAATTGCCACTCTATGGATGAAAAAGATAAGGAAATTTTAAATATTTTACAAAATAATAATAAGATCTCATATCGAGAATTAGCAGAAAAGCTAAAATTAGCAGCGAGTACAATTCATAATAGAGTAAAAAAGATGATTGAAGAAGAAATAATTAAGCAGTTTGCAACAACTATAGATCCCGCGAAAATTGGGTATAATACGATAGCAATAGTAGGTCTTTCAGTAGATCCAATAAGAATGAATGATATCGCAAATAAGATTGCCTCCTATGAAGAAACTCAACTTGTTGCGATTTCAACTGGAGATCATGATATTATCGCTCAGATAATTGCTAGGGATGAAAAATCGCTCTGGAATTTCATAAATGTAAAAATCAAAACAATAAATGGAATCAAGCCTCAAATTCATGTATCTAACTTATTAGATGTTTATAAATCCACAAGTTCAATAAAAATTGCTTAATAACCATAAAAATAGAAGAAAATTTTTGTTCCTCTTTAGAAAAACAGGTAAATTTCAAAAGAGTTTGTATGTTATAATCGAATTATTCAATCTCAAAATTTTTTACTATAGTAAACCAAAAATTCACAATTGAATTAACAATCTTATAAAATTCCCTCATTTCTAAAGGCTTGATTATATAACAATTAGCATGGAGATTATAGGCTTTTATCAAATCCTCTCTAGCGTCAGACACTGTTAAAATTACAACTGGAATCTTTTTTAATTCTTCATCATTCTTAATTTCTTCCAATACGTAAAATCCATCTCTTTTTGGCAAGTTTAAGTCTAATAAAATTAAATTCGGTCTTTTTGCATTAGAATATTTTCCCCGCTTTTTTAAAAATTCTATTGCTTCAACACCATCCCTTACTACATCTAATTTACTTACAATACTATTCTTTTGTAGAACTTCTGTAGTCAGACGGATATCTGCTGCATTATCTTCTACAAGTAAGATTTTAGCTTTTACTCTATTGTATTGAATCACAATTTTATACCTTTAATCTTTATTTTTTGATTGAAAAATTGTAAAGTAAAATGTTGATCCTTTTCCAAATTCAGATTCTACCCATATTTTTCCACCATATCGTTGAACTATCTTTTTACATATAGGTAAACCAATCCCTGTACCTGGATATTCTTCCTTAGTATGTAACCGGTAAAAAATATTAAAAAGCTTATCAAAATATTTTGACTCAATGCCTATTCCATTATCTTTTATTGCAAATAACCACTCATTATTAGTTCTTTTTACTCCAATATGTATCTTCGGTGGTTCTTGTCTTCGAAATTTTATTGCATTACTAAGCAAATTCTGAAATAGTTGAATAAACTGAGTTCTATCTACTTTTAGAACTGGCATATCATCATAAGTTATAATCGCCTCACTTTGTTTAATTGATTCTTGTAAATTAAATAATGCATCTTGAATAACATCCTTAAGATTAGTTAATTTAGGAGATTTAGGTTGTGTTGTGATTCTCGAATAAGTTAATAAATCCTTAATAAGCGTATTCATTTTTTTTGCTCCGTCTGTAATAAAGTGAATGAATTCTTTACCATCCTTATCTATTTGATCTTTATATCTATCTTCTAAAAGTTGAGAAAAGCTTACAATTGCTCTTAAAGGTTCCTGTAGATCATGTGAAGCTACATAGGCAAACTGTTGTAAATCCTCATTTGAACGCTTTAAATCTTCCATTATTTCATTAAATTCAAATCCTCTTTTTGAAATATGCTCAGATAATAAAGATACTACTATTCCAACTATAATTAATGAGACTGCTCTCAAAAAAGTATTTAGAATTTCTAGATTAAAAATTTCATCTTCAGGGATGAGATTAAAAATAATTAAAACTACTGCTAAAAAAATAGGAATAATTAAACCTTTTCTTTTCCACCATAAACATGCTAAAATCGAAGGAAAATAAAAGAAATGTGCTATTAATAGTGATGTTCTTAATATTATCTCGAAAAAATAAATTAATAAACATGAAATTATTATTAAAATAAAAATAATAAATATTTTCGTTCCTTCTTGCTTAAGTTTTAAGTGCATTTCATGCATTTTCTTAATCATAATAAAAATTTTTTATTTAAATTTTTGAAGCAGAATAGGAGAAAATCTTAAAAACTAAAAATTTATATTCAAAATAAAAATTGAGATCTCTCATTTAATTATCTGAGGATAAATTCTTCATTATTAAGAATATTGTCCAATAGAAAATAAATTTTATCGAATAAAGAAATGAATATTATTAATTGAAAAAATGAGATTTCAATTTATAATATATCATTTTAAAAATATTTTAACTTACTCTATTCCATTAAAAGTTCAGAAAAAAAAAAGTTTAACTTATTCGAAGTCCTTTAAAAAAATTATAAATATTAAAATGAATATTATTCAGAATAAGGAACAAAGAATGTAAAATGTCTTAAGGTCGATTCGAAACCTAAAAATTATTTATTGGTGAAAAACAATCGAAAAAAAAAAAATTAATATACTATTAATTGAAGATAATAAAGCTGACGTGCGTCTCATTGAAGAATTATTAAAATCTTCTGAAGATTTTAAATTTAATTTAGAATCAAAACAAAGGCTTTCTGAAAGTATAAATCATCTCAAAAGCAAAATTTTAGATATTGTTCTATTAGATTTGACTCTACCGGATAGTGATAGAGAATCTACATTAGATAAAGTCTTGAATATTACGAACACGATTCCTATAATTATTTTAACTGGTTTAGATGATAAGGATTTTGCTTTAAAATCTCTTCAAAAAGGCGCTCAGGACTATATAATAAAAGATGAACTTAATGGTTCAAGTTTAATACGAGCAATTTTATATGCTATTGAACGACACAAAATTGAATCTGAAAAGAAAATAGATAAAGATATAAAACAAATATTTGATGATAAAGATAAAGAAATTCTTGAATTATTACAAGAAAATTATAGAATCTCTTATAAGGATTTAAGTAAAAAAGTGAATTTGGCTGCTAGTACCATACATAACAGAGTACAGAATATGATAAAAGAAGGTATCATAAAAAAATTTGATACACTTGTGGATCCTTTTAAAGTGGGATATGATTCTATAGCTATTCTTGGTCTCTCTATAGATCCATTAAAATTAGATTATATTGCGAGAAAACTCTCCAAATATGATGAGATACAATTAGTTGCATCTTCTACTGGTGATTATAATTTATTAGTAAAAGTTATAGCTAAAGATGAAAAAAATCTCTGGAGATTTATTAATGAAGAAATAAAAACCCTTGATGGAATCCAATTACCAATTCATGTATCAAGCTTTATAGACATTTTTAAAATGACTGATAAAATAAATTTTAGTGTTAAAAAAGAAAACTGAATTCTAGTAAAAAAGCTCTTTAATATTTTATTTGTTATCAGAATAGTTAATTCAAGGAAAAAATCCTCTCAAATCAATTGCTTTAGCTAATCTTGAAATGGCAATAATATATGATGCTATTCTTAGACTCACGTTCTTTTCTTTTGAAATTCTATAAACTTCTTTAAATGCATTAGTAAGAATATGCTTTAATTCGTGATTAATTCTTTCTAAACTCCAAAAATAGCTATGTATATCTTGGATATACTCAAAATAAGAGACACATACACCTCCTGCATTGGCAAGGATATCAGGCACTATTACTATCCCTTTTTTATTTAAGATATCATCTGCTTCTGGAGTAGTTGGTCCATTAGCACCCTCTAATATAATTTTACAATTTACATCATAAGCGTTTAATTGATTTATTTGATTCTCTACTGCTGCAGGAATTAAAACATCACATTTTAGTGTGAGGATATTTTCATTACTGATAAATTTATAGAGTCCATTTTTAAAATCCTTCAAGAATTTATTTTTATTGCTCCATTCTAATAATTCATTAATATTTAATCCCTTTTTTGCATATAATCCTCCAGAAATATCTGATACAGCAATAATATTACATCCATTATCGTATAAAATTTTTGCAATATTTCCTCCGACATTGCCAAAGCCCTGCACAACAATTGTTTGACTTTTTAGATCTTTATTCATTTTATTACACAATGCTTCAAGTATATAAAATAAACCCATTCCTGTTGCTGTTTCTCTCCCAATTGAACCTCCTATTTCTATTGGTTTCCCTGTTACTACTCCAGGAATGGCTCTCCCTTTATTCATAGAATATGTATCCATAATCCAAGCCATTATTTGTGCATTTGTATTAATATCTGGAGCAGGTATATCCATATCAGGCCCTATAAAGTTTATAATTTCTGCTGTATATCTCCGCGTTAACCTTTCTAATTCGTTTTTAGATAATTTTTTAGGCTCTACACATACGCCCCCTTTAGCGCCTCCTAAAGGAAGATTTAATAAGCTACACTTCCACGTCATCCAAGTCGCTAATGCTTTAACTTCATCAAGATTAACAGTTGGAGCAAATCTGATCCCTCCTTTACCAGGTCCTCGAACAGTCGAGTGTTGCACTCTATATCCTTCGAAGATTTCAATACTTCCATCATCCATCTTTATTGGGACAGATACAATTAAAGAGCGCTCTACTCTTTTGAGATATTTCCTAATATTTTCATTTAATCCCATCTTTTCTGCAACAATATCGATTTGTTTTTTTGCCATTTCAAAAGGATTTACTTTTGGAAAATCCTCTTTCTTTAATCTTTCATAGACTTCAATTTCATCAGTAGCAGCTAAATTATCTGGATAAGATAATTTTATTTGTTCTTTTTTATTATTATCTAACATTTCGAATAAAATTCGATTTAATTTTATTTGTAATTTTCCAATATATACTATCTCTTCATTTTATATATGTAACTTAATATTTATAAATATGTCGAATAAATTTTCACTATTAACATATAAAAGCGAAGTAGGTTCGATGAGATGAGATTTTAGTGAAGCTTATTCAATTAGACATTTTAATCATTCTTATTTTAATTTATAATACTCAAGATATAAAATTAAATTTCTCAGAAGTGAATGTGTTTGAAGATTGCGAATATATTTTACTCGAAATTACAATATACATAAAATACTGTCTGAGGATTGTTGATTGCAATGTTATTAGAGATTTTGCAGAAACGTTATCGAATTTGATGATAGCAAAATGTAATGATTTTACATGCAGCGATCCCAGGCAAAAGATTATTAAAGATGACATCGCAGAGCAAAACTTAAATCGATTTATGCTTACAGTATACACAAAAAAAATCCATGAATTAACATACAGAGTTCTTATAGTTGGAGCTGGATTAAATCCATAATTCTTCCATATGATTATTTTGCGTGAGCATTATTCATTTGTTAGTGTAAAGACTAAAATAAGAGCTATTGAAATTGCAAAAAGATTTATGTAGGCAGACATAAATCGTGCTGAATTTAATCTTGAGTTTTCTTTTCAAGATTATATTCTATTTATATTAAATGATCAGAATCATATTAATAGATAAACTAGTAATAAAGATCATTCTTAATTTCACCATTAGGTAACATATTATCAGGATGATATTTTCCACTTTCTTCTAATTTATATCTGATACACTCTTTATTTCCAATTAAACAATAAATTTCAACCCATTTTCGGTCAAGTTTCCCATGATCAACAAAATATTTAATTGGGCAAACAGGATACCATTTACATATTCTGTCTTTGCTCTTCAATTTTAATTATATTCCTCAGTTAATTTAAATAATAAATGGAATATAGAGAATAATAATTTTACTTTCCTTTTTTTAAAAAAGGTTTATGCAGTACCACAACAATAAAAACCTATATCTAATATCCCTTTTATCGCAAAAGAAAAATGAGCAAAATTTATAGAATTAAATATAGAAGAATCAAAATATTCTTATTTGATTGGTGAAATATTTTTGAGGTATAGAAGGTTTCATATTTTTATTTATTTTCTAGTCATTTTAGCTCCACATTTCGGGCATGTTTGATTATAACAAGGAATACCTGCTTGATGAGAAATAATTGTATTACAATTAGGACATATACATTGACCATCTGGACCAGCAGCTTTAGAGCCACCCATTCTACCTCTCCCGCCACTCTGTCCTCTTCTACCACCACCTCTCTGGCCTCTTTGGCTCAATACACTCACCTTTTTTCTATTATTTGCTCAATTAATTTTATATCAATTACATATCATAAATTCAGTCTAATAAATACTTTTTTTATTTTTTTCTTGAATTTAATCTTAATATCATTTTTTTTAAATATATTAACAATCTTCATGTAAGAAACTAAAGATGTTTATTTTTGTGATATTAAATAAATTCTGGTAGAATAGCATTGTAGGGGCACTCTTTAAAACATTTTAAACACTGTGAACATTTTTGGAAATCTCCATCTTGAAATTTTATCCTTTCTTCTCCTGTTTCTTTGTTTTTTTTAAGCAAAAATAAATTTTGAAAACAAAAATCCTCATTTATACAGAGTTTACATAACCTGCATTTTTCATGGTCAATATGAAACCCCACCAATTTCCCTGCCTTAACGGATATAACTTCAATAGCACCATGCTCACAAACATCCACACATTTTAAACATCCTTGACATTTATTGTAATTCACATATCGAAGTGAATTTTTAAAAAAAATAGCTTTATTCGAACAACTATACATACATCGTTGACATCGTACGCATAAATTTGGATTTATGTATATTGGAAATAATTTTTCATTTTCCATGATAAATTCTTAGAAGAAATATTAATTTAAAGAATTAGTTTGCACTTTTAAATAATACAAAAAAAAAAGGGAATATTGTTTATTTTCTAATTTGGACTTTTGGCTGAATTTTAGAAGCTCCACCAAAATTGGTAATAACAGGGCAATGAGTAAATACCTTTTCCATTAATTCGTTAATCTTTTCTTCTGAAGCATCTGCTTTGATCCTAATAACAGGTTCAAGTTTATCATAGCCTGCTATTTTTGAATCATCGATTCCAAAGATTGCACCTAAATTTATATGGCCGCGTGAAAAAACTTTCAATTCTTCGATGTTTATATCCATTATTTTAGCCCAGAATTTAGTGACAGCAATAATACAAGCACCAATAGAGGACAAAATAACTAATAATGGTGATGGTCCCTGATTAGAACCATCTAATCCTCCAGGGGCATCAATAAGTAATTCAAAAGGGTCTCCCCCAGGATTACCCATTATACATTTAACTTGCATGCCCTCTTGTAACATTTCACATTCAATATTAAAATTCTTTTCACCAGCGTTCCAATCTGCCTTTATGGCATCATAGGTTTCTTTAAAACTTGGCATCCTTATTCATCTTTCTCTATCAAAATTAATTTATATTATAATTTAATGAGTATGGGCATGATCCGAGTTATTTCCACAGCTAGCGTCGTTTAGTGATCTAAGCTTTCCTTCTAATAGCATTTTAATATTTTGTTCAATACTTCCATTAACTCCTTGATATAAATTTATATTAACTTGTTGAAAACCCATGAATGGACGCATTCCAATACCCGTTAATATCATATCAGTCACATTTCTTTGTTTCATGTTAATAACAGGTTCCATGCACCCAGAATGGCCATTGTTAGGTAGGCTAAAAGCTTTTTTAAACTGATTGCCATCTGATATTTCGATTCCAATGAAATAGTTACAATGTCCGAAATGAGGTGATATATTGTCAGATATTTCAGGTCCATCAGATGGAATTCCAATTATTCGATTCATATGTCCTACACTCATTCTTTTTTATTAAAATTTTATATTATGGTTTAAAATTATTAATTATATTTAACTCTTATGAATAATCATTCATAACCTATTGTTAAGTGATTATATAAGAGAAGATTTAGATTCCGAGTATTAATGGTTTCAAAACAATTTAAAACAAAAATTTGACAATATTTTCAAATTAATTATTCATATAGGTGATGTTTAAAAAAACTGCTAGTCAAATTCCATGATTGATCATATATCACTACATTTTATGTAGTATTGTGATTAATTGTATTTTCAACATAAAATCTTTTTCATGTTGAATAAATATTATAATTTTTAAATTTTTCATACAATATTCGATATAATAATTTATTCAAAATTAATTACTTTTAAGCACAAAAATAAATTAAATTTATTGTAGTATAAAAATCCAAAACTGAAATTTATTCAAAAAGCTTAAATAAAAATGGCTATATTTTAATATGTATTATGAATAATAATTCAAAATTAATATAACAGTGACGTATTGAAAATTGAGGAGTTATAAAGAAATAATAAAAGATGACACATATCATGCGAATAATGAATACTTTGTCGATACCAAAGTGAATAAAGTGTGTTGGGGTTGTGAGACGAAACATAAGTCAGGTCATATGGTGTGGGATGCAACAAAAATGCGAAGGATTTTTTTTTGTGAAGACTGCTTCGCGAAGTTAAAGCATTGAGCTTAATCATTAGACAATTGAAAAAAATTGAAATCTAAATGTATTAAAGGGGAATCAATGAAAAATTAAAACTTTATCTAAATGTAATTTTTCAAATCATAGAATAAGAGTAGTTTAGTTTCATATTGTAAGATATTAGTCCTAAAATCAATCTCAATATCAAAATTACTCAATAATAAGAAATAGAGGTTATTATATTAAAGAAAAATTTTTGAAAAAGTATGGAATCTATATTCCTAATGAAGGTTTATATTTAATTGTGTTATGTTCTAAGTGGTGTAAATCCTGTACATTACTTTCTACAATATTAGAAAAGTTTAGGGATAAAGGTATTATAAACTTAAGAGAAATAGATATAGGTGACAATAGTAAATTAACTAAAGTTTTAAATATAAAGGCAATACCTGCATTAATTTTCTTTAAAAATGGTAAACTTTTACATAAAAACATTGAATTAAATGGGGAGATTTTTGTGAATAAAGGTGTAATGATTGGAGCCTTCAATGAATTTATTTTGAAAGAAGTAATTAAGCAAATATGACCTTTTCATAAGATATTGTATAAAATTGGAGATAAGAATAGATATTTTCCGTTTATTAATCTAGTTACTCGTAAATTGTTTGATATAATAAATTATAGCTTTTTTTTATCCAGCATATTATATTAAATCTAATTTAAAAAAGAAAAATAGGAAAAATGCAATATTTCTATGATCATATTAGATTATTTCTTACAATTTCTATAATTTTTTTGGTTATATTGTGTGATTAGATGATTATTTTTGCATGATTTATCGTTTATCAATAATAAAGCGACTGGTTTCATAAATCTTATATATTCAAAGTTGTATATAATATTTGTGAATACAAACAAAATAAATACATTTTATTAAAATATATTATCAAAATTAATAAAAATCTTATAAAAAAATAAATAAGTGAAGGTTGTAATTTGGCTTTACTCTCAGAATTTTGCCAGATTTATATATTACACTTTAATGAAATTAAAGGATTAATTCCAATTTTAATTTTTTCAAACGAATTTATTGAAAAGAATGAAAATCAAATACGTCCAATAAAATTTCATCCAATCTGGTTTCTTAATTCAGAAAATCTAAGAGGTTTTGAGCAAGTTAATTTAGTTTATAATGAAAAAGTTTATTTCGCAAAAAAATTTAAAATTTTTTTAGAACGAAAAAAAAGAAAGCCAAGAATCAAGGAAGAGAATTTTGATAAAATAGTTATTATTATTGTCTTGCCAAGAGAATTTGACATTTATGGATCTGATTTACTCAATATTTTAATGAAAACGGTTAAAAAAAATTTTAGTCCTTCCTTAAATCAAATTATAGAGTCAGAAATTTTAAAAGAAAATTTGATTATATCTCCCAAGATAAAAGAAATCATCAAAAGGGCAGATATTGTTAAAGAAAACATAAGAAATAACTTAATAAAAATTTGTGAAAACTATTTTAATTCATTAAAATACCCTTATGAAAAAAATGAATTAAATTTTTTATTTAAACAAAAAGTATGAGGTGGTTTAAATATATAAGAAAATCTTATTTGCTACTGACGGTTCAGCCTATTCAGACAATGCAGCTAAGCAAATTGTTGATTTTCAAAAAGATTGGGATTCCAAGATAGTGATGTTCCATTCATTGAAACATAATAAATATCCCTCAATATTTTATCCTGAAAACAATCTTCTATCCAATAATTATACAATTACCGAGGATTCTCGTAAAGAATTAGGGAAAGAAATATTAAAAGAAACTAAGAAAATCTTTGACAGATCACATATCTCCGTAGAATCTCGACTAATTGAAGATTATACCCCTGAGGATTATATTAAAAAGACAGTAGAAGAAGAAGAATTTGATCTTGTTATCTTAGGGTGTAATGGGCATCATTCTAAATTGAAAAAATCATTTCTTGGGACTCGATCGTTAAAAATATTAAAAAATACCCCTTGCGATGTTTTAATCATAAGATAAGTTATTAGACATAAAGAATTTGTAGAGTTTTAAAAGAATATTTAAGATGAAAGTATTTAGATAAAGAAGTGATAGGAATATAAAATGAAATTAGGAAAAGAAAATAGGTTTTATATTGAAAATTTAAGTTTAAAAGAGGATTTCAAAATAGCTGCTATTCAGTGGCGATACAAGAAAAAGATAGATAAATTTTTAGAAGGCTTACAAAATAAAATTATTGAAAAAAATATAGGTCATAATATCGAGAAAAATATTAAAATCACGATTGAATAGATTGAGTTCTAAAAAGGATCATTAAGTTAATTTAAAACCATTTTTTACCATTATTTGAAATTCAAAGATTATTATTATAGTAATATATTTAATAAAGAAAACAAACCTATTCCAAACGCATAAATAGGTATAAAATATTTCCAGATTTTATTAGGGAATACCCTTACTAAATATGGGGCAAAAATAGCAGCAATAAATCCACCTGTAAATAGGGAGGGCAAAAGAACCAAATCAACTTTAACACCAGCAAAACTGATAAGGAAGAAAGTTAAAATACCCACAATAGAAACTAGTGATTCTGCAAATGAAACTATAGCAGTAGCACTTTTTTCATAAACACCTGAAAATATTTGACCCATAGTTATTACTGGACCATAACCACCACCCCCAATACCCTTATTAAAACCTGCCAAAGCCGAAAATCCTATTAACAATTTGAGATGTCTCTTAGATTGCTTAATTTTAGTTAATTTTATTCTGATTAATCCTGAAATTCCCATAAAAATGACGAGGACAGCAACATAGATTTTAATTAAGAAATCAGGTAGTCTTATTGCCATATAAACCATTATAACCGAGTTGAATATAGCTAAAGCACCAAAAAATGACATTATTAAGGTGATCTTAGTGGCATCATTTAAAGGATGGAAAGAATAATGAACATTCTTAAATTCATGATCAAAGAAAGTATCGATTATCCCTGTGATTGCCTCTGAAATTAAGATAGTTGGAACTACTTGAAGTGGACTATATCCAAATAAAAATAATAAGGGGGATAACGCAGTACCGAACCCCATACCTGCCATAGAATCCATAGATTCAAATAAAAAGGCTAAAATAATTATAGATAAGATCAATTCCATATTTTTCAGACCTTATAGAAAAAAATAGAATAAAGTCATGGTAAAACCATAAATTAATAATGCCCCAATGATCTTTTTGATAGAATGCTTTCCAATCTTAATTCTTTCTGATATAGATTTTTGATCTAATTCTTTTGCTTCTTTACCAATTTCCCAATTATGTGGCATTTAAAATCAATGATATGTTTTAATTATTTGTAATTGATTATAATTATATATAATTATATTTCATTATTTAAACGTTTGTATTTTGAAGATTATTGTCTCAACAATATTGAGACGAATACATTTGATTTTAAGGAATATTATTTGGTTTACTTAGAAAAAAGTATCATCTAATCTATAATAGTTCTTAGACAAGTGCCAAACTATAAATATTGTCAAAATATCTTTTTTTTTTATTATGGCAAATAAAAATCCTGTAGCAATTTTTATTGCTTTATTAGGTCTTTTTATAATACCTATGTTTGTTCAATTTCATAATGAGCCTACATGCATTAAAAATGTGAATAAGCATATGATAACCTCACAAACTCTCAAATTTTCCGACTATGATCAATATTCGAAAGGGAATTTCACCAATTTTAAATGTTCAAATTACACTTTATCAGTGATTTTAAATGAAACAACTGACAGTATTTTAGGAAGTCTAACAGTGGATTATTACAACAATGATCCAGCAACCTTTGATAGATTACCATTTCATCTTTATGTTTTTGGGATGAGATATGATAATCGACCGGGAAATATTGAAATCTTCAATATTACTAATTTAACTAATCCCAAAACAGAACTAGAATATGAAGTCCTTCCTGAGGAACATCTAATGTGGGTAACTCTGTCAAGTGCATTGATCCCAGGAGAAAGAGCACAATTTAGTATAGAATTTAATATTATCCTTCCCGATGGAGGTTATGATCGTTCTAATGTAAATGGTACAGATACGGATAATAACCGAATTTATAAATTTGCTAATAGTTATCCAATGCCCTGTGTCTATGACAAATATGATGGATGGAATGTCGATCCTTATTACCACGATGGAGATCCTTTTTATTTTGATATGGCTTATTATGATTTTTATATTGAAGTCCCTAATGACATGATTGTTGCTGCTACTGGTGAACTTTTAAGCGTTTCATATATAGGAGCAAGAAAGATACTTCATTATGATCCACATTATCCAGTTCGTGAAGTCACATTTTCCGCATCTAAATATTTTGAAGTAGAATCAGAAATGTTTAAAAATGTTAATATTTCGACATTTTTTCTTCCAGAAGATGATTGGTTGTGGAGTTTAGAAGCTTTGAATTTAGCGAAAGATACAGTAGAACTTTTTAATAACACATTTGGTATTTATCCTTATAATACACTTAATATTGTTGAAGAATACAGTTGGGCTGGGGGAATGGAATATCCTTGCCAAGTTTATATCGCCAACAATATAAAATATTGGCCAAATTATGCACCAGATTTCTACCTTGAAATGGTAATTGTACATGAAATAGGTCATCAATGGTTTTATCAGCTCGTCGGAAATGATGAGGTAGATTGGGCTTTCTTAGACGAAGGGTTAACTATATGGATTACCGATTATTATAGAGATTTGAAACACCCAGAGTGGCAACTTTTAAACCCACACTATTATTTAGAAACGGTTAGGGAGTATTATTTAAATAATGGTTTACCAAATAAAATCAACCAATCAATTGGGGATTTTGTAGCAGGTTCTGGTAATTATGTATATGTAACATATCAGAAGACACCAGTAATATTCGATTATTTGAGACGATTTATAGGCATGGATACTTTTCTTATAGGATTAAATAATTTTGTGAAAGAATTCTATTTTGAAATTGCTACTTTGAGTGATTTACAGAGATGCTTTGAATCTATTGTAGGATATTCTCTGGATTGGTACTTTTTACCTTGGTTTAATAATGAATATTTACCAAAATATAGTTTCGAGGAGATCAACTTTGACTCAAACATGCGAGAAATTAATATTACGATTACTGATTTAAACGAAAACGCGAATGATTATTATTATTCTCAAAAAATTCCCTTAATTATATATCATCGTCAAAATGAATTATTTAAAGAACAAGTTTGGATAAATGGTACAACTACCCTAAAATATAGTCTTTCAAAGACTCCTACAAAAATTGAATTACTTTATACTGATGATGTTATTGTGCAATTCTCTGAGGATGATCAACTTGGAATCTCTTCTACTGATATAAAAAAAGATGGAGATGCTAAAAAAATTGCAGGATATCCTATCTGCTTATTTTTAACGCTCATTATTATTATTGGAGTAATTGTCTATTTAAAGAGAAGAGTAATAAGAATTATCAATTAATACATAATTTTTAAAATAACGCTAGAGGTACATCCTTAAGTAGGTCTACTGTAGTGTATTGATTTTTACCACCAGTTCTTAAGTAATCCATAGCTTTTTCAATACCTTGAATAGTAAGTGGGAAAGATGGAATGATTTTAGAGATTTTCATTTTGGTCCACGACATCCATTCAAATCTAAGTGGTTCAGGGTTTAGCCAAATCACATTTTTTTTATAATGTTTTGCAATTTCGTTGAGATAATATATTCCCGGTTTTTTACTACTCACATCATCATAAAGAGCGCCATGAGGATTAACTAATTCGCTCCGATGCATGGTTTGATCCCCCACTATTATTACCCGATAAGAATCATCGTATTTTTTTAATAAATCTTCGAATTCTATAGCTTGATCTATATTTCGCTTGGCATTATCATACAAATAATTATATATACAATTATGAAAGTAAAAATACTTAAAAACCTTCCAATGTGATATGTTATTAGCAGCGGAGAATAAGAGGTTTACCTGATGTATATAGATGTCCATTGTTCCGCCAACATCCATTAAAAGTAAAAGTTTAATATTATTTTTTTTCCTTTTATTAAAAATTAATTCAATGTCACCACCATTACGTCCAGTCTCATGGATGGTTTTTGGGAGATCTAATTCATCTTTTTTACCGATTTCATCTAATCTTTTTAGTCGTTTTAAAGCAATTTTTATTTGTCGCGTATCAACTACTAAATCTTTTCTATAATCCTTAAAAATCCTTTTCTGAGCAATTTTCAAAGCACTATGAATACCATAGTTACCACCAATTCTTAAACCATCTATATTTAAACCCGAGTGTCCAAATTTTGACTCTCCTTGAGTACCAATCCACTTATTTCCAAAATTATGTTCTTGCTCCTGTTCTTTAAGTAATTTCCTAAATTGTTCTTCCATTTCTTTTAAACTTAAATTCCCAAAAAATTCTTTCAAAGAACCAGGTAAGCGTAAAATTGATGTATTTGTTTGAAGCCACTCCCATAACTCTTGTTTAATATCTTCAGGAAAATCTAAATCTGCATCTTTGAAATAATTAGCGAATGCTATGTCAAAAAAATCAAAATAATGTTCATTCTTACAAAGAATCGAGCGAGAAATATAATAAAAATCAACTGTGTTCTTTATTAATCCCTTATCGAGTGCTTCCAATAAGGTCATGAATTCTGTAATACTAACCTTCAATATTGCTTTCAAGGAAAAAAAAAAATCTAAAAACATTGAAATAATAAATTTAAGTTTGGTTATATTTTATGCTTATTTAGTTATAATTTGTTATTTTCTTTTCTACTTTTTTTTTTCTAAGATTTTTATTTAATGCTTAGTCCTTTTATCAATGCTAATATCAACTAATATGAATAGTATCTTTGGAAATTAGGGTTCAAGTGAAAAAAGCAATGACTACATTCACCAATTAACGATGTATATATCTAACTTTAAAAGAAGTTAATTTCCCATCTTTAAGAAATACTTCTCTATATGCACCAGCAGTTTCAGGATTTCTATATCCTCCAAGTCCTAATGCAGGGGTTTGAACCACAAATGGGCTTTTAGTTTGGATTGTTTCAGCGTCGGTTAAAATTTCTGAATAATCATCAAAGAATACTGCTGCTGGATTTTCAATTTTTTTTAAACTGAAAGGAAGAGCTGCATATACTTTAGTTTTAGTCTCTGGATCTTCCAATCTATATTCTCTTAGAGTGTGAGTATGTCCTGCGAGTGTAAGCAAGCAATGATCTTTACAAAATTCAATAAGTTTTTCCCAATTTGATGACACTGTTCCATATTTGACATTGAATGAGCCATCTATTCGAGCTTTTGAAGCTATTTTACCTAGTTTTTTTAATATTGACTCTTTAAAATCTTCTACTTTATTCTTAATTATTCTACTTCCTTTTTTTTCAAATAATTTTATTTTTATTTTTTTTTCACCAGTATTTATTGGAGGACCATGTAAAAAGAGAAATGTATTGGTACCCTCTTTAATTTTATGATTTATGAGATTTTCTAAGAATAAAATTTGTTTATTTAATAATCCAGTTACAGAGGGATGACCCATGATTAAATCTTTAAAATTTTTAAAAGAATCTGAACCAGTATTTAAAAAAATAAAGTTATTATTTCCGAGGAATAAGGAAAAATCCAAAGAAGGATTAATTTCCGATAAATACCCTTTAAGTGCCATTGATGTTTTTACAAGTGCGGTGATGGGTGATGCTGAAAAGAGCTCATTTAATGCTACAGCTTCAGCAGCATTTAATCCTATTTTCTTATACATTTCGGCCCATGTAATATCATAATGATAAGGTCGAAAATCATGATTTCCTACTATTGTAAGTATAGGACAGAGCAACTCTTCACCTTTAATTACTCCCTTATAGTGTTTTTCATCCTTAGAATTGAGAACTATTTGTTTAAAGATTTTCCAATTACTTTCATTATATTCAAATTGACCAATTTTTCGGACTTTTTTAGATAATCGACTCAAAACTGTAAAATCTACAAGATCTCCAGTTATTACAATAAAATCAATGTCGTTTTTAAGCACTCTTCTATTCATTATTTTGATGAACTTTCGAAATTGGTTATTCGGATTTATTAGACGTTTTCTCAGAGGAATTTCAAGTTCTGTTAATGATTCTTTTTGATCTTCCTTCATTTTCTTAATTTTTAATTTCTTACGGAAGATGTTTATGAATTCATCAACATTCTTTTTTATTGAAGATGCAGTCCAATTTTTTACAATTCCATAAATTCTATCATTTCTTTCTGCTAAATGTAAATCAGTAGCATGCACAAATGAAAAATTATTCCATTCTTGTTTAGATACAACTATAGAGTGATAATTAATATTAATTTTTGAATAAACAATATCAAACATTACGAAATTTCTCGTCTTCAGAAATTTCCTTATCTCTTTACTTAGAGCAACTTCAATAGAGGTTTTATAGAATTTATTAAGATTGCCAAAATTTCCATATTTTAGTAAGTAATCCTGAGGAGTCATAGTTTCTATGAATTGTAGATTTGTCATTGAAACTGTAGACATTTCCGCAATATTTAAAACCGAAGAAGACAATGCGTCTCCTCTATAGGAATGGACTTTCAACTTTTTCAATTTATAATCAATATCCTCTACTTTAAAATCATAGTCTTTTTCACCTTTACTTGCCGCTTTTGTTATTAATTTTCTTTTTTTTCGTCTGCCCCAAAACCCTTTTTTCTTAACTTCTTCTTTTTTACCCTTTATTTGGAAAAGTTTTCTAAATTTCCATCGATAATCGAGGATCGGAACTAATTTTATTTTTCCCTTAACATTTTTTTCAAATTCTTTTGGATCCTTTATATTACTAATAAATAATATCTCAGTTTGAAACTTTTTAGTCTTTAATTTAGGATCAATATTTATAAATATTGGACGCCCTAAATTAGGATTAATAATTACAGCTTCCTGCCTTTCTTTAATCTCTTTATTGTTCAATTTTTTAAAAACTCTCGTTCAATTATTTTAGATTATCTTGACTTAAAATTATATTTTTGGGGAATTCTATTTTAAAAATAACAAGAAAGATGATTGAAATTAAAAAAATAAATTTTTTGATATTTTTAACTAAGATTATCTTGCGTAAGAATTAAATTCAGTTAATGAAATTCATCATTTCAAATTTTATTTTATAATTTATTAAGTAATCTTCCTCATATCACTATAATTTTCAATAATTCTAATTATAGACTATAGTAGATGGAAATATGTTAAACAAGCTCACATTCAATTAATTTGATGGATTGGTTAATCTGCAAGATTTATAAATATAATATTATCACCACGTATTACAATTTCTCCAAGATCTTCATGTTCCTCTCGAATATTACCATCTTCATCTTGATATTCAAATATTTGCTGAGCATCTTTGACATAGACGTTCAGATGCTCATCAAAGCCAAGTAGCATTGCCCGGAAGAGTCTATTGCGCTTAACTTTTATGAGAATTATTTTGTCAATAGAATCCTTTAAATAATCTATAGGGCGATTTGATCTGGAATAACTATCACGCGACATTATACAAAAACTCGAAAAAACAATTATTATAAAAAAAACTATTATAATTGTGATTAACTAAAAATAAATTAAAACCTTTTGATTTGGTTTGTTATTTTTATAGTTCTATACATAAAAACTTACAGTAAATTCGATGAATAGAATGTCTAAAGAGGAAGAGGGAACGCAAAAAATAGTAATTTGCTGTGTCATGAACTGTCAAGAGGAGATTCCGATAGAAAAAGCTATGTTAATTAACGATAAATATTTTTGCCGAATTTGTGGTGTAGCCTACATTAGAAGTAAACTCAATCTATAATTCCAAACATTTTATATATATATTTAATTCAACCTTTTATTATAATATACTTTCATTGGATTATTGAAAAAAGAAGTGAACTTAGGCTCGTGGCCTAGTTTGGATAAGGCGGCAGCCTCCTAAGCTGAAGACCGGGGGTTCAAAAAGATATGCAAATCGCGTTTTTTGAATATATCCCCCCGAGCCTGCCACTCATTATTTTAAAACTTTTTAAGTCATTCTTATTTTATCAATTTAATGAAAGAAAATTATGTGACTGACTTTTCTTATTTAAAGGTCGCAGTTAAGCCAAAATTTCCTAAATTTATCAAAAAAATTTCATCTTTTTTTATGAAACATGGTAAAGTGCCATTTGTAAAGATTATAGCAATATTATTACGATCTGGAATCCCTAAGCATGGGATAAAAAGATATCCTGAATATATGTTAAAATTAAAGGATGGAACACGATTAGCGACTGATGTGTATGTCCCCAAGGAAGTATTTAAGAAAAAAAGAAAGTGCCCTACAATGCTAGTACGTTTACCATATTGGAAAGAAAGTTTGAGTATTTTAGGATATGCATATGCTTCCTATGGTTTTATATGTTGTATACAGGATATAAGGGGTACAGGGCATTCTGATGGATTTAATTATTACTTATTCACTGAAAGAGAAGATGGATTAGAGACGCTTGAATGGATATCCAAACAGTACTGGTATAATGGCAAAATTGGAATGACTGGGGGTAGTTATTTTGGAATTACACAACTTGCGTTATCTTGGGATAATGATTTATTAACATGTATTATTCCTGCTGTTACTTCGACTAGAAATTTATGGAAAGATAATGGAGGCCTACAGATACATGCCTTAACTACTTCTATTTATAGAATAATGGTAAACATAGTGTCTCATTACGATGCTCCTGAGGTAGATACATTAACAGATTTAATGAAGGAGAGATACTTAAATCCCAAGTATGCACTATATAATGATCCTATAAATAAAAAAGCTCGAATTAAATTATCTCAATTAAAAGGAAAAACTATAAAAGAAGTACAAGATCTATTAGTCGCTTATTATAAAGTTGAAAATTTTAAACCTACTAAACGAAACTTTAATACCTACTTTAAATTTCTAAATGATTTTTTAATAACACGTGGCTTAGAAAAAGATACTAAAAAGATGCCTGGATTCTTAGAAATGGATACGCAGAGGTTTTCTCAACCTGCTTTTATGCTCGCTGGATGGTATGATATGTTCTTTGAAAAGCAATTAAAAGACTTTTTAGAAATCAAAGCTAAGGCCATTGGAAAATCTGGAAAGTTTTCAAAAATGATAATAGGAAGTTGGGCTCATGGAGCACCTGGTCGTCCTGAAAGCATGTTTCGTAATGCTGGAATGCAAAGATTTTATAGAGAAATTGTAAACCTAAATTGGAACCGCTATTGGCTAATGGATAATAAGAAAGCTTTTCCCGATATAAATAATCCATCTATTAAATATTGGGTAATGGGAAAAAATATATGGAGGTATACAGAGAGTTGGCCACCAAAAAATATTGAGTATAAAAAATTATTTATTCATTCCCAATGGACCGCAAATAGTATAAAAGGAGATGGGATATTAAACTTTAAGCAACCAGATGAAGAACCTGAAGATAATTACGCTTTTGATCCTTTAAATCCTGTGATCACGAGAGGAGGTCGTAATTTAGGAATATTGATGGGAGCTCGAAATCAAAGAGATGCAGAAAAAAGAAATGATGTTCTTATATATTCAACAGATCCCTTAGAAAAAGGGGTTGAAGTAACTGGTCCTGTAAGTATGATACTATATGCTTCCTCATCAGCAATAGATACTGATTTTATGGTGAAACTAGTTGATGTATATCCTCGAGGAAAAGCTATTAATATTCTAGATGCAGGAATTAGAGCACGCTATAGACATGGTGAAGAAACTCCAAAGCTTTTAGATCCAAATAAGACTTATAAATTTGAAATTAATTTAGGAAATACATCAAATTATTTTAGAATAGGACATCGAATTAGAATAGAAATAACTTCAAGCAACTTTCCAAGATTTGATATTAATTCTAATTTGGGAGGAGAAGGTAAATCGGGGGAATATAAAGTTGCAAATCAAAAAATTTACCATACTCAAAATTATGCAAGTTATCTTAATATACCAATTTTTAAGGAAAATTTAAAGATCTTGTAGAATTTTCACTTATGATTTTTTACGTTTGGTTTACAAGAACATATCGTTGTTTTGAATAATAATAATAAGCTATAAATAAAATAGAATCACAATTATATAATGCTATACATATAGAGGTGATAAATATACCGAAAAGAATATTAAGAGTAAATATGACTAATCTGGAAGCCAAATTCGAAGATTTACCGGATGAATATAAAACACTAGGCGGACGCGGCATGACTTCTACCATTGTTGCTAAAGAAGTACCTCCGACTTGTGATCCATTGGGGATTCATAATAAACTCGTATTAGCCCCAGGGATTGTTACGGGAACTGCAGCACCCTCCAGCGGAAGAATTTCTGTTGGTGGAAAATCACCCTTAACTGGTGGTATAAAGGAGGCTAATGCAGGAACTCCTTTTTCACAAATGCTAGCAAGAATGCGAATCGGTGTAATAATCGTAGAGGGTAAACATAAAGGGGATGATTATTATCTATTAAAAGTAACAAATGATGGTGCAGAATTTATTGATGCTAAAAAATGGGTGGGAAAAGGATTATATGATACTTATAAAGATCTTTTCAAACAATTTGGTGAGAAAATAGGAATATGCGGAGTTGGAATAGCTGCTGAAGTCCTTGGATCTATGTCAGGAGTTTGTTTTAATGATCCTGAAGGATTACCCAGTAGATATGCTGGAAGAGGTGGTCTAGGTGCTGTAATGGCATCGAAAGGCTTAAAATTTATAGTAGTTGACGAAACAGGTGCTCCAGGAGTAGAAATTGCGAATCAAGAAGTATTTAAGGCAGGTATTAAAAAATTAAGAGATGCTCTAACAACTCATGATGTTACAAAACCAGGAGGTGCACTTAACTCTTATGGTACAAGTGTATTAGTCAATATAATAAATGAGATAGGCGGTCTCCCTCAGAGAAATTTTTCTGCTGGTCAAGATGATCGAGTGGAACAAATGTCTGGTGAAGCAAAGGCAGACATAATTAAAAAGAGAGGTGGTCAAAGACCACACTTTTGTAATCCTGGTTGTATTATACAATGTTCAGAAGTTTGGGTAAAGCCAGGTGGTAAAGATCCAGTTGGTGTCCTTGAATATGAAAGTGTTTGGTCGCTTGGTCCAAATTGTGGAATCTATAATTTAGATGAAATTGGTGAGTTAAACCGTGCTTGTAATGATCTAGGATGTGACACAATAGAAGCGGGAGATACATTAGCAGTAGCAATGGAAGGAGGGTTAGCCGATTTTGGAGATGGAAAAACAGCTTTAAAACTCATGGAAGAAATACGCAAGAAAACACCAACTGGAAAGATTTTAGCTAATGGGACAGAAATTACCGGCAAGGTGTTAGGTGTTACAAGGATACCGACAGTTAAAGGTCAAGGATTTCCTGCTTATGACCCAAGGGCAATTAAAGGAATAGGTGTAACATATGCAACAACACCAATGGGTGCTGACCATACTGCTGGTTATGCTATTGCTCCAGAAGTTTTAGGCGTAGGCGGTCAACTAGATCCACTGGATCCAAAAAAAGCAGAAGTGTCTCGTAATTTACAATTAGCCACAGCTGCTGTTGATTCCACGGGGTATTGTCTTTTTATTGCTTTTGCAGTACTCGATATTCCTGAAGGATTAGAAGGTGTCGTTGAATCTTTAAATGGTGTTTTAGGAACAAATCTAACTGTTGATGATGTAGGACCATTTGGAAAATCAATTATTGATACAGAACTAGATTTTAATAAAAAAGCAGGATTTACGTCCATGCATGATAGACTTCCTGAATTCATTCTTGAAGAAAAACTCCCACCACATAATACGGTCTTTGACGTTTCAAATGATGATTTAGATAGTGTTTTCTAGGAAATAGGTTATTAAGAAAAATGCCAATACACTTGAAAATATTTGGAGATTTAAGGAAGAAAATTAAACCACAAATTATAGGTACCACTTCATTAAAGTTTGATATTGATAATTCAGAAATAACATATATAGTTGATATTCTGAAGAGGTTAAACATTAAGGAGAATGAGGTTAGCCATATAATTGTGAATGGAATATATGCTGGATTAATGAAAAAAGTAAAAAATAAAGACACCATAGCTCTTTTTCCACGAAATATGGCGTTATTATATAAGTGGTATTTTAATCGTGATGAAGATGTCTAATAATGAAATTTCGGTTACAGTAAAGTTTTTCGCAACATTAAGGGAATTTGGACCCGACAATGAAATTATCAAAATCCCCGAAAAGAGTAAAGTTAAGTTGCTATTCGAAAAATATAATATTCCAAGAGATAACCGAAGAGCAATAATTCTGGTTAATGGAAAGCCACATAAAAATCAAGAGACTATTCTTAATGATGGTGATGTTATAGCAGTCTTCCCCCCTATAGGCGGTGGCTGAATCTCCTTAAAAACTAAATCTCTTTTTTTTATATTCTTTTTTTATATAATATAACTCAAGTTAATTGAGTTTATACCAAATACTGATAATAATTAAAAATTAAATAAAGACCTAAGCTTTAAAAAAAGCTTAAATATGAAATCTAATATAAAACATGTAGATAGAACGTTTGTACGTTTTGGCATTACAAAAAATTAAGTCTATTTTATAAAATATTAAAGGAAACATAAAATTAAGGTTGTGATATTATCAAATAAATTAGATATTTTTGTAATTCTTTTAAAAATATTAAATTTTGGGGAATATCTTTAATAATGTGTGCTTTTGAGAAAATAAATCACGAATTATATGAAAGTGTAATAGACAATTTAGATGATCCGCTGCATGTAATAAATAATGACTTTGAATTAATCTTAATAAATAAAGCTATGAAAAAATGGTTAACGGAGCTTGGTCTTAGTAATACGTTACTAGGTCAATCGCTTTTCAAAGCTTTTACTTTCTTATCAGAAAAAGTCATTGAGGAGTATAAATATGTTCAAAAAGAAGGAAAATCTTTGATTAAATCAGAAACTATCTCTATATCAAATCAAAATATAATTGCTGAAATACAAAAAACTCCAATTATTAAGGATGGAAAAGTCCATCAAATTATTACAATTGTAAGAGATATAACAACACGTGAAATAGCTAGGAAGAAAGTCAAAGAATCTGAAGAGAAATTTAGATTGTTGACGGAACAATCCTTTCTTGGGATTGCGATTTTACAAGATGATTATATAAAGTATGTAAATGATAAACTTGCAAGTATTTTTGGTTATACTATCGAAGAAATTATGAAGTGGGGAAAAGGAGGTTTTCTTAATGTTATTCATCCTCAAGATAGAATAATGGTTGCTAAGCAAGCTAAAAAAAAACAAGCAGGTAACCTAGATGCTACAAATCAATACCAATTTAGAGGAATTCGAAAGGATGCTGAAATAATTTTTTTAGAGGTCTTCTCAAAATCTATTGATTATAAAGGAAAACCTGCAGATTTTGTTACAATTCTTGATATAACTGAACAAAAGCAGGCACAAAGACAACTAAAAGATTCTGAACTTATTTTCAGAGATCTATATGAAGAAGCTCCTAATGCTTACTTCTCAATAGATACAAATAAATTAATTATACGAACCAACAAAGCAGCAGAAAGACTCTTAGGCTATACAAAAGAGGAATTGTTAAATATGATTGTCTTTGATTTATATGCTGAAACAAAACATGGATTAAAAAAAGCGAAAGATTTATTTCAGCGATTTCTCAAGGGTGAGAATATAAAAGATGAAGAACTCCAAATGAAAACCAAAAAGGGGGACTTAATCTGGGTAAGTTTAACGGTAAAACCAATGTTTGATGAAACTGGAAAGGTTATTGAATCTCGTTCTATGGTATTAGATATAAATGATAGAAAACTAGCCCAAAAAGAACTTGAAAATTCATATAAAAGATTAAGAGAATTAGAATATATTGTAAATAATAGTCCTGGCGTGGTATTTCTATGGAAAAATTCAGAAGGTTGGCCAGTTGAGTTTGTATCTGAAAATATATCTCATTTTGGATATACTCCAGAAGATTTCTATTCTGGAAATGTAATATATAGCGAAATTATCCATCCTGATGATTTAAAGAGGGTTGCACAAGAAGTTGAGATTTATAGTAATGAAGATATTGAGGAATTTGAACAAGAATATCGAATTTTAGCTAAACACGGAGATGCCAGATGGATAGATGATAGAACCTGGATAAGAAGAGATTCAGAAGGAAATATTACTCATTTTCAAGGGATTGTATTAGATATTACTGATCGTAAGATCGCTGAAGAAGCATTAAAATTATCAGAAAAAAAGTATAAGGAAGCTTTTGATCGAGCAAATTTCTATAAAGATCTTTTTGCTCATGATATAAATAATATTCTTCAGGTAGTAAATTCCTCAGCAGAACTGATTTCGTTTCATCTTGGTGAATCTGATAAATCTAAAGATATAAAAAGTGTATCAGACATCATAAAAAAACAAGTAGAACGAGGATCAAAACTAGTATCCAATGTTAGGACACTCTCTGACCTAGAAGAAAAAGAAATCTCAACAGAAAATACTATTGTATATGATTTATTAAAAAAATCAATAGAATATGTTAAGAAAGCATACACTAACAGAGAAGTAAATATTTTAGTTGATTCCATAGATAAAAAGATTATAGTTAAAGCTAATGAACTACTCCAAGATGTATTCGAAAATATTCTGATTAATGGAATAAAATATAATGAACACTCTAAAGTTGATATTCTGGTCAAAATAAGTCATCAAAAATTCAATGAAATAAAATATTTAAAAATTGAATTTATTGATAATGGGATAGGAATACATAATGACAGAAAAGAGATTATATTTAAACCGGGTAACAGAGAACTTAAAGGATCAAAAGGAATGGGACTAGGACTTTCATTGGTTAGTAAAATACTTAGTATTTTCAACGGAAAAGTTTGGGTTGAGGATAGAATTAAGGGAGATTATACTAAAGGCAGTAATTTTGTTTTATTATTACCAAAACATAATTAATTCGTTCTTTTTTGATATTGGAATATATTTGGACTGAGAATCTAAAACCTAAACCTTATTTAATAAAAAAAAAAAGATTAATTTGAATAGTCTAAAGCCCTATTTCTTCTAATTTTACCTTATTTGCCTTAGCATCTTCTTTAGATAATCTATATAAGATAATGAAGGCAATGGTACCAATTATGAGAATTATCATTGGTATAATTGACATTTGAAATTTTAAACCAAACTTAGCAAAATTAGTATTTCCTGTACCAAGGTTAGGATCATATCCAGTTATTCCAGATATTATGGCAAATATGAGAGTTTGGAAAAAATATGAAAATGCAGTAAATATTTTCAAAATTCCAGTATAACTTCCTTCTTCTCTCTTACCAGAATTTACTGCAGCATTATCTAATCCTTCTGCTCTTAAGAGTCCGTAGATTACACCAGAAGTTGCACTAAATCCTATACCGCAAAAAGCAAAAACAAGTATTACACTCCATAAATTAGTCACAAGTACTAGAAGTAAATATCCAGTTATGTTTAAACTCATACCTATGATGAAAGCATTCTTGTTACCAATTTTTGTTGATATCCAGACCCAGAGAGGTGCTAGAGCGAATCCAACAAAGTAAACCATCATTAATGGAAGAGCAGTGGCACCGATCTCTAATCCTAAATTATCTACAACAAAAAAGTTAAGTCCATATAAAAAACAAGCTCCAGCAACAGACCAACAAAAACCAGCAATTATTACTCCCATCCAATTCTTATCTTTGAAAACTCGTCTAACGACTTCTTTTACAGGAGAACTTCCCCTTTCAGTTATATCTAATTTAGCACGAAATTCTTTCATCTCTTTTGGCTCCCGTATACCATAGCTATAAGGAATAAGAATTATATATGCGATTATTACAAGAGTTATAGTTGTTATTAAATATCCAATTGAATTGATCAAAATTGGTATGAGCCCTCCTGCTAAAATTGTGATGATTCCACCTAATATTGCACCAATAACAATAACTCTATTTCTATGAAAATCTTCGCGAAACAAATCAGGAAATAATGAATTGTGATTAATTTCAAAGCTAGTCATGAAGGTTTCATATATTGCCATCATTACCAATAGCCAAATAATTGATACGGTTATATCTGAGGAGATCTGAAGAAAACACATAACCAAGAATATTGGTCCGCAGGTAGCACCGATCATGATCCACGGAAATCTCTTTCCAAACCTTGAAGTAAACCTTTTGGATTTATCTGCTAAATATCCTATGATTGGGTCATTAATACCATCAACAATAGAATACACTAAATAAATTAGTGTTATTGTTATTTGAGGGATTAAAAGCACTGAGGCAGCAAAAAACTGTATTTGACCCCACATTCCAAATAAAAAACCGCCAACAATACCTTGTAACGTAAAGAATACCATTTTTGTTGTAGTAATGCCATCAGAAAATTTCATCTTTAGAGATTCTGACATAATTATCACATCAATATAAAAGAACTCACCAAAACGTCTCTATTCTATTTTAATTAAAATCTAAGTATAAGTAATTTTATATTTGATTAGGATATATTTATAGATTTTTTTTTAATATATGAGCTTGAAATCCTACAATATATTCAAAAATTTTCAAACAAGAGTTAGTGGTTATTATTTTAACCAAAATTCCTTTAGAATGGAATAAAAATATAGATCTAAATATTTATTCTCTATGAATGTATCATTTTTTAATATAGCCTCCTTAATGAAATGATTTTTTTCAAAACAACGGCATGAAGCTTTATTAGGAGCATAAACAGTGGCATAGAGTTTATTCAAATTAAGTTCTTTAAATCCATAATTGGTGGTTAATTTTATTGCTTCAGTTCCAATTCCCTTATTCCAGTATTCTTTTTCACCGATTAATAGCCCTATAAATGCTTTTTTATCAAACCAATTAATATCAAAAAGACCTACATCACCTAGAGGTTTTTTATCTTTCTTATGCCAAATCTCAAAAAAAATATGAGTTTTAATTCTCTCCTCAGGCATGTTTAAAAATAATTTTTTCCATTCTTCAATAGTTCTGGGTACTACACTCCGGCTATATAGCCGAACTTTTGGATCATTTATCCATTTAACATATAAATGAACGTGATCTGAGTTTATGGGCATAAGAGATATTAATTCTCCTTCAATAAACGTATAAATATATGGTTTACTCATTTTTACAGTGGTTCATTTCTTTTTATCCAATCTTTTCTAAATATTGAAAATAGATGCTCATCTACATATTTTCCATCAACATAAAGTTGTTCTTTCATGATTCCTACTCTATTAAATCCTATTTTCTCAGCAGCACGTAAAGATCTCTTGTTTGGGTCAAATACTCTCGCATTAATCTTGTGAAGGTTTAACTCTGTAAAACCATAATTAATCAACAATTTTGCAGCTTCAACTATTATACCTCTTCCCCAGTATTCCTTTTCACCAATTATTCCAAAAACAAGGGCATTACGATTTATCCAATCAATACGAACAAAAGCTATCGTACCGATAGGACATTTATCTTTTTTATGATAAATAGTAAAAAAAACAGCATCTCTTGGACCTCGATCAGGAGAAGGTTCATACCATTTTTTTATATCCTCAAGGGTATGAGGCATTATATTTCGAGCGTAGTGACGTACTTGTGGATCATTATTCCATTTAGAATGCAATTCAATCCATTTAGAGCTCTGTGCAACTAAATCTATGCTTTCTCCTTCGATAAAGGGAAATATTCCATCTTCTTTCTGATCATCATCTGACATTTTTTATCCAATCATCTTTTAATATACAAAATTTCAATAAATCAATAAATTCCCCGTCAATATAAGTATCTTCTTTTAGTTTCCCTTCATATTCAAAGCCATTTTTTTCAAAACAGCGTTGTGAACCCCTATTTGGCGCAAGAGCTTCAGCAGCAATTTTATGGAAATTCAGTTCAACAAAACAATATTCAGTTAACAACTTGATGGTTTCAGTGCCAATCCCTCTTCCCCAGTATTCCGGATCACCTATTGTGAGCCCTAAATGAGCACGGCGATCTATCCAGAAAATATCATCGATTTCACAATAACCAATTGGTTTTTGATCTTTTTTATACCAAATTTCAAACATGATTCTGGTTTTTATCTTACTATCATCTGATTCAAAAATGTTCTTAGATTCTTCAATTGTTAATGGAAACACATTTCGATCATATTTTCGGACTTTTGGATTATTGTCCCATAAAGAATACAATGGGGTATGGGTTGGGTTCAATGGGATTAAATCAATCATTTCTCCTCTAATAAATGTATGAACTTGAGATTCTGTCATTTTTTTCTTTCTCTCCTAAACATTTTCTTTATTCATTTTAACCCAATCTCTTTTAAATATAGAGAACTGATGCGTATCGACATACCTGCCGTCCACATAGAGTTCATCTTTTAAAACTACCTCTTCTCTAAAGCCTAATTTTTCTGCAGCTCGTAATGATCTAATATTTGGATTGTAGATTCCCGCATAAATCTTATGAAAATTCAACTCTGTAAATCCATATTTAATAAGTAGGGTGGCAGCTTCCCCAACTAATCCTTTACCCCAATATTCTGGTTCTCCAATCATTCCCATTATCCACCCATTACGATTTAGCCAATTGATCCAAAAAAATCCTATAGTTCCTATTGGACGCTTATCTTTTTTGTGGTAAATTGTAAAAAATACGCCACCTTTAGCACTTCGTTCTGAAGGTGGTTCAAACCAGCGTTTCATTTCTTCAGGGTTGGATGGCATGGCATGACGAGCATAATGACGTACTCTTGGATTATTTTGCCATTTACAATAGAGAGGAATCCATTTAGAATTTTGGGCTACTAGATCAATCCTTTCACCCTTAATAAATGGGAAAATTAAATCTTCTTGCTTTTCATCTTTCTCGTTTTTTGTCAAATAAAATCATCTAAGCTCTATATCTTTATTATAATAAATTTTAAAATAGCAATTAGCTAGGTTTTTTCTTGATTTTTTGCCAATCTTCTTTTAATAATCGAAGTATCTTATTATCAAGGTATTCACCATCAACATACATTTCTTCACGTCCTATACCTTCTAATTCAAATCCTAGTTTTTCAGCCACAGACCATGAACCAATATTTTTAATGGCAACACCACCATGCAATTTATTGAGGTTAAGTTCATTAAAAGCATATTCTATCAGTAGTTCAGTAGCTTCTGTTGCAATATTCTTATTCCAATAATCTTTTTCTCCAATCCAAATAAAAGCATTCGCCCAACCATTCACCCAATCAATCCATCCTAGTCCTATTATACCCAGGGGTTTTTTATCTTCTTTATGCCAAATCTCAAAATTAATATGGTCTGGAGGAAGTCTCTGTTTCCGTTCAAGGCTTTTTTTTTGCTCGTCTAGAGTTCTTGGCATTACATTTCTGGAGTATCGTCGCACAGTTGGATCATTTTTCCATTTTGCATATAAGTCCACATTTTTTGGATTGCGCGCGCAAAGATCCACAATTTTACCTTCAATAAAAGGAAAACAATCAATATTATCTAATTTATCCGATGTATCTTCTTTTTCCATTTCATTTACCTTTATCATTTATTTGTCTATTCCTTTTTATTATATAATTTACTCAAAATTCATCCACTCATGTTTTAGGATTGAATACTTCAATTTATCAATGTGTTCTCCATCAATATATTCCTCCTTCTTCAGTGTGATTTCATGTTTGAAACCAATTTTCTCAGCTACGCGTATTGAGGCTTTATTTGGCGGAAAAGTATAGAGAGAGATTTTATGTAGGTTGAGTTCTTTAAAAGCATAATCAACTACCAATTTTCCAGCTTCAGTGGCTATACCTCTCTTAGAATATTCGGGTTCACCGACCATATAAAAAAGAAAGGCGCTGCGATCGAACCAAAAAATTCGAATTAATCCAGTAAATCCGATTGATTTTTTATCTTTTTTATGAAATATTTCAAAAAATAATTCTGTTTTTATGCGTTCCTGTTTTGGTTCAAATAATTTTTTAACTTCTTCTAAAGTTTGAGGAAATTCATATCTTGCATATTTTCTATTTTCTGGTGAATTCATCCATTTTGTATAGAGAGTAATATTTTCCATATTGGGAGGACAGAGAATAATCTCATTTCCTTCTATAAAAGGAAAACTTATTGTAACTTTAGTTTCAGCCATATTGTTATATCTCCAGATATTGATTTATCTATTCATGATTAAATTCACCATATCTTAAAGAGTTTATGAGTGCTAATTAAAAATTGTAGTATCCTCAAATCTATGGATTTTATTCTTTTAAAATCTAGATTTTATATAGATTTAAAGATACTCGTTTTTTACACGCGTCAATACAGTAAAAATTAGAATTAAGATTCCAGTTAAGATAAAAACTGCGAAAAGATTCCATTCAACAAAAATACCAATAAATGGATATATTATAGCCGCAAGAAAACTTCTAAACATATTTATAGTACTGAGTACTGTTGCTCTATTTTCGGATTTAATTTGCCTATTAATTCCATTGACATATACTAAATATCTCGGATAACCAAAAGCTACAATCGTTAAGATCAACAAAACACCTAAAATTGGGTTTATTGTGAATCCTAATAAAATGTATGCACATCCAATTATAAGATCAATAATAATTAAAAATACTAGCTTTTTTTTAAATGACTTCAAAAACCATGGGATTAAAAGCGTGAAAACCATGTTAACAATATTCATAAATGCTGTTATAAAACCAAACCATATTAAAGGAATGTTAACTTGTCCAAGATAAACTTGGTATGTCCAAAACAAAAAGTAAGTTAATACTCCTATGAAAACCCTGTCAAAGCACAAGACTCTCAATATTTTATTTCTTCTTAATTCATGAAAACCTTCTTTTATAATAGCTAAATATTTTTGCGATTGGTGAGTAATCCCAATCTTTGGCTCTTTAAAGGTCAATGAAACAAGAGTAGCTCCACTATATATTATAGCCAAACAAAACATGGTAAATTGCAAAGAGATAAATTCAGCAATTATAGAACCTAAGGGTGCAGATAAGGTTAATGCAATTAGATTCAATGATTGATTTCTACTTATTATTTTTGGAAGTTCTTTTTCTTTGTCCATTGTTTTCAAGGTATTAAATAAAAATGCTTCGTCTGTGCCTGAAGATAAGGCTAAACTAAATGCCCAAAATGTCTCAGCTAAGAAGAATAGTAAGATATTCGGAATGATGCTATAAGTTAAGGCAGCAAGAGTAACAAATACACCAGATAACATTAAGGCATAGTTTCTACCAATTCGGTCTGCAATCGCACCAGACGGAATTTCAAAAATAAATATCATAAATGTGAAATAGCTCTGTAACATCATTATTTGGAAAAAGGTAAGACCACCCCATTCCATCATAAATGGTATGTAGACACCTCTTACTGTGTGGATGCCCAAAATAATATTGAAAATATAGAATTTGTATATGTTTAATTTATAGTTTTTCGAGGTAGAAACTGTTTCCATGATAATATGAAATTGAATGGTTACTGTTTATCAATTCTAATTAAAATTTCTGAATTGCTATATAATTAATTATATACTCTTACGGTTTTTCTTAAACCAGCCTTGGGCAAAATCAATAATATCTCGTTGTGAAATCAATCTTGCTTCTGCTAAACCGACTTTTCCAGGTTTATATCCGATTTCAGCTTCATAATCCTTCCCAAGTTGTTCAAAATCATCACTATTATGATCTAATTCTTCCCATTCGACCCATTGTCTTTCATTATTTACCATCATTGCACAGCCGTTTAAAATGTATCGTTTCCCTGGGAATTCACATCGATATTCAGCAAGATGAATTGAAGTATTATTCGAATGATTAACTCCTAATAATAAAATTTTACCATCTAATTCATAAATCCGGGCGAGAGGTGAATTTTCTCCTAAATCTATTTCTAAATTATGATTTTTAGTAATAAGTTTAGCATACTTACCCCAAGCTGCAAAAGATGTCGTAGGATGATTACTACGTATAACATTGGGCCATTTTCTAAAGATTTCCACAATTTTACCCACTCCTCGAGTGGGCGTTGTTTCTGGATGATATGCGGGCATTTCATTACGAATTATATCCCACCACTCTTCAGGCACCGGTGGATTTTCCCATTTAGAAGGTTCAGTATTATCACCAGAAAAAGTAGGCATTACTAAAGTACCTTTTGACGTTAATGTTTCCATTAATGCCTGTATAACAGACACTGGACCTCCAACAGTCCAACCTAGTGTACTAAGAGAACTATGCATTATAATAATTGATCCATGCTTTATTCCCAAAACTTCAAAATCGCGCTTTAATGTAGTTATAGTATTAGGGATTATAGTTTCATTGACAGTATCTCCCTCAGATTTTTTTAATACCATAAAAAAGAGATATTTTCAAACGATATAAAATTTCAGAATGAAAATTATTAAATAAAGTGCTCTTAGACTTTGAAAACCATAATAATTCATCACTTTGTATTGAATGATGACCTGCTACAAGAAGAAAATGAATTGAATAGTGAGGTATAAGGATTTAATATTTTAAAAAAAAAATAATTAATTTTTTTAAGTTTTAACAACTTATTTTTATACTTTCATTGCTAAGTCCATATCCTCTAATGTGAGCTTTTTTCTTCCCGCATGTCGGGTCATTTCGAGAGCCTTATTTGTCATACCTTTAGCTAATTTCTCTAAATAGTCAATTAAGGCATCAACAGCATCTCGAGCAACCATTTCAGCGCCATTATCTTTCATTAATTTTCGGACTGGACTCCAAGCAAAAACTTTCTTTGCCATATTTATTCCTCCACTTTTTAATTTTAAAATATTTATTAATTATTATTTTTTACAAAATACTTCTTTAAGTTATAATATTTATTTCAAATATATAAGGATTGCGGTAGATTTTCGATACAATATGTTTGGGTTAATAATTTCATCCGATCGACAAAATTGCGATGTCTAAGAAGAATGTTGGTAGAGTTAGTTCTGAGCCATTAGACCTGAGATTTTTTTTAATTTTAAATTTCATAGGTTAATTAAGATAATATGTTTAGATTAGAAATGTTTTCATCGGAATCTTGTATAAAGATAACCGATTTATTATTTAAGAAATATAATTCAGATTAAAAATAAAAATTATTAACTTATTATAATTTCTTTCGCATCACATAGAATTTTTTAAATTTTTTATAAATTGAAAATCCTTCAGATTTATAGAGTGAGACTGGACCATGATATGAATTGGCGTCAGAAAGTTTTCTTTTTCTTGGATATGCTTCCATGATCTCATATCCTTTATCTGTATAGTATGAACAGGCGTATTTTAAAAGTTTCCGGGCTACTCCTTGTTTTCTATGAGTATGAGCTATTAAGAAGCAAACAATACTCGCAATTTTATTCACTTGAGATTCAGAAGTATCATATTTATAAAGAGATTTAGCGAAATTCTCTCTTGAATTAACATTGCACCATCCAATCGGTTTATTATCTAAGTATGCCAAAAAACCGTGCATTTTCCCTGAGAGTATCAATTCTTCTGAAGCACTTCTATTTTCTTCTCCTGTTCGCTTTACCCATTCTTTACTGGTTCCTGAAAAATGATAATAATGACAATAACATACAGACCAATCTGGATTATCTTGAAAACCTACACAATCAAAATAATAGAGAAAATCATCCAGAAGGTCAATAGTTAAGGGTTTAATATCCAATTCCATTTTAAGCCACTTATTTAAGTTATGAAATGTTGCTTTTAAATAATTATAATTTTATATTTTATGGTTTCTTTCTCTTAAATCTAATTAAAATATTCGATGTAATTATTACTTTTAATATGTTTATTTTCAAAATAACTTTTTATACCTATTATTAAACCAGGAATTATAAATATAAAGATGATTCCTTGTAACAATACTAAAAAGCCATTAAGTGCTAATTCTCCTAAACCACCGTAATATTCTGTTAGTATATAGTATCTATAACTTCCTATAATTGCCCAAACCATAAGTGGTAAGCCAATTGCTAATAACAAGATGCTTCGATTCTTATCTTTTCTAGGATCTCTTTTTTTGGTCTCTTTTAATTCAGAATTCTTCCTATGAACTACTAAATTAAGAGATAGGCCGGGTAGAATAAATAAAACAATTATAATATAGATAAAAAAGAAAATACCAATTTTGGCTAATTCTAAAAATAAATTGTGAATTATATGATAAAAATGATTATGAATTACTGTAATATAAATCCCAAAAATCATAAAACTGGTATAAATTATGGCAATAATTAATATGAGTATTTTCTTTTTTATCCACATTTAATAGGTAAATGTGAGACTCCTTTAATTTTTTTCTATTTTACAAAGTGGTTAATTAGGATTAGTAGAACAATAAACTATTTGATTTGATTTAAAATTAAATTAAATGTTTTTAATAATTATTAAAAATTATTTTATTATATAATTTCGCAGTAAAATATAATAACTATAGTGGAGTTCAATCGATTTGAAAAAAAAAATTGCTATTACAAAAGGAGATGGTATAGGACCAGAAGTTGTTGAACAAGGAATTAAAATCCTAAAGATTATTTCTGATTATACTGATTTCGAATTTGAACTTAAAGAAGCACCTGCCGGAGGAGAGGTATATAAAGAGTTTGGGAGTAGCTTTCCTAAAAAATCATTTGATCTAATAAAAAGTTCAGATGCTTTACTATTTGGAGCAGTGGGACTCCCTGATTTACCTCCTGGAATTGCAGAACTACCTGTATTAAGAATTCGGCAAGGATTAGATTTATATGTCAATTTACGCCCGATACGACTATATGATGGATTAAGGGATAGATGCCCTCTCAAAGATGAATTTATAGGAGAAGGAATAGATATTACATTTGTAAGAGAAAACACTGAGGGGCTTTATGCATATAAAGGTTCAGTATTGAAGGATGATATTGCTGAGAATCTAATGGTTTACACAAGAAAAGGTTGTGAACGCATTATAAAATTTGCTTTTGAGTATGCTAATAAAAAAAAACACTCAAGGGTAACATCTGTAGATAAAGCAAATCTTTTACGCCCTAGTCAATTATGGAGGAAAATTTTTCACGAAATTGGAGCGGAATATCCTGATATTGAAAAAGAAGACATTTATATTGATGCTTTTTGCCAATGGCTTATTAGAAAACCTGATGCCTTTCAAACTGTGGTAACAGGCAATATGTTTGGTGATATAATAAGCGATGAAGGTGCTTTTCTAATAGGAAGTTTAGGAATGGCATCAAGTGGTAATATCCATCCTGGAAAAGTGTCTATGTATGAACCTATCCATGGCTCTGCTCCAGATATCGCAGGAAAAGGAATAGCAAATCCTATTGGAACTATTTTAAGTGTAAAATTAATGATGCAAGAATCATTTAAATCATCAGAAATTGGAAATGAGATTGAAATAGCTGTAGAGGATGCTCTTGCAGAAGGGCGTACAGTCGACATAAAAAATCCTAAATTTAGAACTCTCTCTACAAAAGAAATGGGAGAATCAATTTCAGAAAAATTAAAAACTAAGTTAAAAAATTAGAAATATTTTGTTAATATTTCTCATCTATATTTGAAAGCATTACTTTCAACTGTTCAAATATATCCAATCGATAATCAGTACTAATTCTAAAAAATAATAGATCTACTTCCCTTTTATTGAGATAATTATCGACATTTAACTCATTAATTATCTTTGACCAATTACTAGATTCAGACACTCTAATTCCAATTAATATTACCCCCTTTTCCTTTATGTTTTCAATTATTTTAATTATAATTTGCTTTAAGTTAGGATCAACCTGAGTTTTATCTCTTACATCAAAAATACAAAATACACCTTCTGAACTTGAAACATCCTCAGCAGCAGAGAATTGTTGTTGTTTTAAGATTAATCCATTTGTATATTGAAATACTTTTTCATCTTCATAGTCTCTTATCAATGTATTCTCTCCTAATTTCTTGATATCAAATAATATTTGTAATCCAGGACTCCACATAGATGTTTCTGTAACAAAAGATAGGGTTAAAACAATTTTTTTTGTTAAAATAGAGTTGATTTTTTCAAATAATACATCTCCGCGTCTTCTATCTTCAATTTCTTTACTCTTCAATACATAATGATATGAAATCAAATTAAAGGCATCCTCTACATTCTCACCTGTCAAAGCACTGGTTTCAATATAAGAAATCTTAATCTTTTCTTTTTCAGATAATGTATTTGCTAAGTTTACCCCTTCTTGATAAGATACAACTCTTTCTTTTGTTAAATCCGACTTATTTCCAACTAGAACTATTGGAACATCCACATCAGGAACAAATTCTCTTAGTTCATCATACCAATTTACTACGCTATCAAATGAAATTCGATTTGATAAATCAAAAACTATGAATGCTGCTTGAGCACCTGAATAATAGGTTTTTCGGAAGCGTTTAAAGAACTTTTGAGCCCCCAAGTCGTAGAGTGTCACACCAATTTCATTTCCAAAAAATTCAAATGTATGAGATAAAATATTAAGTCCTATTGTTGCGCGATACACTTCTGAAAACGTTCCTTCTACAAATCTACGTATAATTGAAGTTTTCCCGACTTCATGTTCTCCCAAAATAACAAACTTAAATCGATATTCTCCCCTTGTCCCCAAATCCATTTGATAAAGTTGATTTTTTAATCTCTCTACATTTTCAGCTTCATATTCGAAATTAGGTACAGAAATTTGAATTACAGCATTTTCTTCTGCCATAATAATTTGAGATGTTTTTTCTGCTAGAAATAAACCATAAGGGGATAATTTTTCGGTGGAAGCCATGCTTTCAAGTACTAAACTTAAGATTCTCTCTTCGTCAACAGAAATAAACAAAAGACGATGATCCTCTGTATCAAAATTAGCAGTTCCAAATTTTTTAAATGCAAATTCATTACGCATACGCTTTAAGACGGGATTGATAATGGAGGTTAAAACTGAGACTAATTCCATATCAATATCTTTTCTTTTTTCTCCCGCAATTATTAATCCTTCTTGATCAGAGACTATTACTGCCTCTACTTCTTTGTTAATTTCTAAAAATTTATTAAAAAGTTCTTCAAATACTTCATTTTTACGTAATACCAATGAATCCTCTACCCATTTTCTTTTTGTTTATATTATAAAATTAATCATTCTCATTATTATTTTTTAAGTATATTAACAAATCATTTATCATTTATTTCTTAATAATTTATATAAATTCTATATCAATTATAGTCTTATTTATTGCCCATTATTTTATAGATATTAAAGATATTTAATTGTATTCAACATAACTTTAAGTTGATCGTATATTTCTAGCCGATATTCAACTCCTATTTTAAAGAATAACAGAGAAACCATCTTTTTCTCTAATAGCTCATTTACGTTAAATTCTTCAATAATTTTAGACCAATCACTCCTTTCGGAAACACGGATGCCAATTAAAACAACTTTATTCTTTTCAATACCATCTAAAATCTTAGTAACTACATCTTTCCACGCAGAATCTATATGATCTTTATATCGAGCATCAAATATACAGAAAACTCCATCTGAGTTTGATACTTCAAAATTATTATAAAGGTAGTTTTTCAATACTACTCCGTTTGAGAATTTATATAACCTTTCATCCTTATCGTCTTTAATTTTTTCACATTTACTGTAATTATTAATTTCTGATAATATTTGTAAACCAGGGCTCCAAAATTCATTTTCTGAAATTATTGTTAATGTTAGTAATGATTCTAAGTCTTCTGATTTTTCTTTCTTTATTTCTAGTATTGCTTTAAGTTCATTTAATAAATCCTGTTTAACTCTTTCTTCTTCTTCTTCTTTACTTTTCGTTATATAATGATATGCTATTAGAGTAAAAGCATCTTCTACATTTTCCCCTGTTAAAGCTGAGGTTTCAATATATGAAATCTTAATATTAGGTTCTTTTGATAATTCAGATACTAATTTAACGCCATCTTGATAATCAACTTCTCTCTGTTCACCCAAGTCAGATTTATTACCTATAATTATAATAGGAATCTCTCTTCCTTCAATAAAATCCTCTAATTCTTGATACCATGTTATTATATTTTCGAAAGATTTTTGATTAGTTAGATCAAAAACAACAAAAGCAGCTTGTGCACCTAAATAATAAGTTTGGCGAAATCTTTTAAAGTAAACTTGAGCGCCCACGTCCCACAGCGAGTACACAACATGATTACCAAAAAAATCAATGGAATGGGATAGTATATTCAAACCAATAGTAGCACGATAATCATGTGAGAATTTATTCTCTACAAACCTTCTAACTAATGAAGTTTTTCCAACTTCATGATCCCCAATAATAACAAATTTAAATCGATATAATCCGCCTGTATCTAATCTCATCTGATAAATCTGATTTTTTAACCTTTCTGATATCGCTGAAGCATCGGTTTCATATTCAAAAGCCGGAATGTCTAATTGAATTGTATCACCTTCTTCGGCATTTAGAATTTGTACTGATTTTTCAGCAAGAAGATATGCGTATGGAGATGCTTTATCTACAGATGCTAAATTGTCTAAGACTACACTTAGAGTTCGACGTTCATCTAATGATATAAATAATAATCTATAGAATTCAGTATCAAAACTTGCTGTCCCAAATTCCTTAAAAGCAAATTCATCCCGTATTCTTTCAAGTATTGGATTAATTATTGAAGTTAATACAGACACTATTTCCAATTCAACACTACTTCTTTTTTCTGATGCTATAATTAAACCTTGTTGATCAGAAACGATTAGAGCTTCAACATCCTTATTAATTTCCAAGAATTGATTAAATAACTCTTTAAAAAGTCTTGTTCTATTTATTGGCAAAGATTTCTCTACCTTAATTCAATTCATTAGGGATTAAAGTATCTTTAGTTTTATATAATAATTAGTATTTTTATTTTTTATTAAATCGATGTTTCTAAAAACATATTCTTAAAAGTTTATAGTTTTACTAATTTATTATATAATGCTATCATTTCAAAAAATATTCAATTAGGAAGCTAATAATAGATTAATAATGCCTTCTTGTATAATCTGCCATCTACAAATAAATGAAAGCAGTGATTCCTTTTTTGAATGCGTTAATGAGCATCCAATTCATAACAAATGTTTATCTGAGTGGTTACTCCATTCACATAATTGTCCATTATGTAGTGAACCCTATCCTAATAGTATATTAGAAAAATTTAAAAGTTTTATTGAAGGAAAGGAGAAAGAAAAACAAGATGCTTTAGAAGAAGAAATGAAAAAAGAATCAGAGAAAAAGTTAGTAGAAATCACGAATAAAATAGTTTTCCTCAAATTTCTTGAATCTATTGAAAATTTAATTAATGAGGATAACTACAATGTCGCTGTAGATTTACTTATGGATTCATACTCAGAAAATTCCACTGATGAAAAAAATTTGAAAATTCTTTTTTTACTTGGGAAAACAAATTATTTAAGAGGGAGATATGATTTAGCAATTAATTTCTTGTTTAAATTGGTTAAGGTAAAATTCGATTACCATGATGCTTTTCGTTATCTGGGAATGTCCTATGAGGCGCTTGGAATGAAAGATAAGGCAGATTGGGCATATAAGAGAGTAAAGAAATAAATTTTATTTTATTTAACCTTAACTAGATTAAGATTCACGTCCACAGTAGAATCTTGAGAATGATTAGTTGGACCATGCCCATGACCTATATTTAAATCAACAGCACTTTTAATAGCTGCTGTTAAATATGCTTTTGCAATATGAACTGCTTTTCTAATCACGCACCCTTTAGCCAATTCTGCTGCTATAGCAGAAGCAAATGTACAGCCAGTTCCATGTGTATTTTTAGTTTCAATACGAGGAGCATGAAATTCTGTATATAAATTGCCATCATAAAGGATATCAATTGCTTCTTCAATACCTGGTAAATGTCCACCTTTTATAATTACATTTTGAGCACCCCTATCATAGATAATTTTTGCTGCTTTTCGGGCATCATCTAAATCTTTAATATCAACACCCGTCAATACTTGAGCTTCATAAAGATTTGGGGTTAGAACATATGCTAAAGGAAGGAGTTCAGAGATTAGAACTTCTTTACTTTCAGATTTTAATAATGGGTCTCCACTCTTTGCTACCATTACAGGATCTACTATTAAAAACTCAATATTATACTTACGAGCTCTATCAGCTATGATTCGAATTATTTCTGCATTGGCGAGCATCCCTGTTTTCCAAGCATCAGCACCTATATCTGTCATAACAGAATCAATTTGACGTGTTACGAATTCAGGATTGATTTCTAGCACTCCTTGAACACCAAGAGTATTTTGTGCTGTAAGAGCAGTTATTACACTCATCCCATAAACTCCTCGGGCAGAAAAAGTCTTTAAATCAGCTTGAATCCCCGCCCCTCCACCAGAATCTGAACCTGCAATGGTTAAAACTCTTTTCATATAATCCTCTCGAGCTTATTATTTAATATTAAATCAAATCCATATTGCTATACACATGTTAATTATTAAGAGTAGGTTCTTAATTTTTCTATAAATATGAAAATAAAAGAAGAAAAAAATTTTAATAATTTTTGATCCAGTGGCTATTTATTTATAAAAGAACCTATAAATGCAATGAAAGCTCCGCCAATTGCAATAAAAAAAACCATTTCCCAATCTCCATTCCCAATCTCCGCTTAATCCTAAAACTACAGCTCCGTAAAATATAGTATGTTCCCCTCCTTTTAAAAAATTTAATCCTTCAAGAATATTCTCAAAATCCTCAATAGTAGCAAGTCCATAACAAAAAATAACTAAACCTCCTATCATTAAGAAACTACAAAGTATAGCTAAATTTCTATTTTCTTTAATGCCAGTAATGATAATTAACACTGAAGAACTTAAAAAAAGGATATCTCCAATTAATAACAAAGGACCTAATAATTCAATATTATCGTTGGCAGTATTACTCGAATAGCCAAAAGCATTTATTTCTTTTTCTTCTCTAAAGCTTCTTTCAATAACTTTATCGCACAGAATTCCCCACACATACTACAGACGTCTTCATCAATAGATTTTCCATTTCTATAGTGAACTTGACTTGCTAATTCTGGATCAATTGATTGATCAATCATTTCTTTCCAATCTAAGTTTTTACGAGCAATGTCCATATTGTAATCCCTAAATGAAGCCCTTTTACCATATCTTGCAATATTTACTGCGTGTGCTGCAATTTTAGAAGCAATAACTCCTCTTTTTACCTCTTCTCTTGTTGGCAAACCTAAGTGTTCAGAAGGTGTTACATAACATAAGTAATCAGCACCAGCTAAACCAGCTATGGTGCCACCAATTGCGCTTACTATATCATCATATCCTGGCGCAATATCAGTAACAAGTGGTCCTAACACATAAAATGGTGCTTCATCACATAAAGATTTTTCCATTTTAATATTCCTTTCAACTTCATTCGCAGGAATATGACCAGGACCTTCTACCATAACCTGTATGTTTGCTTTCCACGCTCTTTTTACTAGTTTAGATACTTCAAGTAATTCTTGAACTTGTGCATAATCAGTTGAGTCAAAAATGCATCCTGGTCTTAAACCATCTCCAAGGGAAAGAGTAAAATCATATTCTTTTGCCATTTCTAATAAATAATCGTACCTTCTATTGAAAGGGTTTTCCATTTCATGTTCTAAAATCCAGGATGCCAAAAAAGTGCCTCCTCTCGAGACTATTCCCATTGTTCGTGGATGATCAATTAAGTAATTGATAATTTCTTTTGTAACTCCGACATGTATCGTAAAAAAATCTACACCTTCTTTTGCTTGCTCTTCTATGACATGAAACATGTCATCTTCATCCATATGTATAATTGCTCCTTTTTTCTCAATAGCTCTTAATGCTGTCTGATAAATTGGGACGGTACCTAATGGAACATTAACTTCTTTAAGAATTTGTTTCCTAATTGTTTGAATATCAGATTCAGTAACACCAGTACTCAGATCCATTACTGTATCTGCTCCATATTGTACAGCTATTCTAGCTTTTTCTACTTCTCCATTAATATCACATATGGTTTTGGAAGAACCAATATTAGCATTAATTTTCACTAACAATCCTTTACCTATACCTATTGGTGTTCTCAATTCCCTTCTATTTGATTTAGGAATGACAATTCTCCCTTTTTCAATCCCTCGTCTAATAAATTCCAGATCGACTTGCTCATTTCGAGCAACAATCTCCATATCTGTATTAGTATGTCCATTCTTAGCAATTTTTATCAAAGTAGACAAATTTCGATACCTTTTCTCTAGTATTTACTGTAAATTGGGAAAAAAAATCCCTAATACAAAATAATTATGTCAAAATTATATTCTTTTGTCTTATTATTTAAAATTTGTATGAAAAATAAAATTTAACGATTAAATTAGATTTTAATTTTCAATTTAATTAGGATCTTGGAATATTATTTTAGGCGTTAAAAATCAATAATAAGTAAAGAATTGGAAGAGGTATTAAGACTACTTAAATCGTTTATATCTAATTTGGTAAATACTTGTATCAAGGAACTTTAGAATAACGCAGATCAAACATTTAATAGTATAATTTACATGATATAAAAAAATAAAGAACGAAAAAAAATTGGAAATAATTTTAAATATTTATCCGGGAAGGCTCATCCCTAGAGGTTCCAAGGCTTCGACTACTGTTGACCAGAGTCTAGTTTTATATTCAAATCCTTTGATACTTTGGAAAAGTAACATTCTATTACCAACCCATCTTGTAGCTTCATAAAGTTTTTCTGGTTTAGCTTCCATTACACTCATTACTTTTATTCCTTTACTATTTGAAGATACTGCGACAGGTATAGTTTCTTTTCCTAGAGATCTATCAAATGGATATTCTTTTAACATCTCCATATACTTATCAGCAACCTCTTGGACTATATCAGTTGGATACCATGCTTCTACAATTATATATGGCATAATTTAATTTCCTCCATTACTTATTTGTTTTGTTAGAGTTAGATTTCTTAGTAATAATTATTCTTTTCAATTTAATTTAAATTTTTAATTTTTTTTCCACCATTAAAATAGGAAAAAGGAGCTTGAAACCTTATTATTTATATTAGTTAAAAAAAAAAAAATTAAAGATTTTATTCAGGTTAAAAGATATTTAGTCTTCTGGAGCTGTAAGCCCCACAAAAGGCAGTGCTTCAGTTATGTCATAATATGTATCTATTGACATTTTAATACCTTCGATTGCGTTTCCCAACATAAGCATTCTATTCACCGCAAGATCCATCGCTTCTTTGAACTTCCCTTCCTTTACAGAATAGATTGCAATCCCATGAATACCTTCTTTTTCAATCTTTACACCAGATCTTAATATTGGTTTAGCAAGAGTTCGATCATCTGGGTATTTTTTCAATGCCTCGAGATAAACATTACCAGCTTTTCCTGCTTGAGAAGCTGGATACCAAGTTTGTGATACAAGCAGAACCATTCAAGTCACCTCATATTAGATTTTTTTTAATTTTATGGGTTGGATTTCTAAGATTAGAAACAAGATCAGATGATTTTAATTTTATTTAAGTTTTTACATTTTTATCAGGAAAAGTAAGAGTCTAATGACAAAAAAATACCAGGACTAAGTTCTGTGTGTGTTTTGATATTCTCTGAAAGTACACATTTTATCTAATGCTTTAGCAGCTAAATCTACAGATTCAAAAACAGGAATTTTTAGTTTGAATAATTCTCTTTTGAAAAGAACTTTATTAGCATAATCACTAGTATCATCCATGATTTTATATGCTATACAGATCAGCGGTTTTTTCATTTCTTTATAAGCACGTTTAATTGTTTCAAGAAATTTATGGTTAAAATCATATGTCTTAATGAAAATTACTGCAGAAATATTAGGATCAGCGTCTAATGTTATTAGAGT
>JBHLOC010000025.1:0-74906 GCA_048940925.1 Promethearchaeota archaeon | reverse complement strand
TGAATCTGATGTTTGGTAGCTTCTTGGGTAAAAAAGTTATTAATTTCTTTAATGAGATTAATTCCCTTCTTTTTTATTAAGTTATGTGAGTTTGTATTAAACCCTCTTTAATTTTGATATAATATAATCTTTTTAATTTAGCTCAATATCAATTCTATTTATATTATATATGCAAATTTCAGTATAACTGATAGCAATTATTTGGAGTTTTGATTTTAATTTCAATAATTCTACAAAAAGTAAAAAAATAAGAATTAAAGTTTTAAATATTTTGGGAGATAAAATCAGTTAATAAAAAAAAATAAAAGGTGAAAAGATGGAATTTGAAACTGTTCTTTATGAAAGCAATAAAAAAACTAAAGTTGGCTATATAACTTTAAACAGACCTGAAAAACATAATGCATTAAGTTATCAACTACTTGACGATATAGATGCTGTATTTGATCATGCAGAGGAGGATAATCAAGTAAATGTTATCGTGTTAAAAGGTGCAGGCAAAAGTTTTTGTTCTGGTTTTGATTTAAAGGGTTCATATTATTTAACCCCTCCTGAAGGTGGTTGGAAATACAAGAATTCTTATGATATATTACGTAAAAAAATATACGCGAAGTATCCGCGCATATTTAATTTTCCAAAGGTCACAATTGCTCAAATTCACGGGTATTGTACTGATGCAGGGTGTTATCTTCAACTTTGCTGTGATATTTCAGTTGCTGCAGATGATGCAGTATTAGGACATCCTGCTCAATTATGGGGAGGCTCACAAAGCTTACCCCTTTGGCAATTTTATTTAGGTGTTAAAAAAGCTCGATATCTACTAATGAGTGGGAGAAGAATTTCAGGAAAAGAGGCAGCAGAAATGGGACTTGTGAGTATAAGCGTCCCTAGAGATAAACTGGATGAAGAAGTGAATAAATTGGCTGCTGAAATTGCCAAGATACCAGCTGATGGAGCTTTACATAATAAGCTTGCCATGAACACTGATCTTAAGATACGAGGTATTGACGCCTTATTCGAATACTATGGGCAGATGAATAGATTCACTAGATTTATTCCTGGAAGATCACGTTAAGAATAAAAAACATAAAAAGAATATACATATTTATTAGAAAATAAAAATCAACAAATTTTTTAATACCAATAAAATTTAAGATATAATTAATAAAAAGAGAGGTTATAAAGAAATGGAATATGAACAAATAATTTTTGAGACTTCTGATGAGATTGCTACAATTACTTTAAACAGACCTGAACGTTTGAATGCTTGGACATGGCAGATGTCAATGGAGCTGTGGGATGCACTTATGAAAGTAGAAGAAGATCCCAATTTACGCGTTACAATATTAACTGGTGCAGGAAGAGGATTTTGTGCTGGTGCTGATTTATCGAGCGGTGCTACGTCACTTAATGGGTCAAATAGACCACGTGAGGTAGATGAAAGGAGAAGACGTGAAGGAAGTTTGACTAGACGATATTTTTTATTGATGAAGCCTGTAATAGTTGCAATTAATGGTCCTGCTGTTGGAATTGGTGTTACATTTATTTTACCTTTTGATATACGAATTGCTTCTGAGAGTGCACGTATGGGAATTGTATTTAATCGACGCGGTTATTTACCTGAAATTTCATGTCCTTGGCTTTTACCGCGTATCATTGGAATTAGTCGTGCGGCTGAATTAATGTATACTGGCAGAATCTTAAATGCTCATGAATCTTTAGAATATGGCCTTGTTAGTCGAGTAGTTCCTGATGATAAATTATTGGATACTGCTAGAGAAATAGCTGATGAGATATTATTAAGTGCACCTGTGAGTACATCTCTTACAAAAAGAATGCTTTATCAATTCCTTACCGAGTTAGATATAGATAAGGTGGAGAGCATAAATCATAGTTATTCGTCTTGGACAGGTAAACAATCTGATGCACGAGAAGGAATAATGTCTTTTCTTCAAAAAAGAAGACCAAAATGGAATTTGAAAGTACCTGGAGATTTACCTGAGTTTTTTCCTTTAGAGTGATATCAAGGTGTGTGCTAAATTTAGAGGAATAAATGCTTTAATTTATTCGGGGTTATGGAGAAGACAGATATTTGGGAAATTAAAAAGAGATTTTCCAGAGATCACTACATTTATAGTGTACATAACTGATCAACCTCCAGCAATATTAGTTAAAATTGACGATGGAAACTTTGAAATGGAAAGATTGAACGACATTAAAGAAATTAAAGATTTAGAAAATTTTGAATGTGATAGTTATTTCACAGGTCCTCAAAATTGTATTTTTGGAGGCATCCCAGCTCTTAAGAAAGGAATTGAGGAGGGAACAGTTAAAATGAAAAATGAATCAATAATTTTCAGGATTTTACTTCGAAATTTAACAGATTACCAAGGGTGAAGATTGATAAAAAATCAAAAGATGACAGCCCTTGAAAGAATTCTTACTGTCTTAGAAGGAAAAATACCAGATAAGGTTCCTAGTTTTTTATTAGGTGGTGATTGTGATTTTGTATACAGATTTATGAACTCACCGTTTAAGCTGACAGATGAAGATATGAAACAATTAGATAGGGATAGAGTGTCTTATTTGATTCCCTATATTCATTCGATTGTCGCAAAATTTTCACCACCAGAAGTTCTACCTGGAGGGCTTGATGCTAAAATTGACATGTGTTGGAGTACGGGCGGCGGTAGTTTGATAAAATTAGATTCTATTGATCAACTTCTTACTAACGCTGGTGGTACATTTGATGCAGTTGTTAAGGAAGATGGCATACCTCATATGTGGTTTACTGGTCCAGGACTCTTAACAAAAGAACACATTCAGGAGTACTGGGAAAAAGAACAAGACTTAAAACCAAATACAGGTACTTTCAAAAATTTTTCAAGAATTAGAAAAAATATGTTAGAAAAATATGATATTGTAGTGGCTCAAGGAATTTCTGGTCCCTTTGAGAACTGTATTTTTGGAATTGGACATGCTAATTTTGCTCGTTTTGCGAGGAAAGAACCTAATTTTCTCCAACAACATATTAACTTTCAATGGGAGACGTTTGAGGAACCTGCATTAAACTTACTAATGAAAACTAAACCAGAAGTAGTAATGTGCGGAGATGATTACGGCGATAACCACGGATTACAAATAAATGTAAAATCTTGGCGTAAATTTATTAAACCTATTTTAGCAGAATATGTTAAAATAGCGCATGATGAAGGTGCTAAATTTATTATACATAGTTGTGGGAGCATTGGCGAAGTTTTCCCTGATTTTGTAGAGATTGGTATTGATGGAGTAGAATCATTGAAACCAAAAAATAATGATTTAAAAATGTATAGAGAAAAATATCCTGAAATTACTTTAGTAGGTACTGTTGATGATTCAGAAATGTTAAAATACGAAACACCTGAGTTTATTCGAAATTCAATTAAAAATGATATTCAATTACTAGGAAAGAAAGGAGGTTTTATACCTGGACCAACAAATTTTTTGTTAGACCATCCTCCTGAAAATATTGTTGCTTTATTTAAAGCCATTCGAGATTTGGGGAGTATCTTTTAAATCTTTTTTTTTTGGATCTAAGTTAAATTAATTTTTTTAAAATTATTAACTGAAGGATTCTAGAATATCTATAATAAAACTATAAATTTACAAACAACAAAATATTTTCTGAAAAAATATAAAATAATCAATAATCTAATGGTAGATAATATGGTTAGTCAAGAAGAAAAAATTGATGATGAAGGAGTCAAAATCGTAAGGACTACTTCTGCTTTTGATTGTGGAGGTCGGTGTCCCTTAAGGTTCCATGTTAAAAATGGAAAAGTTATTAGAGTAGAGGGTGACGATTTTCCAGATCCTGACAAACAATTGAGAACTTGTTTAAGGTGTAGGTCAATTAGACAATATATTTATCATCCAGAGAGATTAAGATACCCATTAAAAAGAGCTGGTCCTAAGGGTTCGGGAAAATTTGAAAGGATTTCTTGGGATGAAGCTTATGATAATATCGCAGAAAAATTAAAAGAAACAATAGAGAAATATGGAAATCAAAGTATATTATTTATTACTGGAGGAGGTTATCTTGGAGCATTACAGAGTGCTGGGGCGGCCTATGCAAGATTATTGAATGCTCTAGGAGGATATACCACATCTTATGGTAATATTTCTTCCCAAGGAGCAATTTTTGGAACTCAAGCATCATATGGTTTCGGTCAGATCTTTGTTGGCAACAGTCGGGAGGATTGGATGAATACAAAATTAATTATATGTTGGGGTTGGGATCCTGCCCGTCAGATTTCAGGAACAAATACATTGTGGTGGTTAATTAAAGCCAAGGAAAATGGTGCAAAAGTTATTGTTATTGACCCACGTTATTCGGATACTGCTTTAGTAGCCGCTGATCAATGGATCCCAATAATTCCTGGAACAGATACAGCTATGATGGCGGCAATGGCACATGTAATCATTAGAGAAAATTTGCAGGATCAAGAATTTCTCGATAAATATACTCATAGGTTTGATAAATATAAAGCATATGTAATGGGAGAGGAGGATGGAATCCCAAAGACACCAGAGTGGGCTGAAAAAATTTGCGGAGTGAAAGCTTCTGTTATAGAGGATTTAGCTAAAGAATATGCTACAACCAAACCTGCTGCTCTAGAAGATTGCCAAGGTCCTGCTCGTTCAGCTATGGGCGGACAATACACTCGAGGTGCTATAACTCTCTCTGCAATGACGGGAAATATTGGAAAACATGGGGGCAGTGCCTGTGGTGGACTACATGGAATTCCATATGGTCATATGTTTAGAGGAATTAGGATTCCTGCTGGTGCAAATAAAGCATATCCTAAAGGTAAGTCTCTAAGGGGAAATATTAATCCTAGAGATCGTTTAGATACCAGAATGCATGTAAATAAGATTTTTGATGCAATTCTTAAAGGAAAATCTGGAGGGTATCCTGCAGATATAAAATTTGCCTGGTTCTGCGTATGCGATTTCCTAAATCAGACAGGAAATGTAAATAAATCAGCAAAAGCTATGAGCCGAGAGGATTTGTTTACAGTAGTACCAGAACTATGGTTAACACCCACTGCTCAATATGCTGATATCGTCCTTCCAGTAACTGGTTTTCCGACAAGGAGCGATCTTACAAGACCTTGGCCTTCAGGACCTTACTTTGGTCACATGAATAAAGCAATCGAGCCTATAGGTGAATGTAAGGATGATATACAAATAGCAGAGGAATTAGCTGAAAGATTAGGGATTAAGAACTTTAAGAGAGAGGAAGTTCTTGAACAATTTTTAAAAAATCCCCAACTTGCTCCCGCGAAAGGACTTATAGATAAATATGATGAAATTAATGATAAATGGCTTCGTTTATTCACTATTATGGCACAAGATCTACGAACAAACATAAAAGATTATGATAAGTATAAAAGAGAAGGGATCCATAGAATTGAACTTGAAGAACCTTATATTGCATTCAAGAAGAATATAGATGATTTTGAAAACAATCCTTTCCCAACACCTTCGGGGAAGATTGAAATCTATTCTGATCAAATTGCTAGTTGGAATAATCCTCTTTGTCCTCCTATTGCGAAATATGTACCAACATGGGAGAATCGTGATGATCCGTTAGCAGAAAAATATCCACTTCAATTAATTTCGCCTCATCCAAGGCAGAGAGTCCATTCAGAACTATATAAGATTGAATGGCTTATGGAAGCAATTCCACACCGAATGTGGATAAATCCTATTGACGCTGAACCTCGCAGTGTTAGAAATGGTGATATGTGTTTAGTCTTTAATGATAGAGGAACTGTAGCGATTGAGGCTTTTGTAACAAAAAGAATTATACCTGGAGTAGTTTGCATTTATGAGGGTGCTTGGTATAATCCTGATGAGAATGGAATTGATAGGGGAGGTTGTGCAAATACCTTAACTAAGGATGCTATGGCTGAGGGAGGTGCTGCAGCGTTGAAAACTTGCTTAGTTCAAGTTAAATTGGAAAAGGAGGGTGACTAGATATGCAAGTAGGATTTTATTTTGATCAAACAAGGTGTACAGGTTGTAATGCCTGTAGAATAGCTTGTAAAGACTGGCATGATCAACCGGCAGGTCTAGCTTCATGGATGAGGATTCAATATCAAGAAGAAGGTCCATTTCCGAATGTTTTTGCGAGTTATCTCATTGCAAACTGTTATCATTGTGAAGAACCAGTATGTTCCTATATTTGTCCTAATGAAGCAATTAGTAAGCGAGAGGAAGATGGGATTGTTATTGTTGATAAAGATAAATGTCGTGAAGAACATGTTTGTGGTATAATATCAAAAGAAGCTATAGGCTTTGATTACTCATATGGAGAATCTCAAGCACCATGTCAAGTAGCATGCCCAGTTCATCTTCATATTCCTGCATATATTGCATTGATAGCTAAAGGTAAATTTAAGGAATCTTTGGATTTAATCAGACGAAGGATGCCATTACCTTCTGTATGTGGTCGAGTTTGCCTTCACCCTTGCGAAGAAGTATGTGCTCGAAAAGATGTAGATCAAGCGATTGCTATTGAGGCACTTAAAGGTTTTGTTGCTGATAATGTACATGTGGAAATTCCAAAACGCCTTCCGCAAACACAATCAGAAAAAGTAGCTATTATTGGCTCTGGCCCTGCTGGTTTAGCGGCTGCTTACGATTTAATAAGATTAGGGTATGAAGTTACTATCTTTGAAACATTATCTAAAGTTGGTGGTATGTTATCAGTAGGTATCCCAGAACATCGCTTACCACGTGATATTCTCAACAGGGATATTGATTACATTAAAGGACTTGGAGTTGAAATCAAAATAAATACTCCAATTGATCTAAACCAAGGATTAGATGACCTTTTCAAACAAGGTTATGGTGCTGTGCTAGTAGCGATAGGGGCTCATAAAGGAAAGAAACTTGAAATTCCTGGTGCTGATTTAGAAGGAACACTAGTAGGGACTTCATTCATGCGAGATGTCAATCTAGGTAAAGAAATTAAACTCGGTGATAAAGTTCTTGTAATTGGGGGAGGTAATGTTGCTATGGATTGCGCTCGTACTGCCCGTCGTCTTGGTGCCTCTGAAGTAGGAGTAACTTGTCTTGAATGTTGTGATGATATGCCCGCGGAAGCCTCAGAGGTTGAACAAGCTCGTGAGGAGGGAATTCAGATATATGATTCGCGTACTTTCACAAAGATTATTAGTAATAATGGGAAAGTTTGCGGAGTGGGATGTCTTGAAATCTCAGGATGCACATTTGATGAAGATGGAGAAGCACACTTTGATGTGGTTAGTGATAAGGAACTTACACTAGAAGCAGATACCGTTATTTTTGCAATTGGTCAGATACCTGATATTAGTAGCTCAAGTGAAATAAAGATTGGGAAAATGGGAACTATAACAGCAGATCCGGAAACATTAATGGTCGACAACAAAGGTGTATTTGTGGCTGGAGATTGTTTTAGTGGAGTAGCTAGTATTATTGATGCTATAGCAAGTGGTCAAAAAGCTGCTTCTCATATCCATCGCTTTCTTCAATGTGATGTACTTCGAGTTAGACAGAGCTCAATAATTGAAGCATCTAAAATAAAAGTAGATATTCCTCCAGAAATTGAGAAAAAAGAGCGTCAAACTATGCCACTTCTGTCTCCATCTGAAAGAGTCTCAAATTTTAATGAAGTAAGCTTAGGGTTTAATGAAGAAGCTGCAATCAATGAAGCTGAGAGATGTCTTAATTGTGCAGGACATTTATGTAAAGATGTATGCCCTTATTCAGCACCTCAGTTTGCAGATGGAGAAATTACTAAAATGCAAAAGTGTAATTATTGTGTAGATCGGTTTGATATTGGCAAACAACCCATTTGTGTGGAGGCATGTTATGCCCGTGCTCTCGATTCTGGAACTTTGGAGGAATTAAAATCAAAGTATGGAGATATACGAGAATCCTCAGGATTTTTATATTCCTCCACTGCAAAACCATCAATTATATTTAAGCCAAAAAAGAAATAAGCAAAATCAATCTTTTTTTTTTATATATTGTTAATTTTATAAAATTTTAAGAAGAATCTTAAGTGATTGATTAAGAACTAGAAATTCATAGTTTTTATGATGTAAGATTCAAAGCAGTAAAACAAGCTTTAGCAAAAAATTCTGAAATTATATTGAAAAAAAAAAGAAATATTATTGGTTGAGAATTAATAAGTAATTTAAAGAGCTTCGACTACTGTGGAGATTCCTACGCCAAAACCACCACACATTAATTGCACACCGTACTTTTTATTGTAATTTTTCATGTAATTAACCATTTCAGTAAAATAGATTACTCCACTTGCCCCGATAGGATGACCTATCGCGATTGCACCTCCTGTAGGATTGACTCTGGGATCATCAAATTCATATCCAAAATCTTTTGCAAATGCTAAACATGGGCTTGCGAATGCTTCATTAGGTTCTATTACATCCATATCATCAATTGTGAGATCAGCACGTTCTAATGCTTTTCTCATAGCAGGGATTGGTGCTAACAACATGATAATGGGTTCTCCTCCCGCAACAGCAGAAGAAAGTATTCTCACCATTGGTTTTAATCCAAGCTCATCTGCTTTCTCTCGAGACATTAACAAGGTTGCTGCAGCTCCATCAACGATCTGCGATGAATTTCCAGCAGTAGTTTTACCTCCTTTTTCAGCAGGTCTGAATACTGGTTTCAGATTACTTATCATTTCCCAACCTTTTTCTGGATCATCAAGATATATCTCTCGTACAGTTTGATCTTTTGTAATTGTAACCTCCTCAACTTTTTGCTTTCCAGTGGATTCGTTTATTAATGGTTTCATATTTTCATCGGTATACCTTTTCTCATAAGTAACTGGTATCACACGTTTGAAATACTCTTCTTCATTACGTATTGCTTTAGTAGCTTTTTGATGACTCCACACACCAAATTTATCCAACTCTTCTCGTGTAAAACCATATTTATCGCTAATCATCTCTGAAGAAACCCCTTGAGGCACAATACTTCGTAAAGGTTCATTAGCCCATCCTGGAGACATAAATACGGGATAGTTGGGGATCATTCCAGGTATTTGCATATCTGAACCCATGGCATAATGGGTCATCGACTCCACACCCGCTGCTATACAAATATCACCATCACCTACTTTTATGGCATTAGCTACTGTATTAATTGCTTGAAGTCCTGCATTACAGTATCGATTCACAGTTGCTCCTGCTATTTCGTAAGGTAATCCCGCTAATAAAAGTGCGATTCTTGCGATATTACCTCCTTGTTCCCCCAGTTGCGATAAGCAACCCACATGGCAATCTTCAATTTCTTTAGGATCAAAATCTGGACATTTTTCTTTTGTTCGATCAACAATAGACTTTATAACATCAACCAATAAATCCTGAGCAGAATATTCTCTAAATGCGCCTCCAAGCTTCCTCATTTGAGCTCTACTTGATTTTCCTACTGGAGTTCGAACAGCATCAATAACCACACATTCTTTTAATTCTTTCATTTTTAATCACTCCAAAATTACAGATTCTTCTTTTATAACTTTTTTAGGTAAGTTTAATATAATTTCTTCTGCTTCAGTCATTATATTTTGAATTAGCTCATGAACAGTTGGAATCGAGTGAATTCTACCAGTAACAACACCCGCATTCATAAGACTTCCATTTTCATCCTCTTCAACGAGTTTTTTAAAGCCTTGCATTTCTAAGTTAAATATTTCTTCTGTTGTAGGACAAGGTTTCCCACGATATAGGTCTGAAGCTCCCCTAATCGTTTCATTAACAACATCCAGAGAGGCTGGATTAATTAAAAATCGCATGGGACCAAACATTCCTCTGGCAATAATTGTGTCAAATTCCGTAGCTTTTACTAGTTGTTCTTTCCACATTTGTTCAAAATCAGATTCTTGAGTTGCAATGAATCGGGTACCCATTTGAATACCTATAGCCCCCAAAGTGAGTGCTGCAGCTAATGAAGCTCCATCCGAGAATCCTCCAGCACCAACTACAGGTAAATTGACAGCTCTAACTACTTCTGGAAGAAGAACTATTGAAGATGTATCTCTCCATGCACAATGAGCACCTCCTTCCCTACCTGAAGCAATAACTATGTCTACACCAGCTCTTTCAGCTCTCTTTGCTCCTCGAACATTTGGGCATACTTGACACCAAATTATTGAAGGAATTTCTTTCTTAATTTCAAAATATGATCTTTTAGATCCCTTTTCCTTCGCATCAATAGCCCAAGGAAGCGGATCACCAGCTGACGTTACAAGGACTTTCAATTGACTCTTTAATTTTGGTATTTCTTCAAAAAGCTCCACTACAGCTGTCAGAAATTGCTTTGATGGTGCAATAAACTCCTTAGCATATGGAACATTGATGCCAAATACAGCTTCGGGATGATTTTTAAGGTTTTCATAAACATACCGTATTGTTTGCTTGAGAATATTTTTGGGACTCCCCCCCACTCCGAATTCAAACTTACGGTCTTCTTCTGGAATAAAATTCACGTCATATCCTGCCATACCTATGGTTGAGATTAAACCTAGTCCACCTTCTTTGGCTACTGCGGTGCATAATTTAGTTGTTGCGTAAGGTCCCATACCTGCCTGTATAATGGGATATTTAGTCCCGATAATTTCTTGGAATTTAGTATGTATCATTTTTATTCATACAGGTACTATTATTAAAATTATCAATTCAAAATTTAAGTAATATAATAAACTTTATACTGTTTCTGTATAAAAACTTTAAACTTTGTAATAACCATTTTAAAGGCTAAAATTGTTAAAATACTATCTATACCTACAAATTTTACATTTATTTCTTAATTAAAAGATAATACAAATAAACTAGGAGTTAATTATCTTTTTTATTAATACTAATTCTCTCTATTGCTTTATTATGAATAACTTTTTCTCCTACATTTACTATTCTTTGAGCTAATTCAGAGATTTTCCATTTTTCATATCCTTCTACGTATGTAGTGAAAGTATCTTGCAATGGATCTTTCCATTTTGCAGGGATCTTATCAGCACCTAGCTGAACACCCATAATTGCACCAATATTTCCACAATTACAATCAGTATCATAACCCATCATGGCCGCTACACATATCGATCTCCCAAAAGGATCATTCTGATCTTGAACGCCATATAAAAGTGATAATATAATAATCCCAATATTAGGTAATACATGAACACTTCCAATACGAGTGTTCAGTAAAATCCTTCTTTCGATAGGTAGAATAGTAGAACTATTAATTACCTCTTCTAATACTTCTGTCAACCAATATTCTCTTATTAAAATATTCCTTGCTGTTCTGAAATCATTAGGATAGGTCTCATAGATCTCAAGTGATTTTTTGACCATTTGAGTATATAAACTATCCTGTTCAGGGGAAATATATTGAAGAGCTTTATTAATATTCTGCCTAATGTTTTCTTCAAAGAAAGCTTGAGAAATTAGAACAGCAATAAAGATTTCTCCTTCTATTCCTATCCCTGCATGAGAGATTGATCCATCGAGTTCAGCATAATGTTTTGCAAGATCAGGACAACCAGGTGTTATCAAACCCCAAATATCCGCTCTCATTTGGGCACCTATAAAGTCAAAATAGACATTATTTAAAGTACCTGATTGAGGAGGTTTAATTTGAGCTTTGAGATTATTTAATGCAATTTTTTCAGCAGTAAACACCATATCTTCTCTATTGAGGAGATTAACCCATTCTAAGGCAATTTGTTCTGCTTTAACTTCAATACCATATTTTTCTAAAGCTATTAAAGCAATGATTTCATACATTTCATCATCATTTACCTGAGTTAAATCTATAGGTTCAATATAATCTGTAATTTCTCCATACTTTTCTTTTATCTTATCATGTGAGCTTAATTCTACGGGAGCTCCAATAAAATCTCCCACAACTCTTCCTAACCATGCTCCAAAAACTTTATTATAATAATCTTTATATCTAATTTTTTTCATTACATTTTCATTTTTTTATTTAAAAGAAATATTCCTATCATAATAACCAAATATGTAATTACCACTTTGGGGTAAAATATTTTTCCATTTAAGTTTTGGATGTATTTTACCACCTTTATAGGTAAAAAATAATTCTTTCATAAGTGATCTCTTTAAAAATAATATAGAATTAATTCTCCATTTTTTCCCAAACAACATCAACAGGTAATGGCTTATAAGGTATCTTTTTAAATTGCTCCTTACAAAGCCTATAAATCATTCTATTGTAAGGGGTTTCAATATCCAGTGAATCTGCTAATTTTAAAAGATACCCATTTAGAGATTCAAGCTCAGATTGACTTTTCTGTCGCCTTATCATGTCTTGAGCCATACTATTTAACCATGCATATTTAGCACTTCCTTTAAAACTGTTAACTGCTGTTTTTTTATCAAAATCTTTCCCAAGTTCCATTATTTTCCAAGAAAGTAACCCCTTCAATTCAAACTCTTTATATCCAGCTGCTTTTACAACTTTCATACCCTCAAAGTATACATTCATCATTATTTTCCATAACTTAAAAATCGCATCATTATCTTTAAGTTCTGAACTTATTAGAGTAAAAGTTGCATTTGTAAGGTTTATTATCAATTTTGAATAAGCTGCATCCTGAAATTCTTTTGTTATCTTTGTTGGGATTCCAATATTTAAGAGTTCAACAATTTTTTCAACAATTTCCTGATTCTCATTGTTAGGAGTTCCTAGGGTTAAGTGTCCTTTCCCCCTTGTTCCAAAAATTCCGGGTTTATCTCGCCAACCGGACTGAACTACAACACCATAAACAATCTTAGTAAAATATTTTGGTAAAACATACTGATTCTCAAACCCATTTTGTAATCCTACAACAATTGGTTTGTCTCCTAATTTCTTGGAAATATCTTTTGCAACTTCCTCTAAATCATAATTTTTAACAGTGATTACTATAACATCAATATTGGTAAGTTCATTTAAGTCTTCGATGATCTTGACTGGTATCGGTGCTGGATTATTGTTTTCTTTTTCATAAAGAATCAATCCATTAGATTTAAGCGCTTTTGCATTATCTCCTCTTGCTAATAAGTACACGTTTTCACGCTTTTCCGATAGCCATCCTCCAAGAGTAGCGCCAATTCCACCAACCCCATAAATTACAATAGTTAAATCTTCAATATTTTTTTCCATTAAACTCAACTTGACTTAGAAATTAAATTAAAGCTTCTATTTGTTTAAAACTAGCTTGAAAACTATAATAATAATTCTTGATAACAACAAATAAAAATTTTCGATTTGTAAAAGGTGTTTCTAATATGGGAGAAAAATATTTACATTACAAATAATTTCTTTGTCTAAATTATATAATAATTTAATTCAGAATTGTAAGATTGTGAAAAAAATGGTATTAGAAACAAACGTAACAAAAATGTTAGGGATTAAACATCCCATAATCGCTGCTCCAATGGGCCCTTTCTACACAACTGAGTTGACAATTGCAGTTTCAGAAGCAGGTGGACTTGGGGTCTTAAGTCATAGTGCTTTGTTAAGTGACTATCAAAAAGGAAGAAATCCCATTGAGATTATGAAAGAAAATATGTTAGAGGTAGTTGAGCACACAGATAAGCCTTTTGGATTTAACGTAAGAACTTCGCGTAGGGAATTAGCTGCCCAACAATTAGTTACAGAAATTCCAAGATTCATTATGGAAAATCAAAGGTTAAAAGACCAATGTGTTTATGCTATCACTAGTGCAGGTTCTTCAAAAACGCTACCACAATCAAAAGCGTATCAAAAATTGAAAGAAAATGGATCACAAATTAAGCACTTTCATGTTGCCCCTGCATTATGGCTTGCTGAAAAGTGTGTTGCTTCAGGAGTAGATGGAATGGTTGTCACCGGTGGTGAAGGTGGAGGTCATCAATCATATGAAAAAGTGAGTACCTTAGTCTTATTGCAACAAGTTCTTCAAAAATATCCAGATTTTCCCATAGTAGCATGTGGAGGATTTGCTACGGGTGAAGGACTAGCTGCTGCTTTAGCAATGGGAGCAGGAGCTATTGCAATGGGTTCACGATTTATAGCATCAAATGATAGTGAATTTAGTGAAGAATATAAAAAAGTTGTTCCTCCAGCGAAAGCTCAAGATACTATATTGGTAACAGGATCACTAGGACCAATACGCTTATGGAAAAATGAATATTCATTGCATCATGGGTTAGTAGCTGATAAGGAAGCGAAAATAGCTCAAGAATCAGCTATGTCACAACAAGAATTAGTTGAAGAAATGAAGGCGTACGAAGCTGCTTATACAGGGGATGTTTATTCAGGAGCAGTTCTTTTAGGACAGAGTATTGGAATTATTCATAGCGTGGAAAACGTCAAAAAAATTGTTGATGAAATAGTTAATGATGCAGAAAAACGTTTGAGAAATGCTTATGGGCTTTTAAGATAAGCATAAATACTAAACCTTTAAAGTTTTATATTTATTTAAAAGTATAGGTGTTAAAATAAAATGGTAGATGTTAAAAACATCGTGGTAATCGGTGTTGGATTAATGGGAAATGGAATTGCTCAGATCTCATTAATGGCAGGATATAATACAACTCTTGTAGATATCTCACAAGAAATAATTGATAAAGCTGTCGCTAGTATAGAAGGTGGCTTAAACAAACTTGAATCTAAAGGAGTATTAAATGCAGCCGAAAATATGGCACGAATGAAAACAAGTTTAGATTTAGCTTCTGCTATAAAAGATGCTGATTTAATCATAGAAGCAGTTGTTGAGGATATGGATGTTAAGAAAAAAATCTTCAAAGCTTGTGATGAAAATGCTCCTCCTCATACTGTAATTGCTTCAAATACATCAACTATGTCTATAACTGAAATGGCAACTGCTACGAATAGAGAAGACAAATGCATTGGGATGCATTTTTTTAATCCGGCACCATTAATGAGATTAATAGAGGTTATTGCTGGTGAAAAAGCTTCTGAAGATTCAATGAATATTGGTATGAAAGTTAGTGAGAGTTTACCTTGTCTTAGAGGAGACAGATATGTAGCTAAAGTCTTGAAGGATCGTCCAGGATTTATTGTGAATAGGTTAAATGCTCCAGGTGGTATCTATATGAATTATCTTCTTGACACTTGCTTAGAAAAAGGAATACCTTTTGAATCTTTAGATGCGGATTTCGGGAGTAGAGGACCTATGTCACCTTTAGTGTTAGCTGATTACACTGGTCTTGATACAGGATATCATATACGAAATTACTATGCCAAAACATTACACGAAGATTTTAAACCCGGAAAGGTAATAGCACAAATGTATAAAGATGGTAAATGGGGTAGAAAGGCAGGACAAGGGTTTTATGATTGGTCCAAGGGAAGACCGCAACCAGATTTCTCTAAAATCAAAAAAGCTGGATTGGTTGACCTTAGAATTCGTCTTGCTATTCGTCTAAATGAAGGATGTCGAATATTAGAAGAAGGTATTGTTTCTGGTTGGAAAATCATTGATGATGCTGCTATGGCTGGTACGAATGCTCCCGGGCCTTTTGAAATTGGTATTCCAAATTGGGAGGAACTCGTTAAAGTATTAGAAGAATTCGCCGAAAAAATTGGTAGTGAATATCTTAAACCATGTGAATTGTTTAAGAACGGGAAATTTGTAGATATGAAGTAATTTCTTTTTTCTATTTTTTTTATTATTTTAGAATAAGGTAATGAGTCTATGTGAATTCTACACAAACAGCATCTTAGTTAGAAGAAGATTCTCAATTTATTCTTTCAGACTAATCGTTGTATTACCGAATAAGTTCTCTAATCTGTTAAGTTTTCTTGAAATTAACAAATTAAAATCATTAACTTAAGATATCATTAAAGTTTTCTCTTATTGTATTTTAGAGTATAAATTACAAAGATGTAAATTAAAAATTTTTTAGTGATTACTATAAGACCAATTAATAAATTTAAGACATTTAAGTATGATGCGGCTCCGTTTTTCTTTTTCATTGATATCTTTCCACCAGAATATATTAATGAAAAAAATCCACATTTACTCCATCTCATAGAGAATATAAAGAGTAATCCAATCATGCCATTACCGATGCGTGTTGATCGTGTTTTTAATGGTGAAAAATCGATTCTAATTCGACCTCGAGAACCAATATCATTTGCTCTCACCGACGATAAGACCGCTGTGATCAATCCTGCACCTTTTCTACAGTATGGAGTAGAAAAGTTACTGTATTTCACAGAAATTCGGTCTCGTGAGAAATTTTCTGTCCATTTCACATTAGAAAGAGCTTTAAGATGGTGGAATTCGACAAAATTTCTTTATGGAAATTTATTCCGTCTAGAAGAAGACTTTTCTGCTTTTTCGAGAGCTTATTTACATACAATTATAAAAGCTAAAATTCTTGAGGAAGATCTTATAGATGCCGCCAAAAATTATTGTCAAATTGTAGCAGATGTATGTAGAAAGAGAATGGAAGAAAATTCTATGCTTATAGAGATAAAAGGTAAACAAGAGAGTGTAAACCTTTACAAGGTAAAAGATTTTACTTATTATAAAAAATTCAAAAAAGTTAATGAGACTCAATATCATCCAGAGTTAATAGATATTGAAATTTTCGATCTTAGGGAGAAGGGATTTTCAAGACAAGAAGATGAGCGGATTAAATTGGGAACTCAAATGAAATCAAAGGAATTAAAGTATATACCCTTATTATTTTATGATGATTTACTTGAGTGTATGCTCCAAAATCAGCGACGACTTGAAGATGGTGATACTAACTTATTAGATCCATCTTTTTTACTTGAAAATGAAATAATAACCATGAAAAATCCTAAAGAATTAGAAGTTATGGATAGTTACAGGTATTCATGGTGGAATAGTTTTGATGATTTGGAATTGGAAACTATAATTAAAGCTATTGAATCAACCCTTACAGAATTTTTACTTGCCTTTAAAGAGGAATTTCTTGACACTAAAAGAATTTAAGTGGATTAATACAGACAATTTAATCAAGATTCATCAAAATTTCTCAATTTAACTTTTTATATTTAACTCGTTAATAAACAATCTTAAAAAAAAAATTAGTTACCTTTATTTTAAGATAAATAAAGATGTTCATGAAAATTTTATAAATGCTCTATAAGAAAGAAAGACCTGCTATATTAATGCTTCAAGATGGTCGATATTTTCAAGGGATTGGTTTTGGAGCGACAAAAATAGTAACGGGAGAACTTGTTTTTAACACAATGACGGGAGCTGGTTATAATGAGACTTTAACCGATCCATCATATCAAGGGCAGATAGTAGTACTGACACATCCATTAGTAGGAAATTATGGAGTTCCTCCATGGGAAAAAGATGAATATGGAATTACTAAGTATTTTGAGTCAGATTCTATAAAAGTGACCGGATTCGTAGTAAATGAATGTTGTAAACAACCAAGTCATTATGAAAGCAAAAAAACTTTACATGATTTCCTTTGTGAGGAAGGAGTTCCTGGGATTGAGTGGGTCGATACTCGTGCTATTACTAAAATTTTAAGAGAAGAAGGTGTTCAAGTTTGTCTATTAGCTATTTACGAATCAGAAGAAAGACCAAATGTAGAGGAATTAAAAAAAATTGTCAAAAAAGCAGAAGATCCTAATCTCAGACACTTAGTAAGTGAAGTTTCGACTAAAGAAGTTAAAATTTTCTTTCCACCAAATCCAAAAGGGCGAATTGTAGTGTTAGATTGTGGTGTAAAATTCAATATCTTGAGAAATTTCATAAAACGAGGGTTAGAAATTATTCTAACGCCTTATAATTATAGTTATGAGAAGATTATGAGTTATAACCCTGATGGTGTTTTCATCTCAAATGGACCAGGAGATCCTGATATGTGTATAAGTGCAATTAAAGTTTGTAAACAACTAATTAAAAATAATATTCCAACATTTGGCATTTGTTTAGGAAATCAAATTCTTGGAATAGCTGCTGGAGGGTATAAGTACAAATTGAAGTATGGACACAGAGGTGGAAATAAGACGGTTATAAATCCTGAAACTAACCAATGTTATATAACATCACAAAATCATGGTTTTTGTGTTAAAGACTTTGAAAAGAATGGCTTTAAAGAATATCTAAAAAATGTCGATGATCAAACAAATGAAGGCTTAATACATGAAAATAAACCCCTTCTAGCGGTTCAATTTCATCCAGAAGCATCACCAGGACCATTAGATTCGTTATACCTCTTCGATAAATTTATAGAACTTATGGAGCTATAGTTTTATGCCATTGGATAAAAGTATTAGAAAAGCATTGGTTCTCGGATCTGGAGGAATCCGTATTGGTCAAGCTGGAGAATTTGATTACTCTGGAAGTCAAGTATTAAAAGCTCTTAAAGAAGAAGGAATAGAAACTATTTTAATTAATCCAAATATAGCTACCATTCAGACTGATCCAGAACTCTCAGATAAAGTATACTTATTACCTATTAACATAGAATATGTGGAGAAAGTAATTAAAAAAGAAAATCCAGACGGAATTTTATTAGCTTTTGGAGGTCAAACGGCTTTAAATGTAGGTGTTGAACTAAACGAAAAAGGAATTCTTAAAAAATATAATGTAAGAGTATTGGGAACCCCTATTGAAGCAATTGAAGCAACTGAGGATAGAAATCTTTTTGTTAAAGCAATGGAAAAATCCAATGTGAAAGTTTGTAAGAGTCAAGCGGTAAATTCATATATTGAAGCTTTAAAAGCTGTAAAAGAGATTGGTTTTCCTTGTATGATACGAGTGGCATATACATTAGGTGGAAGAGGATCAGGTATAGTTAATAATATGAAAGAATTCGAAAGAAAGGCAAAAAAAGCTTTAGCTCAATCAAGAATTAATCAAATTCTAATTGAGGAAAGTATATGGGGATGGAAAGAGATTGAATATGAGGTGGTACGAGATTCTAAAGATAACTGTTTTATTAACTGCAATATGGAAAACTTTGATCCAGTAGGACTTCATACTGGTGAATCATTGGTCGTAAGCCCGAGCCAAACTCTCACAAATGAGGAATACCAAATGCTCCGATCAGCTTCTATTAGAGTTATAAGAAATTTGGGTATTATTGGAGAATGTAATATTCAATATGGCTTAGATCCTTTTTCAAAACAGTTCCGTGCAATAGAAGTAAATGCTCGACTTTCAAGATCATCAGCATTAGCATCAAAAGCAACAGGTTATCCCTTAGCATATATAGCAGCTAAATTAGCAATAGGATTCACTTTACCGGAACTAAAAAATAAGATCACCGGAATTACTACTGCTTGTTTTGAACCTGCATTAGATTACATAGTGCTTAAAATTCCGAGATGGGATCTTACGAAATTTCAAAAGGTAGACCGAAGAATAGGCTCCCAGATGAAAAGTGTAGGCGAAGTCATGGCAATTGGAAGGACATTTGAAGAAGTCCTGCAAAAAGCTATTAGAATGCTTGATATTGGTATGAAAGGCTTAGTAGCAAATGATTTAAAACCAATTGATGATATCAATGAATTGAAGTATGCTTTAAGAAATCCAACAGATCTAAGAGTGTTCAGACTTGCTGAAGCAATAAAACGAGGTATCACTATTGATGAGATCTATAATTTATCAAGAGTGGACAAATGGTTTTTATACAAATTGAAAAACATCATTAAAATAGAATATCAACTACAAAACCTTGATTTATTAGACACTTCTGATACTGAAAAAAAATATTGGCTAGAAAGAGCAAAAAGATTTGGTTTTTCTGACGGACAAATAGCAAAAATAATGGGAGTTGACACAATATATATCAGACAAATGAGAAGACGATTAAATATTCATCCCTATGTTAAACGAATTGATACATTAGCAGCAGAATGGCCAGCTATTACAAATTATCTTTATTTGACTTACAGTGCTTCAGAACATGATATTAATTTTGAAAATGAAAAAAAAGCTAATCTTAAAAAAATTATAATTTTAGGATCTGGAACTTATCGTATTGGATCTTCGGTAGAATTTGATTGGGGTTCAGTTAACTGTCTTTGGGGAATCAAAAAACAAGGAGTTGATCAAACAATTATGGTCAATTATAATCCTGAAACAGTAAGTACTGATACAGAAACTGCCCATAAGCTCTACTTCGAAGAAATTTCTGGTGAAAGAATCTTAGATATTTGCGAATTTGAAAAAGCAGATGGTATCGTTGTTTCTGTTGGGGGCCAGATTGCCCAAAATCTTGCAACAAAATTTTCTAAATATTCTGAGTTTTTCCGGAAAGTTAATTTAAATATATTTGGAACCCATGGTAGCAGAATAGATATGGCAGAAGACCGCTCAAAATTCAGTTCTTTGCTAGATCAGCTTGATATTAAGCAACCTCGATGGAGCGTACTAACTAACAAAGAAGATGCTTTAAAATTCGCTAAAAATGTTGAATATCCTGTTTTAGTAAGGCCCTCTTATGTCCTAAGTGGCGCGGCAATGCGGGTTTCATATGATGAAAAAACGTTAAGAGACACTTTTGATTTAGCTGTATCAATTTCAAAAGAGTTTCCTGTAGTCATTACAAAATTTTTCACAGACTCCAGAGAAGTGGAATGTGATGGTGTGTGTGATGGTGAGAATGTATTTATTGGAGCAGTAGTGGAACATATTGAAAACGCTGGAATTCATTCAGGGGATGCAACGATGTCAATTGGGTATTATACAGTATCAAATAAAGTGATAAAGACAATTGAGGAATACACAAAAAAAATAGCATTAGCATTGAAAATACAAGGTCCTTTTAATGTCCAATACCTTGTTAAAGATAGTGAAGTTTATGTAATTGAATGCAATCTCAGATCCAGCCGAAGTATGCCCTATGTTTCCAAAACAAGGGGTATAAATTTAATGAGGCTTGCTGCGGAAGTATTTATGGGTAAAACAATACCGAAAAGATTAATGGATTTACCATATGGTAATTATGTTTCAATTAAAGCACCAATGTTTTCATTTATGAGATTAGATAAAGCAGATCCTGTTTTAGGCGTAGAAATGGCAAGTACGGGTGAAGTAGCATGTATTGGTGAAAATTTTCCCGACGCTTTAATCAAAGCATTAGATGCTGCAGAACAATACATTCCAATTGATGGAGGAAATATTTTAATCTCCGTCGGTGGAGCAGAATTAAAGAAAAAAGTCATACCTTTGGCCTGTAAGTTAAAGAAATTAGGATTTTCGATTTTCGCTACAGAAGATACTGCTATAGCTCTTAAAAACAACGGTATTAAAGCTGTAAAGCTTTATAAAGTACATGAATATGGGATGGAGCCAAATATCTTACAATGTTTACAAGATGGGAGTATTGATATGGTTATAAATATTCCCTTACCAACTACTGTAGAAGAAAAATTTAAAATTATTATGGATGATGAATATAAAATTAGAAGAATGGCTGTGGATTATAATATTCCCGTCATTATTAATTTACAATTAGCTGAAGCAATTATAGATGCAATTGAAAAAATACGTACCAAAAAAGTAGAAATTAAATCTCTAAATGAATACCATAACTCTTTGAAAGAAGTTTATTGGTAAAAAATAATAATTTGTCTAGATTATTCACATATTAGGTGTTGTAAAATTTATTATCGGGGATATATCTTATTCAGAATGAAAATCATTAGTGCTCAATGGAAAGTGATTGAGAAATTAAAAAATTTAAAATCCAGTAATCCGGGTGAAAATTGGCAAGTAACTTATTCAACACCTCTATATGGTGCGTGGGATTTAATAGTTGAATGTAAATTTAAGAATCTTGAGGATTTAGATAAACTAGTTAGTTTTTGCCGAACTGAAGAACAATTATCTCAATGGATAGAAGCAACCACAACTCTTATAAGTACCAAAAAGAATTATCCCTTTTAAGCATATTAATTGATAAACAATAAAAATTCATAAACAACTAACTCTATTTTAAATCGTAAAAAGAAGGAAAAATAAAAACAGAGCTAAAATCTATTTAAAAATTTTAGGAAATTTTTCTTAATTGAGTGATGATAATGTTTTGGTTGAATTTGTAATTCTTCATTCATCCATATTTTTAACTTTACTTCCTCTAATTGATCTTCCAATCTTAAATCATAAGCAATTTCTCTTTCCGACACAATTATTTAATGAAAGTTATTATATTTAAATTGTTCCTTAACAAAATGTAACCATTCTTTCTTATTAATGGGTTAATAAGTATTGAGTGAAAAGTCTATAGAAAAAATTCCATAAAAATCTCATCTTCATAAATACCATCAATTTTGACTTGTTTTGAAAGCACACCTTTTTGGATAAAACCTAGATTTTTATAAAATTCTATCGCACCTGTATTTTTTGCTCGGACATATATAACAAGTTTTTCATATTCATGTTTGCGGGCAAACTGAAACGTTTTAATAGCTAATTCTCTTCCAATTCCATATCCTCGCCATTTAGGAAGAATAAAAGTTCCAATTGTTCCAACGTGATCAAATGAATCTGTATAATTTGCCCATTTGTCTAATGATTGGAAACCAATAATTTGATCTTTTGTTTCGGCTTTAAAAATGATTTCACGTTCAGATAAAGAAAGTATATAATCTTTTTCTTGTTCAGGTGTGAAAGGATAGTTTACAGCAGAATATTTCCTCTCAGCACATATAACTTTCCAAATATTTGATATTTCTTCAGCATCCTCCCCTTGAGCTTTTCTAATAGTAATATCTATCATTTATATCAACTTTTCCTCATTAATTTTAAATTTATAAATAATCTTTTAAAAAAAACCATCCTCTCCTTATTGAAATAATTATATTAATAATTTATATTTTGAAGGTAACAAATCTATTAACTATAAAGTACTTCAACAAAATAACTTGAGAAATAATTTCCTACCATTATAATTATAAAAATATGCAGGGTACAAGAGCAAATCAGATCACTGCTAATTATGTAGAATTTAGACCAGGAAAAGATCCTTTTGAAAAAGCAAGACAGAAAGGTTCAAGAAGATGGATATTATCTCATATTTTTCATGGATCTAATAAAACATTTATAATTATTGTATTATTTACCACTATTCTTACAGCCAATTTATCATCTGCAATTTTAGTTATTATTGGAAATGCAATTACAGACTTTTTAACTGGAAAACAATCAAGTTTACTATTCTACACAATTTTCATATTATTATTAAGTATAGGGACTCCTATATTGCGCCTAACTAATTATATGCTACGTGAAGTTATAGCACAAAGATTAGAAAGAGATTGTAGAAGAGAATTCTATTCTAATCTCCTTGGTAAAAGCCAATCATTTCATGACCAACAAAAAATTGGAGAATTGATGGCACGTGCAACTGATGATGTTCGAACAATGAATTTTTTGATTAGTCCCGCAATCTCCCTAATATTTGAGTCCTTCACCTCGTTAATAATTCCTATTTTCTATATTATCGCTTTTTATCCTTCACAGTTAATTTTAGCTCCATTAATTTTTTCTATTTTATTTATTATTTCTCTAAGATCATATATCAGAAAAATTGGGCCAGTTACTGGGAAATTACGTGGTTTTTATGGGATGATGAATGCAACATTGAATGAAACATTAACTGGAATTGAAGTTGTTAAAGCAACAGCCCAAGAAACTAAAGAAAGTCAAAAATATTTTGATGATGCTAATAATTATAGAAATGCATATGTTGAAGAAGGAGATATTGAAGCCAAATATCTTCCATTACTAATTTTAGCCTTGACTATCACTGGTGGTCTCTTACATGCTATAATCCTTAATTTTATGGGTCTGATGAATATTGGACAAATAATTGGTTATTTAGGTCTATTAGCATTATTACGTTTCCCTACATCAATATCTATTTTTGTTTTTGCAATCATAAGACTAGCAGTTTCAAGTGCTCAGAGGTTACTTGAATTAATGAATAAAAAAACAGAAATTGATGAAAATGTTGAGGGTTATAAAAAGGAAATTAACGGTGCTATTAAATTCGAAAATGTGACTTTTAGTTATCCTGGAAGTGAAAAACCAGTATTAAAGAATATAAGTTTTGAAGTTAAACCTAGTCAAACTTTAGCAATAGTAGGGACTACTGGATCAGGTAAAACAACTTTGACAAAATTAATTTCACGATTATATGATGTTGATGAGGGCAGAATTCTGATTAATAATGTTGACATCCGTGAGTATGCCTTAAAATCGTTAAGAAATCAAATTTCTTATGTAGATCAGGAAGTATTTTTGTTTTCTACAACCATTTTTGAAAACATTTCATTTGGTCATACAGGCTCAATTGAACAAGTCATTAAAGTGGCAAAAGAAGCGCAAGCACACGAGTTTATCTCGAATTTACCAAACCAATATCATTCTGAAGTTGGAGAGAGAGGTGTTCAATTAAGTGGAGGTGAAAGACAAAGAATTGCTATTGCTCGTGCCTTTCTTGTCGATCCTAAAATTTTAATTTTAGATGATTCTACTTCAGCAATAGATTCTAATACTGAGGATAAAATTCAGAGAGCTATTCGAAATATCCTTAAAAATCGAACTACAATTCTTATCACACATCGTTTAAGTCAAATTCGATGGGCTGATTTAATAATTGTATTGAAAAATGGAGAAATTGTTGCTAAAGGAACTCATGAAGAATTATTAAAAACTTCAATAGAATATCAACGAATTTTTGTCAAAAAATTTGATGTTGAAATTGATACATTAATTAAACAATGCGAGGAGGCTTAGAAAATTGGCATATGGGTGGGATTTAGAAGCTGAAGAATATGATCGTGAAATTTCTGATAGGGTTTTATTAAAGCGTATTTTATCTTATTTCCGTCCATTTAAGCGATCAATGACGATAGTTATTTTTTTTATAACCATCGCATCTATTACTTCTGCCGTTGTCCCAGTTCTAACTAGTATAATTATTAATAATTTAGAGGCGAACAGGAATATTTTCTATATATTCTTAATCATTATTCTTATTCTTATTTTTAATTTATTAAGTTGGGTTTTTAATTATTTTCAACAACGATATGCTTTTCGAGTTATAGGCGGTGTTGTTTTAGATCTGAGAAAAGATGCAGCAGATGCAGTTTTAAATCATGACCTTACTTTTTTTGACAGAAATCCAACAGGTAAAATAGTTAGTCGAGTAAATTCAGATAGTGAAACTTTCGGAACAACTGTCGATTTGTCTATTCAATTAATATCTTCAATCTTGATTCTCTTCTTTTTACTTATTTTTATGTTCTTTATAAATATTATATTAACATCAGCAATAATCATTGCAATTCCAATATTTGTTTTACTAGCATTATCATTTCGAAAAATAGCTAGAAATAAGACTTTATTGGGTCAAAGAGCTCTTGCTTCTGTTAATGATTTTGTTAAAGAAAGCTTCTCTGGTATTCAAATAGCAAAAACCTTTCGTCAGGAAGAAAAATTATATGAAAAGTTCAATAATGTAAATGACACTTCTTATAAGGTCAATTTAAGAAGAGCGTTTATATTAAATGCCATCTTCCCAGCCTTAGGAATCATACAAGGAATTGTTATAACTTTATTAGTATTTTTTGGAGGTAGTGGTGTTTTAGGAGGAACGATAAGTGCTGGAGACCTAAATTTATTTCTCCAAGGCTTAAATTATTTATTTTTTCCTTTATTATCGATTGCTGCATTTTGGCCTACATTTCAAGCTGGAATGGCGGCATCTGAGCGTATTTTTGCTTTAGTAGATGCCCAACCATTAGTAATTCAACATGATAATATTAAGCCTACTAGATTAAAAGGAAATATAGAAATTAGAAACTTAACATTCCACTATGAAAAAAATAAAAATGTTTTTAATAACTTTAATCTATCAATTAAATCAGGAGAATCAATAGCAATCGTTGGGCATACTGGTGCTGGAAAGTCTAGTTTAGCAAAACTTTTAGCAAGATTTTATGAATTTCAAGGAGGCGATATTTTAATAGATGGTATAAGCATCAGAAACTATGATCTTAAAGAATACCGTAAACAAATTGGTATTATACCTCAAACACCATTCCTTTTTGCAGATTCAATCGACAATAATATAAAATATTGTTGTAGAGATGCACAAAAAGAAGATGTTTATAATTCATTAAATGTAACTAGTGGTTCTGATTGGATTGAAGATCTACCAAAGGGATTAGAAACAGACGTTGGTGAAAGAGGTAGTCACCTTTCAATGGGTCAACGACAATTAGTAGTTTTTGCTCGAGTTCTATTAGAAGATCCTGCTATTCTTATCTTAGATGAAGCTACTGCTTCAGTTGATCCTTTCACAGAAACTCGCATCCAAGATGCGTTACAAAAAACGATTGAAGGACGCACATCAATTATAATAGCTCATAGGCTCTGGACTGTGCGTCATGTAGATAGAATAATTGTGTTGGATCATGGGCACATTGCAGAAGAAGGCAATCATGATGAATTAATGGCTAAGGAAGGGACGTATGCTGACCTCTATAATATTTATTTTCGTCATCAATCTTTAGAATATATTGAAAAAATGAAAGAGATTGTTTAATATAATAATAAATTAGCTTTTTAGAACCTAAATAGACTTATTAAATATTCTTATGACAAGTAAATAATATAATAAAATAAGATTATATTTTTTTTAAACACTGGTAAGGTTTATCTTATATTTTTTGGGATTTGAATATGCTATAAAAAAGGAAAAATCATAGTTAAAATTGTTTGGAAAATCATAGGATTTAAATATCGCCCCGTTATGCCCAAGAGGAATTGGTCCGTTAAAATCTCTCCAAACATTATCTAAAGTATGCCAATCAACCTCCGAAGAATTGTAAAATTTGAATATTGCTCCAATATCAGATGAATAATCCCGATATTTTAAGATTATTTTTCCTGAATTTGATTCTCCTGTACCCGTCAAATTAGCACCCATAAGCCTAGTTTGAATTATATCAAGAGCAATTTTACCTTTATTATTAGTTAAATTCCATATATTATTTTGAGTGTATTTAACATTATTAGCCTTTAAAGTAATATCCCCTGAATCAACATTTCCAATAATATTTCCTCTCATTGAACAAAAAATTAAATCATATACAATGTCACCTGTTTTAATGTTTACATCAATATTATTGATAATAGTTCCGCCTGAGACATAGATATTAACATCCCCCTCTTCCCTTATAGTCGTATTAATATTAAATAGGATGTTTGAATTAATAGACACAACAATACTTACATTTTGCTTAATCCATTTTGAAGTATCAAACCAATCTGTGTCTGATTGTAGTTCTAAATTGAATAAATTATTAAAGCTCTTATTTTCAGGAAAATTGAAATAATAAGAAGAAGTTCTACCAAAGAGGTTATACCCAACCATGTCAAAATTAACTTCTATCATTGCGCAATATTCAACTGGCAAAGTAATATATTGGATTTTAATATTCCCTACGTCTGCAATAAGATTTAATTCTTCAACAGCAGAAGAGTTATATTTTGTATCTTCAAATCTAATTGTTTCCACAATTGTAACTAAAGGTGAGAAACCAGCTGAAAGAATAATAATAGGAATAGAGATAGTCATACTAAAACCAAAAATAAGTACAAGAATAATTGCTACTATTCTTTTGTTCACCATGGTACAAATCACATCCCTAAATTTTGTAATATTTCACTTATTTAGATAAGAGATACTTTTAATTGAAGTAATATCTCAACCTTACGTTATTTTTTATATGATCGTAAGATTTAATAACTCGATAATTCAATTAATGAATTATTACTTATATTAAAATTCAATATAGATACCATATATTTTTTAAATTAATTTTGAGGGTGAAAATGAAATAGGAAAACCTAAAGATAAGAAGAAATTTCCTAAATTGAAGAAGATTTTTGCTGAACATAAAATTATCGTGGTCGGAGGATTAATTGGAGCTGTAGCAATCGCAGGAATAGTTGGTGGTGTTGTGTTTTTATTGGGTCAAAGCGAGGAGAAAACTTTCATTTTTGGGTGTTTTGGAGGTTTGGAAAGTATTGACTCTCTCAATCCATATTACATTGATCAAGATCTCGTGCCAAGTCAAATTGTTGAGCCATTATTTAACGAAAAATGGACCGGTAACTATTATGATAATGTTCCATACTTGGCATTAAAAGGGGAATGGAGCAAGGATAGTCTAAATTTTACCTGTCCTCTTAGAAAGGGGATTAAATTTCATGATGGTACACCATTTAACGCCACAGCAGTCAAGTGGAATTTTGATAGACTACTTCGATTATTGCCTAATATGACTTTTCCTCATGGGTATTCTTATATATGGTATCATGCAGATGGTATACCTATTCTTAATAAAACTCTAGTTTTGGACGATTACACTGTAAGATTTGTGTTGAATAGGCCCTACGTTCCATTTAGGGCACTATTAACCCATTTATCAGCCCATATTTTATCACCCGCATCAACTCCTGCTAATAGATTCCTTAATGATAATGAAAAATTAATTGGAACAGGACCTTATAAATTTGAATCCAATATACGATATAAAAATACTACGATAATTGCTAATCATAAATATTGGGGCATACCTGAGCCTAGAATTGAAAGATTTGTATTCTTATATACGGACTTTAGCTCAACTGAATCCATGGAAAACTGTAGTGAACGAATCTTATATGGAGAAACTCATTTTGCTATGATCTCTCCTCCAGGTAGGATTTTATATCTTGAAAATTATAGCAGGGATCCAAATATTATTTTCAATATACGTGAAGTCACATCTATCGAATACCTTGGAATGGATAATAATCGAATAAATGTTACTATGAGGAAAGCAATTTCATATGCTTTAAATTATACTTCCATTTTTGAAAAATATTCTTATCCGAAAAATATATCAGTACCAAGGTTAATGTCGCCAATCTCAAAAGGATTGCTTTATGCTAACTGGACTGCTTTTGATGTACCTTTTTACAACGTTTCAAAAGCAAGACAAATTCTTATAGACGCTAAGTGGCCTGGAACGGCAGGTCTCAGTGCTAATGATAATATCACTTCTGGAAATGAGTGGGAAGCAATAGCAAGTAGTACCAATCCACTTGAAACATACAATATTTCCTATCTCTTTGGTATGCCAGGAGCTGGGTGGTACACAGCAAATCTTACACTGGTGGTCAAAGAAAATCTCAAACAGATTGGAATACATATAGACCGCATTCCTAGGACAAGAGATGATTTTATTGTGAATTCCACATCAGATGCATTGTGGTGGTCTAGGTATTGGAGTCCAGATTTTAATGATCCTAGTACCAACATAAATCCCCTATTTTCAAGTAAAAGCGATGGGTTTGTTAATGATCAACATACTAATGACACAGTTGTCCAACAATGGATTGACAAGGCTTTGGTGGAAACTGATGAAACGGTAAGAAAAGAATTATATTATAAAATTCAAGAACGTCTTATTGAAGAACTTTACCCCGTAGCTTGGTTATTTTCCGGTTTTGAAATTGATGTATGGAATTCTGATTCACGAGGTTGGGAAAATTGGGGTAACAGTTGGGCGCATATGTCAGGAGTTTTAAAAAATTTATAATTTGTCAATGGATAAGGAAAAACAGAGATCTGATACTAATTAAAACCCAAAAAAAATTAGAGAAATATTATATATTTAATCAGCAATTTTAGCAAGAATCCATGCGAAAATCAAAACTCCACCTACAACCATTACCATAATCATTCCTAACCCAATAGTAAAAGTCAATTCAACTCCAGGGTAATTATCAGCTATAAGATCTGGAATAAGAAACAATAATAATGCGATTAATATAACTTGACTGATAATCCTGGATAAACCCCCCATCAACCATCTTTTTCTTGCCTTTTTAAGTTCTTTGCTTCCAGTCATAACTCTAATCCCATTAATAAATAGGAATAAAGCATCAAGACCAAAAAAAACCGCAAAGACAATTCCCACCCAGAAAAAAGCTGTTTGAAGTTCACCAGCTTCAGGAACTGTAGCAACATAAGGGTCAAGCTCATTCAATAATCCTCCTCCAAAAGGCATAATATTTCCAGTTATAGCGGGATCTATGACTCCAGAACTAAAAATACTTAAACCCATTATTGGTAAAAACAAAGAGACAATCAATAACACTACACATATAACAGGAAAAATACCTATCCATTTACCTCCCATTTATTTTCAACTCTCTTCTATTTTTATAAATTCTTTAAGATAACACAAATTAAACGTCATTTTTTAAAAACTTATATATTAAAATTGAACTCTATTGTAAAAATTACCTTATCAAAATTGATATTTTTGGGGGTTTAATTATTTTAATTCTTATTAGATGATATGGGGATTTGTTATATAAAAACTGGTCTCTATAAATTATTTATAGCATTTTCAATTTATTTTATATAACAGAAAAGGAGATTTATAAAAAGATTATAAGGTTGAGGTATATTTATGAAAATTAGCGTTAAGTATTATGAAATCTTAGAAGAAGATCTAAGAGGGGAATTAGATTGGCTGAAAGAAGAATTTAATATCTTATTTAAATCTAAAATGGAAAACTATACTAACAAAGATAAGAGAATAGCTAATGACATTTTAGATTATATAATAGAAAATATCTATGTTTATGATAATATGATATTACAGACTTTATTTACTGAAGCTATGGAAAATATCGAAAAAATGCACCCAGACTTATTCTAGCCAATCTTTTTATTCAATTTTAATTCGATTCTTCGATTGGTAATCCTGTAATCCAACATGAAAAAGAAGAAAACTCAGAACTATACCAAAAATTGTAAGTCCTGGCCAGAAACTAGCCCATGGCGCATCAGGAAGTATTTGACTTCCCATATTAACAATACTTCCTAATTGGATTGGCTGATTTTGTAGCTCTAAAACAGAATATAATGTGTATAATCCTAAAAACCCTACTGTGGTATAAATTACGATAAATATAGCGAAATTTAACGGGATTTGACTAATTACAGCTTTACTTATTTTATGTATATTAATTTCCCCTGAAATTGCATTAGCAATTACTCTCGTGAAATTAGGAATTAATAAAATCCCAATAAACAATGACCCATACCAATAGAAAGGTCCATAGAAAAGTAGACTAGAATCTATTAACAGTATAACAAGAACTATTCCTGGAAAAATATAGAAAAATATCATGAGCCCCATAATTATCCTATATCCCCATCGATTAAATTTTCCAGCAATAAATCCGAATATACTTCCCCCTATCAAACCTATAAGAACGGCTAAAAAACCTACTATTATTGAATCATGTATACCCCAAATTATTAATGCATATACATCTAGTCCTGATACTGTTTGCCCCAAAGGGTGTTCTGAAGATGGAGGGTTCCATAAATCAGAAGAAGGATTTAAAGTCTCTGATAAAGAATATTGTGTCATCAATTGAGGGAATATTGCAATAAAAATAAAAAATATTATTAAAATTGCACCAAGGATAAAGAAAGGAGATTTCAATCTACGTCGTAAAAACTCTTTTATATTCTCTTCAGGATTGCTTTCAATACTATTCTCTCCTTTGTCTGTTGTATCATCAAATTTCGGTTCTGTATTATATTCAAAGGATTTACTTCTTCGAGACATATAGATGCTGAAGATCAAATTAGAACTTATTGTAACTATAACAAACATTATAATTATTAAGAACAAACTTCCCCTTATAAGAAAATAATCATACTGCGAAATTGCATATATTAAAATTGTACCAAATCCATATATGTTAAAAGTAACTTCTACTAATAACCAAAACATAAAGATATAACTAAAACTTATTCCTGTTTTAATTGTATTTAAAAGTAGCGATTTTTCATATGATTTATTAGTCAAATAGGAGCGAACTTGCCAAGTAATAAATGCTGTTAGGGTGAAAGTTAAGATTTCTATAGGTAACGCTGAAATTCCTGTAGGTTCACATATCTTTAACTCATAACATAGAGCATATTGAAATATTCCGCAAAGGAAAAATATAGGAAGTGATATTCCTAAAATGCTAAATACTTGAATAATTTTATCTTTCCCTGTACCTCTGTTTCTTGATGAAATCCTTCCTAGGAAAAATCCGAATCCTCCTCCTATTATCAACGGTAATGAAATTAATCCCAATGTTTTTGGAATTGTTTCTCCAAATATATCAGTAACTTTTGTCCCAGAATATAAAGAAACTGATATCCTCCAATTACCTGTAAAAAAATCGCTAATATATTTAAAATATTGTACTGTTATAGAATCACAAAACCCTAACTGACATTTCATTTGTTGATAAGCTCCTTCTGCAGGATTATGTATCCCCCTAGCAGCTAAATAAGAAGCCACAGGATCTACAGGTAACAGACGAGTAAATACAAAAATTATATATAATCCAACAAATAAACAGATAATAGCAATAAAAATTGTTAAAATTATATTCCTGTGAAATTCATTTATACTCATATACTTTTCCTTTATGTTTCTATAACTTTCTTTTACACTTGAAATCAAAAATCACCCTTAAGATTATCATATCAAACTAATAAAAATATTCAATATACTAGTGTAAAAATATTATATAAATATTGTGAAAATGAATATTATCTTCAATTCTCTTCCATTTCCTCATATAACCAAGTAAAACATCATTTTCTTCAAAGTAATTATGATGATTATTTACTTATTCGTTAGAATTTTATTTTTTTTAATACAGGATATCTCCTCCCGATTCCAAAAGCACTTTCACTCACTTTAATTGTTTGAACTAATTGTCTGCGTTTATATTCTGAATTTAAATAAAGGTTTCTTACCTTATTGATTATATTAATATCATAACCCTTACTTTTCAAATTTGTAAATTCAGAACCAATTCCATTCTCAATTATTTCCTCTAATATTACATCAAGGATTTCATAAGTAGGTAATGAATCACTATCTTTTTGATTTTCTCGTAATTCTGCAGTTGGAGGTCTTTCAATAATCCCTTTAGGAATTATTTCTTTCTCTTTATTAATCCAATTACAGATTTCATATATTTGAACTTTTAAAAGATCTCCAGGAACATTTTTCCCTCCGCATGTATCACCATATAAAGTACAATAACCTACTCCAATCTCGGATTTATTACCAGTGGAAACTAATAACCAATTGAATTTATTTGAATAATACATCAAAACATTTGCTCTAATTCTTGCTTGTAGATTCTCATCTGCTATATCAAAAGGTAAATTTCCTAGATTTTTTTCTAAATTAGTCTCATAAACATCAAATAATTCATCAATAGGATGGATTATATACTTAAGGTTTAAATTCTCACATAAGTTGCGGGCAAGATTAATACTTTCTTTTGAAGTAAATTTTGTGGGCATCATAATAGCTGTTACTTTATCTGAACCAAGAGCTTTATCACAAATATAAGCAGTAAAAGCTGAATCAATCCCTCCACTTAGCCCTAAAACGACACCATCAAAAATTCCACTTTTATAATAATAATCATATAAATTTAATGTTAGAGCATTTATCGCTTCATCTCTCCATTCAATTGTATAATCTTTTTCTTTAATTAGCTCATTATCTTTCATAGGGACTTCAAATGAGCAGATATCTTCTTCAAATGCTTTTGCTTTAAAAATTATCTGACCAAACTTATTTGTTATAAAACTTTGACCATCATATACTATTTCATCAAGACCACCCACCATATTTACATATATGACAGGGACTGAAAGACTGTTAGATTTCTCCTTAACTAAATCACTTCTTAACCTAAACTTATTTATGTGATACGGAGAAGCATTTATAACGATTAAAATTTCAGCACCATTAGAAACTAAATTCCTTGCTACTTTTATATCATAATGCTCATCCCATATATCTTCACATATTAATATTCCTACTTTATATCCCTTGAGTTCCAAAGGTTCGTATTTATCATCAAATGAAAAATATCTTCTCTCATCAAATATATCATAATTTGGTAATAAGCGTTTATTGACGTAAGCTTTTATTTCATTATTTTCGATTATAACAGCAGAATTATAAAACCGCTGGATTTTTCCCTTTAAATTTTCTGGTTCTGTAAAAGTTCCTAAAATTATTGTTGCCTGCGTTTTGGTTTGCTTGATTTTTCTAATAGCATCAAGATTTCTATTTTTGATCACTGGATCATAAATATGATCCATAATTGGATAGCCAACAAGTGCCATTTCAGGAAAAACTATAATATCACAATCCTGATTGTCTCTTATAATATCAATTATTTTTTTTGCGTTATGGTTAATATCTCCTACAATAGGATTAATTTGAGCAATTAAAACCTTTAATTTTGAATTTCGCATTTTTTAAACACTCAAAATATATTATTATCTTGTTTTTTGTATAAATTTTATATATATAAAAATAAGTTGTATAAAGACTTTAAATTAATCTTAAAAGCTATATAAAAAAAGTCAAGAAAAAGGATTACAAATGAGTTATATATCTGTTTTTTTCCCATTCACTTACTACCACTAATTTGTGTGAAAAATCCATGTAATTCTATCTCCTTTGTAATCCATTTTATAAATATTTTTATTCTCTTGTGGTTACTATTGCTTGTTCATCCATATCTACTACAATGGTGGATACTCATGACGATAGTGGTGCCAACACCAGTGATCCCAAGCAATGCAATTCCCAAAATTATCAAAAACCTTCTGTCTTTCAATTTTGTTTTTCTTTTCTCCAGTTCTAACTTTTCTTTCTCTTAGTTAATTTTTTTAGCCTGTTTTATAAGGTTTTCTTTTTCTAATCGTACGCATTTAGAAGAGATCCCATTAAAGATCTGAAATTGCTGATCAGAAATTTCTTTAGAAAATTTAATCAAAAAAAGAGGATTGATAATTATATAATCTGAATTTTATTGTTTATCTTGGATTTATCATACATCATATTGAAGGAATGCTAAATATTTGCGATCTCCAAAATTAGCAACAGAAACCAATTCGGCATTCTTATCTGCATTCTTTCTTAAAAATTCATTGATTAGATCAACCAATTTATTGATATTTCCTTTTAATATTTTAGTAACCTCTTTCATTTAAAAAACCTTAATTTTGAAAAATTTTGGATGAACATAATTTGATAAATCTTTATTTTATATAAATTGAAATGCTTTATGTTAACTACAACCCTTAATTCTAATATTTTTGTTCTGCATTCAGCAAAACATAATATAATTAAAAGAAAAATAGATTTTAAATTAAATATAAAATATTTCTATGTTTTAAATTGACTGAATTACTATTTCAATGAAAAAAAGAAACCTACAAATGAGTTATATATCTATTTCTCTCCCATTCGCTCACTACGACTCTGTATTTATCAAATTCCTCCAATTTGGCATAATAGTAGTTTTTAAATGCTAATTCTCCGAAAACTTCCTTCATAAATTCTGAATCTCTAAAATACTTTAAAGCTTCACTAAGACTCCCTGGTAATGAAATAATACCTTCTTTTTCCATTTCTTTTGAAGATAAATGATATACATTTCTATCGGTTGGTTCAGGAATGTCAATTTCCTCTGATAAAATCCCATCTAATCCTGAAGCGAGAAGAACAGCAAATTGAAGATAAGGATTACCAGCAGGATCTGGACAACGAATTTCACATCTAGCTGCGGTGGATTTATTATGAAAATCTGGTACCCTGATTAAAGGAGATCTATTCCTAAAACCCCAAGCAAGATAAACTGGAGCCTCAAATCCAGGAACTAATCTCTTATAAGAATTAGGCCAACTACTTAAAACAGCACACATCGAGATAGCGTGTTTTAATTGACCTGCAATCCATCTTTTCATGATAATCGAAATATGATCTTTATCATTTTCATCATAAAAGATATTATTCCCATTATTCCATAAAGATTGATGTACATGCATGCCTGATCCATTAATCCCATCAAAAGGTTTAGGCATAAATGTTCCTAATAAATTATGTTGCGCCGAGACAGTTTTAACTATCGTTTTTATTGTAACTGTGTTATCTGCTGTATTTACTGCTTCATCATATCTGAAATCTACCTCATGCTGTCCAAATGCAACTTCATGATGTACACACTCTGCAGAAATACCCATTGCATCGCAATATTCTGCAATTCTATACCTTATTATTTCGTTAACATCATATGGATCATAATCGAAATATCCTCTCATATCTGAGGGCTTAAATGCTTTTTCGGTATCTGGGGTTAATATGAAGAACTCCATTTCTGGAGCACAATAGTAATCATAACCTAGTTCTTTTGCTTTATTGACAGCTCTTTGTAATATTCTGCGAGGGTCTCCTTCATACCGTTTTCCATCAGGTTTATAGATATCACAAATTACCCTTGCAACCTTATTTTCTTTTCTCCAAGGCAAAAGATAAAATGTGCTAGGATCAGGAAGTGCAACTTTATCACTCTCTTCAATCGCTCCGTAACCCGTTATAGAACTCCCGTCGAAATTCTCACCTACTTCAAAAATATCCTCAATCCTCTTGGAGTTTATTTCAAAAGATTTAATAATTCCATGGATATCAGTAAATTGAAGATAAATAAATTTTATATCCTCTTCTTTAATCTTCTCTATTACTTTATCACAAATCTCTTTCCTTTTTGGATCGTCTTTTTCAATCATTTCTCTTCATTTTATTTTTTTTCAATATATTCTATTATACTCAATTATATTTTTTCATATAAACTATATTATGAACTAATAGTGAAATTTACCTGGTACATATATTTAATTTTCTCATGATATTGTAAAAACTTAGATATTTTTTCTTTATTATTATTTATTTATTCAATCTTTTATGAGTATTTCATATTTTTTCATAAAATGAAAGAACTTATTGTTATTCAATACATGATCGTTAATAAAATTAGCTAAAAGATCTTAATCTATAATTTTTTTTCTCAATTAACCTTTTATATTCGATGTTTTTCATTATATTTGAGTTTTAGAATACAAAATCTAAATCAAATGAAACCATAATTAATAAAATTAAAATATTATTAAAGTGGATAAATTTGTCAAGTGGAGATATATCTTTTATCTTGATATGTACTGGGTTAGTTTTTATTATGACTCCGGGGTTAGCATTCTTTTATGGGGGTTTGCTACGTAAGAAGAATATTATAAATATGATGGCAATGTGTTTTGTCTCAATATTAATAGTAACAGTTGGTTGGTTCATAATTGGCTATAGTTTGGCTTTTGCTCCCGATATGGGTGGTGGATTTATTGGAGGCTTTAATTTCCTTGCACTTTTCGGAGTAGGAACAGAAGCCTATCCAGTATATTCTGATACAATACCACATCTTTTATATATGGCGTTTCAATTGATGTTTGCAATAATTACTGTAGCGATTATAGCAAGTCCTTTCGCAGAGAGAGTTAATTTTAAAGCATTCATGATATTTATCTCAATCTGGCTGATAATAGTATATTCTCCTATAGCCCATTGGGTTTGGGGAGATGGTGGGTGGTTAGGTTTTCTAGGAGCTCTGGATTTCGCTGGAGGTACCGTTGTGCATGTAAATGTAGGATTTGCCTCCTTAGCAGTTGCCCTGGTAATTGGGCCAAGGAAAGGATATCAAGAAGAATCGATAGAACCTTCAAATATTCCTAATGTATTACTAGGAATGGGACTACTTTGGTTAGGATGGTTTGGGTTTAATGGGGGGAGTGCTTTAGCTGCAGACAGTACCGCTGTATTAGCTATGTTTAATACACAATTAGCGGCGAGTGTAGCAGCCTTAGTTTGGATGATTATAGAATATTATAAAACGGGAAAATTTAGTACTCTTGGATTAGCAACGGGTGGTTTAGCGGGGCTGGTCGCAATTACTCCTGCTGCTGGTTTTGTTCAACCGTGGGTCGCATTGATAATCGGGGCTGTGGTTGCAATAATTTGTTATGGTATACTTTCTTGGCGTTCAAAATCGAAAATTGATGAATCTTTAGATGCGTGGGCTATTCATGGATGGGGAGGTATTTGGGGCGCGATTGCTACCGGAATTTTTGCAAGTGTGGGGGCTACAGGATTAATATCAGGCAACCCTGGACAAGTATGGATTCAAACTGTAGGAATTATAGCGACAATTGGATATACTTTTGTAATAACTTGGGTAATTGCGAAAGTGATCGATAAACTAATTGGTTTGAGAGCATCTGAAGAAGAAGAATACGTAGGTATAGATATTTCAATCCACGGAGAAAAAGCATAATGGAGGTATAAAAATAAGATGAAAAAAATAGAGTGTTTTATACGACCGGAGAAATTAGAAGCAATTAAATCTGGATTATTTGAAAAAGACATAAAAGGTATGAGTATCCATAAAGTAAAAGGTCATGGACACCAGCGTGGAATAAAACTGGTAGATAGGTCTGGTAAATATTGCATAGAATGGATTGATAAATTAAAACTTGAGATTGTAGTGAGTGAGAAAATAAATATTGATGAAATTGTAGATACTATTATTGAAAAAGCCCAAACAGGAAAACCTGGGGATGGAAAAATCTTTATTATGCCTATCGAAACCGCAATAAGAATAAGAACGAGAGAAAAGGGAGACGATATTTTATAGTTCAAAAGTAATTTTTTTCTTTATTTAGGTACTTACAATACTTTGGATGTTTTCAAATCAGTGAGCGAAAAAATCAAAATGACGTAATTTATAATAACAGCTTAGATTGGACAATAGATCGAATTCGGGGATGAAAGATAATGAAGAGAATAATCAACTTGAGATTACATTCGAACCAAAGTTAAAATATAGCGTTATTTATCGAAGAACAGCAGCAGAGAAAATTATATATATCAATTTGAAAATCCTGAAGATTGTATTTAAAAGAATGAAGAATTCTAAATTGAAAAATCCTCTATAATTATCTTTAATTTAGAAAATCCTTCGTTAATACTTACTTTAAAACCCATACCTTTTAAGACTTCTTCTAAAAAAGTCTTAATAAAGTTCTTTTGAATGTCAGATCCTAAAAGTAGGGTACATTTGTTAGATGAATCTTTAATTATTTTGAAAAAATTGCATGCTTCAAGGCGTTCTACTACTTTTTGGACTGTAGTTATATTAAGATCATGAGAAAATTCTTCTGCATGAGCCCTACCAATTGATTTATTGAAATCATCAAACTGATCTTTATTCGGGGAATTTTCAATAAATTTTAAAAATGTTAGATAATGATCTACATCTAAAATAATATGTTCTCCATTAGAAAGTAATTCTAAGTAAGTGTTTACCTGAGCAGATACCCCCTTTTCTTTTTGATCAAAAACTTTCTTAAATTTATGATAAAATTTAATTGCTTTTCTTATTGTTTCAGATCGAGAACTCTCCGAGTGATTATTTAACTGATTTAATATTTGTTTTGTTTGCTCATCTATTGCAATAGTTATCCTGTCATTTATCGTGTGATTATTTTCTAATTCATTCATTTTCTATCGCAATTTTGCTTCTAATATTCTTGATATAAATATCTTTCAAGTGAGTTTTATTAAACCATTCTTGGGTGAATGTAATTGCCATCGAATTCTCGAGTTTAATTACATTTCTTTCACAATTCTTACTATCTGCCACACTTTTCAACCTTCCTGAAGTTTAGATTATTTCAGACTAATTAACTCTAAATTGTGTTTCTGATCTGAAAAATAAATTAATCACCTATTTATTAATATCTCGCCTCAAGAGTATTCACAACAATAGTATTCAATTAAAAAATTTTTCTCGTCTAAATGCCTTTCGCAACTAATATTATATCTCTTTTTCATTTTTATGGTTTGGAGATTTGAATTATCAAAAAATAAGTAAAATTTAATTAGTAGTCTAAATATTTCATAATTTCCCAAGGTGTTACATAAAGACAAAACTGATTCCATTCATTTGTTTTGTATTCTACGAAGGCATCATAGAGATGAGATCCAAGAATTTCTTTTGATATTGAATCAGTTTCCATAATGTCCAATGCATCTTTTAGAGTTGTTGGTAATTGTTTCACACCAGCAGACTTTTTCTCTGATTCAGACATTTCATAAACATCCTTATCTACAGGGTCACCAGGATCAATCTTCTTTTTAATTCCATCTAATCCTGCCGTTAATATTGCCGCAAAAGCAAAGTAAGAGTTTGTTGAGGGATCAACTCCCCTATATTCTATACGTCTTCTATTTTTGTATTTTTCACCTTTTAAATACACTGGAATTCGGATTAATGCTGATCTATTTCTTCGACTATACATAATATTAATAGGAGCCTCGAATCCAGGAACTAATCGTTTATATGAATTGACTGTTGGGCAACATATCGCCGTTAATGCTTCAGCATGTTCGAGAAGGCCACCAATATAATACCTACATTCCTGACTAATCTCAGCATAATCATCATCTGGATCCCAGAAAGCATTTTCACCATCCTTGAACATTGAATTATGAACATGCATACCACTAGCATTATCTAAATAAATTGGTTTTGGCATAAATGTTGCAATCCATCCATATTTAGCAGCAATATTTCGTGCAGCAAGCTTGTAAATCTGAACTTTATCCGCAGTGTCCAATAGGTCACTATAACGATAGTTTATTTCAACTTGTCCTTTAGTAGAGACCTCATGGTGATGCATCTCAACGGTATATCCCATTGTTTCGAGTGTATTTGTAAGATCGTTACGATAACCATTAGTAGTATCCTCAGGAGGATTCCTAAAGTATGCTTCTTTAGGTCTTAATATATACCCCCCAATCTCGGTTTCGGGAGATACGGGATTCACTCTTGGTGGGCCCCAACTATCTCCTGCACCTCCCTTTGGGCTGGTAAAAATATCATAATCTAACTTACTTGGATCTATAGACTTAAAAACAAAAAATTCAATTTCAGGTCCAAAGTAAGATGTATAGCCCAATTCTGAAGCTTTATCTATGGCACGCTGCGCTACATATCCTCTAGGATCACAGTCAGCAGCTTCTATACTTCCGAACGGTTCACGTATATTTCCTATTAAAACTGCAGTTTTTTGAAAACCGGTCGTCCAAGGAAGGATATATAAAGCTTGAGGATCAGGATAGAAAATCATATCACTAGTGTGAAGTTCTCTAAATCCTCGTATACTCGACCCATCAAAACCAATTCCCGTTTCAAAATATTGATCTCCTTTTAAAAAATGATGAACAGGAGAGCTAAAACTCTGAAAAATACCTCGAACATCTGTAAAAGCACATAACACGAACTTTACTTGTTCCGCTTCGAGGATCTTTTTAGCTGCTTCTACAGCGTTTACACTTGGTTCTATAATCCCTTTTACAAAACTTTCTTTAGTACTTGTCATAATAATTCTTTTTTATTTTTTTTAAAATTATATTATTACACTTAATTTTGAAGATTTGAATATTAAAATATAATTCATTTTTATCATGTTATTTATTAATTTATTCATAAATCAATGAATTATTAGTATCTCTTCCAAAAAACCTTGAATTTTCAGTAGTTAAATGCTTAAGCGCATTTAATTGATAAAGATGATCTTTTTGAGTAATATAATTCCTAAATCTAACATTTGACTCACAGTTCCATTTATAGTCTTTCCTGGATTTGAATTTCGTGAATTTTGGTTCAGAAGCAATTTTAATATATAAATTATCTGCTTTTTGTCTTCCAAATGTTATGGAATCAAATCCTAAAAAAACACCAGAATTCCATTTTTGAACATAATACTCATCTTGATTTGTCAAACCACTATATTTTGAATAATCTTCGCATTCATGGCAAATTTTACTATCATAATAATATTTTTTTCCACATATAGGGCATTTTAATGGCATTTTTTTCATATCTAAATCTTCTTTTTTATACTTAGAGGAATTTTCACTAATTTTTAATTATATAATTAATGATATGATCGTACATATATAAATTTTAATTTTTTCTAGCTCAAATGTTTACATTAATGGAGAATAACAGTTATAAATGATCATTATTACTTAAATAAAGTGATCGATCGTACAATTTGATAATTTTTGTCGTCGAAAAAAATGATCATTCGGTCGATTCTTAAGTTTTTCTATGGACAATTGCATACTTTTATAATGTATATATAACTCTTTATTATTATGACTCAGCAATCTACCCATGAAGATTTTTCTGATTTAGATATTGACATCCTAAAAAAACTAAGTGAAGACAGTAGAATTTCATTTCGCCAACTTGCTAAAGAGTTAGATGTAGGATCACCAGTTACAATTAAAAATCATGTTGAGAATTTAGAAAAGAAAGGTATTATCATAAATTACGGTGCTAAAATTAATTTTGAGAAGTTAGGATATGAAATTATGGGTATTATAGAGGTAACAATATCAAAGGGGAAAATGTTTGAGGTTGAAGAAAAGATTGCTGATAACCCTAATGTTTTTGGTGTGTATGATATTACAGGAACTTATGATGCCCTTATTTTAGCGAGATTTAAAACCCGAGAAGAATTAAGTAAAATGATTAAGGATATTCATAAATCTCCATATGTTGAGCACACCAACACTCATTTCGTATTAAATACCATTAAAGAAGTTAGTTCTTTTACCGCTTTAAAAAAAAAAGAAAAAGTAGTAAATAATACATAAAAATACTTATTGGAAAAACTTCAATTTTTTATAAACTTTATTCCTCTTTTAAGAGTCTCACTTTAGTTCGGAAATCTTTACGTTCTTTTATTCCAACCTTTAACATTAGATGAAATCCGCCCATATCGATTTCCCAAGCATTATTAAATTTATTCGGTATCCGATTTTCCCAGAAATCATCGATGTTTTTAAGAAGACTCAATAATTCTGTTAATATGTCTTTAGAGACACCATAATCTTCATGGGAAGGATATATTTCATTAATGTTTTTTTCATCGTATAATTTAATTAGTTTTTCAACACTTTCTGTTATAAAGGATAGATCATCCTTAGGTGGAAGTGGGATAGCACCATAATGCACTAGATCACCAGGAAAAAGTTCTCCTTTATCTGTGTATAAAGAAATAGAACCTGTAGAATGTCCTGCGTTATGAATCCATCTAACATCGATCCCTCCTAGTTCGAAGATCTCACCTCCTTTCAAAGGAATAATCTTTTTTGATGGTGGTAAAATCAAATTTGTATTATTGAAGCGATTCACTATAGTATTTGGAGCTTCTTTAAGAAAAGTTAAATCAAGTTCATTTTTTACGAAGGCTTCCTCATTTTCGTGGATATAAATCGTATCAAATTCACCATTTCCTCCCACATGATCAAAATGGGAATGAGTATTAACCACATATAATTTTTTACCGTTCAGAAATTTGTTTATAATAGGTTTGAGAGGAAAGAATCCACACCCGGTATCTATTAATAAACACTCCTTATTTCCTATAACCAAGAAGAGATTAGTATACTTAGTGAGATAGCGAGAATCAATCTTGTCAAGTTGCTCCCTAATTATAACTAAATAATCTTTTTCTTGAATAACTTGATAATAGTCCTCAGAACGCATAATTAATACATTTGATGCAAAATTTATATTTTTATTTAATCAATCATAAAGATGGGTTAAATTTAAGTTACAAAATTATCTATTCCATCTGTGAAGCAGATTAATTATTTTGAGAAATTTTTTACCCTAAATCTATTGCTTTTATTGGTGCTTCTGCCAAAAGGAAATGACAACTTTTCGGTTTAGTCAATTGAGGCTTTAGTGGAAACTAATATTTTGTGTCAAGAGGAAGCTTGGAAATACTAGAGATTAAATGCTATTAAGATACATTCGACTTGCCTGATGGATTTGATCTAACAATTATTGCAGTTAATTGAAATGATTTAATTAATAATTTTCTACAAATAATTAATTTGATATAGCAGAATGTAAATAAGATGAGAAGGTAAAAAATATCTCTTTTTGTGAATAAAAACCATTATCTGTATCGTATTCTGGGGTCTAAAATTGCGTATATTACATCAGTTAGCAAAGTTGCAAATATGAAAATGATTGTTATCATAAATACAAGGGCATTTAACACCCAATAGTCATATAAGAGAATCGCATTAACAAAAAGATTCCCCATTCCATTTAATCCAAAAGTAGTTTCTGTAAGAACAGCTCCTCCTAATAAACCAGCTATACTTAATCCTATAATAGTCACAGTCGGAATTAAAGCGTTTCTCAAGGTATGAGAATGGATTACTACTTTTTCTTCACATCCTTTTGCTCTTGCAGTTCTGACATAATCCATCTCTAACACTTCTAACATGCTCGAACGAGTCTGACGTGTAATAGTGGCGAGACTAATAAATGACAGACAAAACACAGGTAAACATAAATGCCATAGATAATCGATAACAACATAAAACTGACCTGCTAATATAGCATCGATTATAATAAATCCGGTCACAAATGGGGGATTTTCAATGTTAATACTCAAATATCCTGTAGGCTCGAAGATTTTTACAACATAACCGAATGTGTATTGTAATAACATTCCTAGAAAAAATACAGGAATAGCTACACCTAATAAAGCAAGTCCTCTCACTACTGTATCAATAGTTTTATTCCTATTAACAGCTGAAATAACTCCTGCCTTAATTCCTAAAAAGGACGATATTGCCACAGAAAATACTGTTAAATCTATTGTCAATGGCATTCTTTCCATTATGAGATCCCAGACAGGTTCATTTCGAACAATAGATACAGAAACTCCCCATTGACCTGTGAATAATTCCTCTACATATCGAAAATATTGAACTATTATTGGATCACAGAGACCAAGCTGACACTTCATCTGTTGATAAAGACCCTGTGCGGGATTATGTATTCCCGCAGCAGATAATCGAGCAGCAATCGGATCCCCTGGCATTAATCTATTAAGAATAAATGTTAAAGTCAATACTCCGAATAATACTGGAATCATAACAACCACTCTTCTAATAATGTATTTGAGAAGACTCATAATCTTTTGATCCTTTATTAAGTTATTTTTTTTCTATTTCTGTAATATCGATATTAAAATTCAGTAGAAATAGACGTATTTAACCCAAATTTGATACTTTGATATTTAATTCTTTATTTTTCGTTTGTATTGTTTTATAATATCAGATTGTTTTATAATATCAATTGACGATTTGATTTGTTGAATGGTTGTTATTTTCAATTTGTTTTTATTAAAAATGCAATATTGCTCTCAAAAGCATAAACTTGGAAATTTTAATTCATGAAATCATTAGGTCATGATAACTTTAGAATTATTTTTCAAAAAACTAAAAATTTTTAGGTTTATTACTCCACTAAAAGGAATTAAATAAAAACCTCCGTTTATTGAAATTTTTTTAGAGTATTTCCATAAAATTTAAATTAAAGATATTTTTAGAATGAACATTATTCAGATTAATCATTTTTTTTTATAATTTTTTATTTAGAGATGAATATAATTTTGTCGATCTATTTAAGAAAATTTGCTAAATAATGCAATAATGTTTAGTTTTTAATCCTAAACTTTATTAAGGAGCTTGTTTATCTTATTATATAATATAATGGGATCTGATTCCCATCATTATTTTGATTAGAAATGCACTTAAAATTGTTAATAAAAAGTATGGAGTGATAAAAATAGAGAATCAAATAGTACTAAAAACGTGGGAAGAGATATGCTTGGATAAACTAAAGGAGATTGGAGTTTCAACAGCAGCGGAGTGGGCAGCTGCTATGGGATATGGGCATAACAGAAATGGAGTTGTGCATGTTATAAACAGAATTAAGAGAAAAATGCCTGAAAAACTCGAGATATATTATAATAAACGCCCACGTCTATACAAAGCAATCTAAATTTGGAGAATTGAATAAAAATGTCATTGAAATGTCAATTTTGTGGAAAAAAGATTTACTACGACAGAAAAATATGCCAAGATTGTGAAGAAATTGCCAATAAAAGCGGATTGAGCTCCAAAGATGAAAGATATGACTATAAATGGAGGTGCGATAACTTTCTAGAAGTTAATTATTTTGCATTTGGAAGTAATCTAGACCAAAGAAGCAAATTAATTTCAAAAATGATCGAATGTCCAGAATGTGGAGAGGAATATTCTTATGGCAGGAATATTATCCATATATGCGAACATAGTTCAATACCGTTTGGAAGGATTTTTGGGCCGAAACATAAAGAACCTAATTGGAATTGTGATACTGGAATTGCGTGTATGGACTTATTCGTATCAGAATTAGATAGTCATGAATTAATTTTAGAAGGATCCCATTTAGAAAAACTCAAGAAAAATGAATATGAATCATATGTATTTTCAGCTGTAAATAATAATCAAAAAATGGATAGGACGAAAAAGCTTCTTATCTACGAATAAGTTTAGTTTTTATTTGAAGTTAAGAAAAAAAGTGAAAAAAATTATGATAAAGACTCAAATAAATATAACTAGAATAGGAGTAAATAAGGTAGATCATTTAGCTAAGTAAAATTATGTTATTTATTTAGCCTATTTACATAAATCTTTCAAAATCTTTTAAAATAACTTAATATAATTAAAGAGGTTTAAAATAATTAATCATGAGATAGTCTTATTCCCAGGATGCACTATAACATATCGGCTTCCTTTTATAGAAGTTTCAATAAGAAATGTATTAGATTATTTAGGGATTGCTTTTACTGAAAATTCAAAGTTTTCTTGTTGTCCTGAGCCGAATGGGATTAAAAATTCTAATAAATTGTTGTTCTATTTAACGGCAGCTCGAAATCTTAGTCTTGCTGAGATGGAGAATAAAGCTATTTTAACTCCTTGTAATGGGTGTTTTACAACCTTCAAAAAAGTGAAAGGTGAAATTGAAGAAGATCATCATTTAAAAGAGAAGATCAATGAATATTTGGATAAAATTGATCTTAAAGTCCGTGGAGATTGTAACATTTATCATTTGGTCGAATTCGTTTTCAAATTCAGAAGGGAGACGATAAAAGATAATTTAAAGTTTCCATTAACGGGGTTAAGGATTGCGGTTTTTTATGGTTGTCACTTCCTTAGACCAAGCAATAAAGTACAGACTGATGATCCACTTGAGCCAACTTTATTTGATGATTTGATTAGAGATTTAGGTGCTCAAAGTATTGATTATGAATTTAAAATGGAATGTTGTGGAGGAAGTCTTGGGAGAGCTGGGAGTCCAAATTTATCATTAGAAATAATTAATGCGAAATTATTAAGTATGAAGGAGAATAAGATTGATTGTATTGTTGTGTGTTGTCCTCAGTGTTTTATTCAATTTGATCATTTGCAACAAGATTTAAAAAAAGAAGATCGTAATTACGATATTCCCGTGTTATATTATTCAGAATTATTATGTATTGCCCTAGAGATTAATATTCGAGAATTGATGAAAAAGTACCACAGAACGCAAGTCAAATCACTTTTTAAAAAAATTGAAGATATTAAAGCAAAAAATAGGGAAATAAGAAAATATTTCGATCCTAATTTCTTATTCAAATGTTATTCATGTAGAGCATGTGACGATGACTGTATCATATCAAAATTGACCGAATTCAGACCAAGCGAAATTGTCTATAAGCTCCTTGAAGGAAGAGTTGAAGAGGTCATATCTGATCAGTCAATTTGGCTGTGTCTTGATTGTTATTTATGTTATGAGCTTTGTCCTATGAGAGTTGGTATGATTGAAATTTTTTCAATTTTACGTAATCTCGCGACAGAGCGAGGATATGCTACAAAAGGATATGCACGTGAATTCTATTCCTTTTATCAGAAAGGAATTATTGGTTTATTATCAAAATCAGCCCGTAATAGAGTAGGGTTAGAAACTAATAAACCTAAAGTTGGAGATTTGAAAAAACTATTTAATATTATAGAGAATGAAAACATAAAACCGGATTCTTCAAACATGAGAGAGTGAAAAGTGATGAGATGGGAAAATTATACATCTTTACCCGCACAATATAGAAATCAGCGAGTATTTGATGGATGTGGAATATCTGGTTTTATAAACACTGATGGGAATAGAGTTTCAGGGGATAAAGTAATTGAAATGTTATGTATTTTGAAGGAGAGAGAAAATGGTCTTGGTGCGGGTTTTGCGGGATACGGAATTTATCCTGAATATAAAAATTATTATGCATTTCATTTTCTTTTTGACAATGAAAATGCAAAATCAAATACCCTAAAATATTTGGAAAAAAATGGTAAAATAATCAAATCGGAGCCTATACCAACAAAGATGCATTCTGAGGTGATCAATCCTCCGATAATCTGGAGAGTGTTCTTTGATCCAGAAAACTATAATAACGAAGATAACGATGAAAAAATAGTCCAAATAGTAATGGCTATCAATGCTAATATTGAAAATGCATTTGTGATGTCATCTGGCAAAGATGTGGGTGTTTTTAAAGGTAATGGCTGGTCATATGAAATTGCAGATTTTTATAAAATTTCAGAATATAAAGCGTATATGTGGTTGGCACATTCAAGATTTCCAACAAATACTCCTGGATGGTGGGGCGGGGCACATCCATTTAATCTATTAAATTGTTCGGTGGTTCATAATGGTGAGATAACATCCTATGGAACAAATAAAAGGTACTTAGATTCGTTTGGATATAAATGTACTCTTTTTACTGACACAGAAGTTATCGCGTATCTGTTTGACTTATTATGCCGTAAACATAAAATCCCAATACCTCTCGTTGCTATTGCTTTAGCACCACCATTATATGAAGAAATTGAAAAATTAGATAATAAAACTCAAGTAATATACAAAAATATAAGAGCAACTTATAGAAGTGCTATGTTGAATGGACCGTTTTCTATTGTTGTTGGTTATTCAGATCCTATTCCTACTATGATAGGATTATCTGATAGAAAAAAACTACGGCCTTTAGTAGTTGGAATTAGTGAAGATAAGAATACTGTGTATATGAGCAGTGAAGAATCCTCCTTTAGAAGGTTGATGCTTGATGACGATAAATTCGATTTGCTTGATATTTGGCATCCGAAGAGTGGATCTGTTGTTATAGCTAAACAGGGGAAAGGATTAATTAAAAATGGTCTTGAAATACCATTGATAAAACATAATTTATCTAAAATGGAGGTATAAAATTGGCTATAGTACATGAGATTCTCCCTTATTATAGAGTAAATATTAATCAAGAGAATTGTAAGAAATGTAAAAGATGTGTAAATAATTGTTCATTTGGAGTACTATATTTCAATGGAGAACGAATAATTGCTGATGACAATAAATGCGTAGCGTGCCAAAGATGTGTAGTTATGTGCCCAGGAAAGGCGATACGCATTGTTCAAAATGATGCTTATTTACCCCAACATGGTAACTATACTAGAAAAATTAGAAATATAATTTGGGCTCAATCAGGAAATGGAGGCGTTTTACTTTCAGCAACGGGCAATGATAGACCGATTAGATCCATCTTTGATGACCTACTTCTTGACGCTTGCCAAGTCACAAATCCTAGTATTGATCCATTGAGAGAGACAATAGAAACTAAAATAATATTTGGACGAAAGTTAAAGCAGCTTAATTTTTCAGGTGATTATGATGATATTAACGATATTTCATTAAAGACAAATCTCTTTCCTAATTTTGAAATAGATATGCCAATTATGGTTGGTCATATGTCTTTAGGGTCAATTAGCTACAATGCATGTCAAGCAATATATCAAGCAGTAAAAGAATTAAATATTGTAGCAGGTTCAGGAGAAGGGGGTCTACATCCAGATTTTTATGAATATGCTCCAAATATTATTACTGAAGTCGCATCAGGAAGATTTGGTGTGGATATTAATTATTTACATAATGCAGCAGGTCTAGAAATCAAAATAGGGCAAGGAGCAAAACCTGGGCACGGTGGCCATCTCCCAGGTGAAAAAGTAAGCAATTTAATTTCGCAAACGCGTATGATTCCACAGGGAAGTGATGCATTATCTCCATATCCTCATCATGATATTTATTCAATAGAGGATTTAGCTCAATTAATAGCAGCATTAAAAGAAGCAACAAGATATAAGGTTCCTGTGGGAGTAAAGATTGCGGCAGTACATAATTCAGCCCCAATTGCGATAGGAATAGTTAAAGGTGGTGCCGATTTCCTAACAATTGATGGTTTTAGAGGGGGTACTGGTGCTGCGCCAAGAATTATTAGAGATCATGCAGGGATCCCTATTGAGATAGCCATTGCAGTTGTTGATGAAAAGTTAAGGCAAGAAGGATTGAGAGAAGAGATAACATTAATTGCTGGGGGCTCTATTAGATATTCTGCCGATTTGATCAAAGCTATTGCATTAGGGGCAGATATAGCTATGTGTTGTACACCGGTATTAATAGCAATGGGATGTCGAGTCTGCCAGCAATGCTTTAGAGGTCTTTGTTCATGGGGTATCGCAACACAGCAAGAAATTTTAGTGAAGAGATTAGATATTGATGTTTCAAAAAAAAGAATCATAAATTTATTTCATTCTTGGAATGAAGAATTAAAGGAAGTTTTAGGAGCGATGGGAATAGATTCTGTGGAATCTCTTCGCTCAAATAGAGACCGATTAAGGTATATTGGTCCAAATCCGCATATTGCGGATATTTTAGGAGTAAAACATGCTGGTGAATAAAACTATGATAATGAATGATATTGAAGTTAAAAATTTTGAAATGGATAGAATAGAACCTCTAGAGATAAATGCTGCCCCAAATGGAGAACCAATTGACTATAGAGAATTAAATTCTATGATCAATGATGCCGTTAAAAATAATTGTAAAAATATTGTATTAAACAATGTTTGTGGGCAGAGATTTATAGGTGCAGCTTTACAAGGAAATGTAGAAATAATTATTAATGGAGTTCCAGGTAATGATTTAGGAATTTTTATGGATGGTCCTAAAATTAGTGTTATTGGGAATTGTGAGGATCAAACAGGAAATACAATGAATGAAGGAACATTAATAATTTATGGAGATGGAGGGGATGTTATCGGATTATCTTCAAGAGGTGGAAAAATCTATGTCAAGGGAGACGTGGGTTATAGAGTTGGTATCCATATGAAAGAATATAAAAATCAATTTCCTATTTTAATAATCGGTGGCACAGCTAAAGATTTCTTGGGCGAGTATATGGCAGGTGGTAAAATTATTGTGCTTGGTCTAAAATTCTTACCAAATGGCACAATTATTGAGAATCAACAGCCTATTTGTGGAACAGAATTAGGAACAGGGATTCATAGAGGCGTTATTTATCTTAGAACGGATAAAAATGTCGAAGGTTGGTTAGGTGTTGGGGCACAAGTTTCTGAACTTTTAGAAGAAGAACAGAAAGAAATCGACTTTTATATAAAAGATTTCTGTAAAACATTCAATATTTCCCTCGAAATTATTAGAAAAAAACCTTTTAAAGCTATTAAACCAATTTCTAAAAGACCTTTTGCTATGAATTACTGTAGTCAACTAATTTAAACGTTTATCATTCCTTTTTCTTAAAATTGTTCAGATTTAAATATTAAATTTTTATATTTGATATTTTATCATAAAACAATGTTTAATTTTGAAACAATTTTTTAAAATTTATTAAATGATTCAATCTTAATTTCGTATCATTATCATAAATTTTTTTGAAATTATTAACAAATTGTGTAATTTATAATACTAAAGTTTTTTAAGATTGAAATCTAATTTATATCACAAATAATGGGTAACAATTCCCATTTAAATACAACAACATAAGAACAGTTAAACAGATATAACTATATTTTCAATGGAGTCTTATCAATCAAATTATGATGAAATTGATCAATTACGCTCAAGTGGAACTAAAATAAATTTTTATAAAGCAGGTGCATGTAGAACAGTAGCAACAACATAAACATTAAGATTAAATGATGATGGAAAGGTTAACGGAATGACTTTTGATGGTGCTGATGGAGGTACAGGGATGAGTCCCATAAGTATGATTAACGATAGCTCAATTCCAACAGCATACTTAGAAGCACTTGAAGTTTGACATATTGATATGATTAAAAAGAAAAATCTCAATACCACCATTCCATCAATTGCTATAGAAGACGGAAAAGTAAATATGACCCAAATTTTTAAAGCTCTTGCCATGGCTATGCATTTTACATATGGGGCACCCATGGCAAGAGCTCCATTCACAGCTGCGATGAAAGCAAAATTTTTCGGTGAGAAAATTAAGAAATCAGAAATACCATCTTCGATCTAATGTAATTTCTCAAGTAAATTTAGTATTGATATTAAACAAATATTCGCAGGAGTAAGAAAATTTAAAGCAAATTTAGTAGATCGACAAGATATTGATTAAATCTCTCAGCTTATTAAAATTATTTGTCATAAATGGAAATTAGGTATTAAATCTCAGGAATCATTAGATTATAAGTTTGTAACAAAAGAGATTTATTCTGGAATTTATAAAGAGGTCTTTCTTTACCTTTTGGGCTAATATTTTAGGTTCCAACAAAAATCATTTTTCTACAAATACAAATAAGTGAAAATCTTCTCCAAACGTAGAGGATTCTTTTATTAATTTTGACCAAATAATTTTGAATCCAATATTTCTAAGCATTTTAATATTAAAATCTTTATCAAATCCACTCCAATACATTAAACTCCCAGAACCAAAAAAATCTTCAGCATAGGATTCTGGATCATTATTAATGTGAAAAGTGAGTAAACAAACTCCGTGTATTTTTAACATACGATAAAAATTTTTTAACAAATCATAATGTTCATCCCGAGGAATATGAATTATAGAATAGTAAGATAAAATTCCATCAAAAAATTCATTAGGAAATTCAAGTCTGGTCATATCCATGCAAATAAATTTACCTTTAAGCGCGTTTTGTTTTGCTAACTCGATTTGTTTCTCAGATATATCAACACCAATTACATCACATTTTTTATTTAAATAACATGAATATGATCCATTACCACAACCAGCATCTAATACTAAACCACCTAACGGTACTCGATCCATAAATTCAGAAAACGGTTTCCATTCATCCAATCCATCCTTTTCTAAGCCATCGATTTCTTGAATTTTTTTAGCTACTTTATTATAGCCCTTACGGACAATTTCTTTTTTTTCCATAAAAAACACACGAAAGATTTAGACCTAGTAAATTTTTATAAAAACTATGATAAAAAAAGAATATTTGAATAAAAAATTTAAAGAAAATTTTTATGATATGTTTTTTAGACAGAGTTTATCTCATTAACCCTTCCAATTGATTGACAAAATCTTCATATTGTTTTAGTCCTAATTCCCAGAAGTCTTGCTTCGTGATATTCAGTCCTACAATATCTCCTAACTCTTCTGGTGCCAAACTACCTCCAGCTCTCAGAAGTTTTTTAAATTTAGGAACGAATTCTTTACCTTCTTTTTTAAATGTTTGATACAATGCATACACGAATAGTTGTGCATAGACATATGGATAATTATAAAACCGAAAATTGGGTATGAAGTAATGTGGTTTCATCGTCCATTCCCAATCCATCTCGTCAAACCACTCAACAGAGTCTCCATATATTTGATTTCTCCCTGCACACCAATATTTGGAAATTGTCTTTCCGTCTAAATTTTCGCCTCTTTCAATTGCTCTATAAAGATCTTGTTCGAACCAAACTCTTGCACTCACTTGGAACGCACCTTGTCCTGCTTCATCTAATACATGGGCTAAAATCGCCATCTTTTCTTCTTTTGAATCTGCTCTCTCAATAAGGAGATCTGTTACTAATAGCTCTCCGAAGGTTGATGCTGTTTCTGCTACAGTATATCCTGGATGAATATTATAATATGTTTGTTCTTCTATTGCGAGATAATCATGGATAGCATGTCCAAGCTCATGTATAAGTGTAAAAATCTCATTTAATTTACCAGTATAAGTCAGAAGAATAAAAGCAGATTTACCTTTATACCACGAAGCACAATTTGCTCCATTTCGTTTACCTTTTCTAGGACTTGCATCAATATGTTTTTTATCAAACATTTCTTTCACAATAGTAGCGAATTCAGTATCAAATTTTTCATAAGCTTGAATTGCAAGTTCTTTTGCTTGTTCCCATGAATATTTTTTATGTGGTGCAATTGGTAATGGCGCACGTACATCAGCACAGCTTAGAATTGGTAGTTTTAAAATTTTTGCTTTAAGATATAAATATTTACGATAAATATTTACTCCTTCTTCTATTGATTTCATCAAATTATCGATTATTTCTTGAGTTGTATCATTTACTAAGAGACTATTATGCATAGGACTGTCATATTTTCGTCTTTTAGAATTTTTAATCCAATCTCCACAAATACTTCTAAGGGCTGAAGAAAAAACATACTCCTCTTTTCCTAACAATCCATAAATAGATTTATTTGCTGAAATTCTAGTCTTCCTATCTGGGTGAGTAAGTAATGCATTAGCTTCTCCATATGACAGTTCTTTATCTTCACCTTCAACATTCACCATTATTTTCCTCGTGTTCAACCATTTAGACTGCAAATTACTCCATGCTTTAATACCATATTGATCCTTCTCAAGGATTAGTTGTTCTTCTACTTCAGATAAATAATGAGGATAAGCTCTTTTTATTTTTTCCAACTTATGCTTGTAGTTAGTAAGAATTTGATCATTAATTACATTTGGATTTTTATCTACAAATTTTGCAACCTCTAATTCTAAAAATGCTAAATCCTTCGATATTTTTGTTTCAAAATCCTCAACTCGATTCTTCAATGTTTCACTTTCTGGAATTGTCATATTAGCACTATATAATCTATTTGTAAAGAGTTTAATTTCATTGAGATCTGCTTGAAAATTCTCATGTTTTTCGAAAAGTTCTAATAGTTTTTGAGAATTAAAGTCAGTATTATTGATTTTTCCTTTATAATCTCTTATTAAATCATCAGCACTTTTTGAAAGTCTATTAATTGTGTCGGTGATCCTTGGGTCATCATAACTCGCAAATATTTCCGTTAAATCCCATGTGATTTCGTTTTCACTCATTTTAATCATGAGGTTTAAAATTAGAAAAATTAAAAACCTTTTCTTTATCTTTAAGATGTTTCTGGAGGAATTTAAAAGTGAATTCTTCTCTTATAAAGGTTTTAAATAATGATTATTTTTTAGTTGATATTAATTTGCATTAAAGTTAATTATAATTAATAGTAAGGCCATCAATCTTATATACAATCATTATTTTACTAAAAAAAGAGTATCCAACCCCGATATGCTTTTAACTTCTTGATCTTTGCTGCAATTCTAGTTGGATAAGTAATACTATTTTTTGCGCGGCCTGATAACTCGGTAGTCCAAGTACCAGGGCAAAAGAATGTACTGTATAGCTTTGTTGTATGTTTATTCATCCATGGATATAGAGCATGGGAATATAAAAAAGAAAGAATTAATAAAGAATAAAAGAAGATAATCTTTTTTAATTATTCATATTCTATAGTACTTGGGGGTTTGTTAGATATATCATAAACGACACGATTAATTCCTTTGACTTCATTGATAATTCGAGTACTAATTCTTTCTAATAAGTCCATATTGAGTTTAGCGAAATTAGCAGTCATTACATCCACTGATTCAACTGCTCTAATAGCACACATATACTCATAAGTTCTGTAATCTCCCATAATTCCTACGGTTTTTAGTGGAAGAAAAACACAAAATGCTTGCCATAGGTTTTCATATATACCTGCATTATTTATTTCTTCGATTAAAATCTCATCAGCTTCTCGTATTATATCAAGTTTATTCTTATCTATTGGACCTATAATCCTAACTGCCAAACCTGGTCCTGGGAATGGATGTCTTATAATAATATCTTTTGGAATACCTACCTTCAATCCAATCTCTCTAACTTCATCTTTATATAAATCCTTTAAAGGCTCGATAATTTCGAGCTTCATATTATCTGGGAGAGTTAAGTTATGGTGTGATTTAATTTTCGCAGAAGCATTACTTGTAGCACTAGTTTCCACGCGATCAGGATATATAGTACCTTGAGCTAAATACTTAATATCTGGGAATTCTTTTTCTAATTCTACAGTCTTATTCTCAAACACTTCTATAAATGTGTGGCCAATAATACGACGTTTTTCCTCAGGATCTTCAATATTCTTAAGTCTTTCTAAAAATAAGTCCTCAGCATCAATATAATGAAAGTTCTTAAAGTTTAATCGATTTCTAAAAGTCTCTTGAACTTGAATGTGTTCATTTTTTCTCAAAACACCATTATTAACAAAAATACTATGAAGTCTATCTCCAATTGCTTTATGTATTAGAACTGCTGTAACTGATGAATCCACACCTCCACTTAGTCCTAAGATTACTCTATTATTTGGACCTATTTCATTTTTAATGCTTTCAATAGTTCGCTCAATCCAGTTTTCTAATTTCCATTCTTTTTTACATTGAGCGATTTTAAAGATAAAATTAGATAGTATTATGTTTCCTTTTGGAGTATTTACTACTTCAGGGTGAAATTGAACCCCAAATAGCATCCTTTCTTCATTTCCATAAGCAGCAATAGGACAAGTCTCCGTTTTAGCATAAATTTTGTATCCATCTGCTACTTTTGTAATCTGATCTCCATGTGACATCCATACAATTTCATTTGTTTCTAATGAATTGAATAATACGCTCTTTTCTATTATTTCTAAATTTGCTTTACCATATTCTTTTTTTTCTTTTGGCTCTACCTTTCCTCCTTCCATTTGCATAATCAAATGATGGCCATAGCAAATCCCTAAGACTGGGATTTTATGTTCAACGGTAAAATGAAAAAATGCTTTAGCTAGATTTGGACTATTTTCTTCATAAACACTACCAGGACCACCCGAGAGAATTATTGCGTTAGGCATCAATTCCTTAATTCTGTCTAAATCCGTATTAAAAGGTAAAATTTCAGCATAAACACCTAAGTTTCTAATACGTCTAGTTATTAAGTGACAGTATTGCCCTCCAAAATCTAGAACAATAACATTATCCATAATAAAATCAAGCTTTTTTTATAAATTTTAAATTTTAGGTGAATTTGTATTTAGTTCAATGAAAATATTTTAAATTTAATATTTAATAAGCTCCTAGAGAAAATTAATTTTTCGAAATAATCATTCGTTTTTTCTTGGTTAAAATCTTTTATAAATTTGATTTTTAGAAATTAAAAATAAGTTGAAGAGATCATCTGAAACCTTTTATCGTGGCTATAGTCAATGACATAGGGGAAGTAATTCCCATAACCAATATATTTAATAATACTCTTTTTTTACATTGAAATATTCCATCAATTAGAAAATGGATTTATCCAAAATAAATTTAAAATTTTTGAAAATTGCTTATGCCCTACAAGATACTAAAAAAAATTCAGCTTGGAAATAGTGGAACTTTATTTGAAATTGATGTAAGGGCCCCTTTAATTGCGAAAAAGGCATTTGCTGGTAATTTTGTATTAATTCGAATAAATGAGACCGGTGAGAGAATTCCTCTTACTATTGCCGATTATAGTAGCGAAAAAGGAATTATCACTATAGTTTTTCAAGTAGTTGGAAAATCTACACTATTGCTTTCACATAAGAATGTCGATGATGAAATTTTAGATGTGATTGGACCACTTGGAAATAAAATTCATATTGAAAAATATGAAAATCCCATTGTTATAGTTGGAGGGGGAGTGGGTATTGCTGAATGTTTTCCACAGGCAAAAGAATTGAAAAATGCAGGTAATAAGGTTATATCAATTGTAGGTGCAAAAACACGTGAATTATTATTTTGGAAAGACAAAATGAATGTCGTTAGTGATAGAGTGATTACTTGTACAAATGATGGGACTGAGGGAATAAAGGGCTTTGTAACTAAACCTCTAAAAGACTTGTTAGAAAAAGAAAAAATTAGTGTTGTTATCGCAATTGGTCCATTAATTATGATGAAAAATGTTTCTATTCTCACTAGTGGAATTGAAGGATTACCTAAGGTAAAAACTTATGTATCTTTAAACACAATAATGATTGATGGAACAGGGATGTGTGGAGGATGTCGATTCTCAACTAAAACTGGAGAAATACTTTTTGCTTGTGTTGATGGACCAGATGTTGATGGTCATGTAGTAGATTTTGATAATCTTTTAAGTCGTGCTAATAGGTTTGTTGAGCAAGAAAAAATTTCATTAGAACGATATAAACAAAAATGTAAAGCAATGGAAAAGATGGAAGGTGAAACTCCTTAAAATGGAAATACAATCACCTCTAATTAGAGTTTTCCTTGATAATAAAGATGAGATTATAAAAACAGAAAGATATAATGAAAAGGAATTTAATGAATTCATAAAACTCCTCTCTCAAGCAGAAAGAGAGCGACAAAAAATTTTAGAAAATATAAAAAAAATTGGTTCAATAGATATTCCCAAATTAAAGGAAAAATTAGGGATAACAGAAAAATCTTTAATTTGTAATATAGAATATTTAAAAGAATTAGGCTGTTTAAAATTTCTGGGTAAACAATCAAGATTTTTTCAAAAATTTATAGAGCAAAATGAGAATAAAGGGTTATTTCCTAATGTATCAATAATTAGAGATAAAAATTTATGTTGTGGATGCGGATTATGTGATTCTATTTGTCCTGTCAATGCAATTCATCATATGGGGACTTCTTTTGATATAAAAGAAGAAGTATGTATTAATTGTGGCTTATGCTTTATTTGTTGCCCAAGATCCTTCTTTCCAAAAAATCTAAAAAGATTAAGAGAGGATAAAGATATAGATGTTAAATTTTCTGAACAATTAAATTATTTTTCTGAAATCTATACAGCACAGACTAATGATAATCAAATTAAAAAAAATGCACAAAATGGAGGAATTGTTACAACATTACTTAAAACCGCTTTTCGAGAAAATTTGATTGATGCTGCATTAGCAGTTAGTGTTTCTAACGAACCACATAAACCTCTACCCGTTATGGTTGACAATGAAAAAGACTTGTTAATAACTTCTGGCACCAAATATACTAATACTCCTAACCTAAGAATTCTGAATTCTTCTAAGAATTATGAAAAGATCGCCGTAGTCGGAACACCTTGCATGATGAAAGCCCTTAAGAAGACAATGCTTTATCCTTTGAATAACTCTTTTTATCAAAATATTATTCTAAAAATAGGATTGTTCTGCATGGAATCATTTAATTATGATCAAATTAAGTCTCTTCTGAAAGCAGAATTTCAACTCTCTCCTAATGATATTAAAAAAATGGATATCGATAAAGGACGCTTTTTTGTTTTTCATAAAGATAATTCTATTTATACTATACCTGTAAATGAAATTAAAAAATATAGTAGGTTAGCATGTTACTTTTGTGATGATCTTACTTCAGAACACGCAGATATTTCGGTCGGTTCGATCGGGTCTGAACCCGGTTGGTCAACAGTTATTATAAGAACCAAAAAAGGTGCTGATATCTTCCAAAAGGCTATTGATCTTCAACTAATTGAATACAAACAAATAATGGAGGATAGTAATAATTTTCAATCTCTTAAAAGAATAGCAAAATCAAAGCAAAAAATCTTTAAGGAAATATATAGGCCAAAAATGATTGAACAAGACCCTAGTATACGAGTAAAAAATTTTCATGAAGTACCTAAGGGTTTAACGCCAGAAATGGTAAAATTAGAAGCTCATAGATGTTTACAATGTGGATATCCTCAATGTGTTGATGGATGCCCTGTTAATATAAATATCCCCAAATTTATAAAATTGCTAAAAGAAGAGAAATTTATTGAAGCAATTCGTGCAATAAAGAAATATAATTTATTGCCGGCTATTTGTGGAAGAGTGTGCCCACAAGAAATTCAATGTGAAGAAAGATGTTTATTAAATAATCTTGATGAGCCTATTGCTATTGGATATTTAGAAAGGTTCATTGCTGATTGGGAAAGGAAAAACCAATTAAAAGAATGTCCTGATTGTCAATCCCCAAAAAATATAAAAGTCGCTATTATAGGAGCTGGACCCGCTGGTTTAACTTGCGCTGGAGAACTTGCTATGAGAGGTTATGATGTTTCAATATTTGAGGCTTTTCATACGGGAGGAGGAGTATTGGCATATGGTATCCCAGAATTTAGATTACCAAAAGAAATTGTAAAGGAAGAGATTGAAACATTAAAAATGTTAGATGTGAAAATGCATTATAATTCTATTATAGGGAAAACTCTAACTTTAGAAGAATTAAAGCAACTGGGATTTGAAGCATTTTTTATTGGGGTAGGTGCTGGACTTCCTATGTTTCCCAAAATTCCAGGATTGACTCTTAATGGGGTTCTAACAGCAAATGAATTCCTCACACGAGCCAATTTAATGAAGGCCTATAGATTTCCTGAATATGACACCCCAATTAAGGTAGGTGAAATTGTAACTATTATTGGTGGAGGAAATACTGCGTTAGATGCATCTAGGGTTGCTAAACGATTAGGAGCAAAAAAAGTAATAGTTGTTTATAGGAGGTCTGAATATGAGATGCCAGCAAGAAGAGAGGAATATCATCATGCTATTGAAGAGGGAATTGAATTTCTATTTTTAACTAATCCTAAAAAGATCATAGGAGATAAAAATGAATCTGTAAAAGAAATGGAGGTTATTAAAATGCGTTTAGGTGAACCTGATGAATCTGACCGTCGTAGACCGATACCAATTGAAAATTCTGAATATACCATAGAAACAGATACTGTCATAATAGCTATAGGCACTACTCCTAATCCGATATTAATTAAATCACTTCCAGAATTAAAGCTTGATAAATGGGGATATATTGAGACTGATGAAAATAGTAATACTAATTTAGAAGGTATCTATGCAGGGGGAGATATAGTTACAGGCTCTGCCACTGTTATTTCAGCTATGGGAGGAGGAAAAAAAGCAGCAATAGCTATAGACGAATATTTGAGTCATAAATTCAGATTAGACGAAAATCAACATAGTTGCTAAATATAATTTAAATTTAAGACCTTGGTTATTGTAATCATTACAATCTTTTAACATCCGAAATTCTAATTTCCCAAATCTTTCCCATAGAAAAGATTTATTGCTATTATTTTATATCATAAATTATTAATCAAATTAAATAATAAAAAATACAAATTTATTCAGAATAATTATCTTTTATATACCTGAAATTGAAAATTATTCAAATTTATTATTGGTATAATTGACGAGAGTGAAATTTAAGATGAGTGAAGAGTTGGATCCTTTTAAGATTAGCCAAAAACAACTCTATGATGCATGTCAAATTAGTGGATATGATAGTGAAATTTATAATGCTTTAAGTGAACCTGAAAGGTTTGTAGAAATAAAAATAACTATGAAAATGGATGATGGTTCGATAAAGACATTTAAGGGTTTCAGGAGTCAATATAATTCTGCTAGAGGCCCAATGAAAGGCGGAATAAGATGGCATCCAGATGAAAGTGCTTCATTAGTAAAAGCACTATCAGCTTGGATGACGTGGAAGACTGCATGTGTGGATATTCCTCTTGGTGGAGCTAAAGGAGGAATAATATGCAATCCAAAAGCTATGAGTAATAGAGAGCTTGAAAGTCTTGCCCGAAATTATATTAGACAACTTGCTGATTTTATAGGACCCAATATAGATGTTCCTGCACCAGATGTTTATACAAATCCTCAAATAATGGCATGGATGCAAGATGAATATGAAAAAATTGTCCGTAGGCATGCTCCTTCTGTAATTACTGGTAAACCTTTACCATTGGGAGGTAGCGCTGGAAGATCAATAGCAACAGCAAAAGGAGGAGTATTTGCTATACGAGAAGCTGCAAAAGATATTGGACTTAACTTAAACGGGGCTAAAGTAGTAGTTCAAGGTTATGGTAATGCTGGTTCATGGGCTGCAAAACTATTAAATGATGAGTTTGGCTGCAAAGTCATAGCAGTATCTGATTCTAAAGGAGGTATCTATAATGAAGGGGGGATAGATCCTTATATGGCTGCTGAACATAAAGAAAAGACAAGATCAGTTGTGGGAGCAAAAGGGACAAAGGATATCACAAATGAAGAATTGTTGGAATTAGAATGTGATGTATTAGTACCTGCAGCACTTGAAAATGTCATAACAAGAAATAATGTTGATAATATAAATACTAAAATTATTGCAGAATTAGCAAATGGACCAACTACACCAGATGCTGATACAACTCTCTTTGAAAAGGGGATAATTGTTATTCCTGACTTTTTGTGTAACGCAGGAGGGGTTACTGTATCTTATTTTGAAATGGTTCAAGGTTATTATCGTTACTTTTGGACAGAAACTGAAGTTTTTGAGGCATTAGATAGAGTAATGACGCGCGCTTATCGTTCTACTGTAGAACAAGCAAATAAATTTAGCACTCATAATAGAATGGGAGCATATATTATTGCTGTTGAGCGTGTTATTAACGCTATGCGGCTTAGAGGTTGGTTATAATATTTTTAACTCTTTTTTAAATCCTACTTTTTCATTGAACTAAAAATAATGGTTAAATTTAATATATATCTAATTACGCTTTAGAGTAAATTTAAAAACAAAAAATATAATTATAAATCTAATAAACTACTTAGACTAAAAACTATCATGGAATTCACTTTTAAGGTTATAATTGTTGGGCCAAGTGCGGTTGGTAAAACAAGTTTGTTAAACAGATTTGTTCATAATGAATTTACTTTGAAATATAAATTAACTATTGGAGTTGACTTTTTAACTAAGACCGTGGAATTTCAACCATCAAAATTAATTAAACTCCATATTTGGGATATAGGAGGCCAAGAGCGATTTAAATTTCTACATCGAAGTTTTTATGATGGTGCACAGGGTGCAATGCTAGTATTTGATCTTTCAAGGCAACATACATTTACAGGTATGAAGAGTTGGCTCTCAGAAATGCGGAGTATTATGAAAAATGACATTCCAAAAGTAATAATAGGTAATAAAACTGATTTAATTCCTGAAATAGGACAAATTATTGATAGGGATGAAGTAGAAAAATATGTTAAAAATAAAGAATGTTTATATATTGAGACTTCAGCTAAAACAGGGGAAAATGTTGAAAAGGCTTTCTTTGATCTCACACATCTTATTATAGATGACCAAGGAATAAAATAGATTAAAGTAAATAAATTTTGCGAGGAAACCTAACTTTTTAATATGCTTTCTCTCTTTCTTATTAGACAAAAATTGCTGATAAAATAATTAAGTAGAAAGCTGCGAGTCCAATATGTATGAAAGCAAAAGTAGCTCCAGTTTTTAGTAAGCGTTTATAATTTAGATTATCTACCCCTGAATCTTGTGCGATTTTTAAAGTCATCATATCACAGGCAGCACCTTGAGGTATAATATTTCCACCGAGATTTATCCCTATTATAAAAGCAAATAATAATGGAACTGGTTCAAAATAATTTGGAGCTGCAATTAAAGTCATGATTATGGTATTAAAAATTAATGCAGTAGGAGTATTTGCAACAAATCCACTCACAAAACTCACAATAATTAAAATCAAGAATGATAAAAAAATTGGATTTAATTCTCGAAAAGGTAAATTAGTAAAAATTTCAGTAAATCCTGCCTGAATAAGACATTCAATGATAACATACAAGGAGATAAAGAAGAATATGATTTCCCATTCAATATCTTTTAATAGTTCACTCATAGGTTTTTTAGTAAATTTCCTATTAACTAGGACTAAAATTAAAGTTGAAACGACTGCTGTTAGATATAGGGGTACAGGTAGGGCAACAAATAAAATAATCATTGTAATAATAGCGATGCTATTAAGATAAAACATTTTTTTATTTTTAACCATAACATCTGTGTCTATTAAATCTATGACAAATCTCTTCTGTTGTTCCTCTATTTTTGGTTCTTTTGAGAGAATAAACTTATCTATTAAAAATATAGTTAAAAAAAGTAACAAAAATGAAAAAATCCAAAAATACTGAATAAAATAAAGTGTATCAAGATTAAAAGCCGTTGAGATAATAATATTTTCTCCACTTGAAAATGGAGTAATTATTGAACCAATATTGATACAGATTGTCATTCCTAATAGATATGTCCCAGATCTTATTTTTAAGAAGTTGCAGAGTCGAATTACAATAGGTGCTAATATTAACACCACAACTACATCACTTATAATTGCTGCTAACAACGTTGTTATTATACATAAAAGCCAAAAGAAAATCCTTTGGTCTCCATTAGATATTTTAAAAAGTTTTACGGCAACATATTCTAAAATATTAGAATCTTGAGCAATTTTAGTTATGATACTCATACTTAATATAATAAGAATTGCTGGCCATTCAATACTAACAATAAACGTATGTAGATCTGTTCCTTTTACTACAAATGTAATTGATGCTGCTATAAAACAACATAAAAGAGAGATGGCGACAAAATCTAGATTTGATCTCGTATAACTTAGAATAACAATTCCGAAAATAACAAAAATTATTATTAATAATATAAGATCCATTCTATTTTAAACTGATAATCGTAGAATCAATTAATATTGTAAATAAACAGCGTTTAATAAATCTAATTAAAATCTACAGTTTTTAATTTCACAGCAAGAACGTTAAAAATTTTAATGATCTTTCTTATTCGATTTTACTATTTCTTTTTACTGAATCACAAATTAAAAATTTTGATTGATAATTATTTTAATAAAAAGAGTTGAATCAGAAAAATAAATAAGTTCAGGTCGTTTAAGAGATTAAAATTAGATAAAATATAGTCAAAAATATTTTCTTCTATAAAATATTTCAAACATGTATAAAATCCCTCTTCAGCTTTAAGTATTTCAACTATAGTCTTAATTAAATTTATCAATTGTTTTTCAGCAACAAACATATCACAGTTCGTCGGGTTGATATTAATAACGTTCACACCAGTTTTTCTCTGAAAATTTATTTTACTTAATTCAGGATTTTTTTTCACAATTTCAAGGTTCTCATAATTTTTGAACAGTAATTCTATTTTTTTATAGATTCGATTCCTTTTTTTTACCGATAAATGACCTTCAATGACATTAATCACTAAATTTAATATTTGTTGAAAAATCCCTAACATATCAAAAAATTCAGCTACAGATGTAACACGTTCTGCTTGTTTCCATTGGGTATAATATTCATCAATAACATCTTCAAATGGTTTGTAGAGTTCCACATTACCTGCCCAATTACTTCCCCAACGATTCTTTTCATGGGCATATTGTTGAATAAATGTGTGTCGTATGACATCTAAGCGCGCTCTCAATATATCTCCACTTACTTCTTTGGAATCTGCCCCTATAAATAATAAGTTAGTATCTTTATCTTGGATATAAACCCATCTTAAACCACCCATTTCAATGGAATCAATTCCTTGCTTGAATTCCACTATTGTAAATTGATTCAAAGCAGTTAATAAACCAGAAACTAAATCTTCATTTACAGGAAATTCCATATATGGTTTATAGACGAGTGTAATGCCCGAATCCGATTCTAATACCCAAATGTTCATTTTTCAACTGAATCCTGGTAAAAAATCTCCATATTATATTAAAAATGAATCATAAATAATTTCTTCTATATATAATTAATGAATCTTACCTATTATAAATCACTGAGAGAATTTACTTTTAACCAACGTTCTAATTTTCTTAACATTTCTGTTATTTTAGTTCTTAAAGTAAGTTCTGCAGCATTTCTCCCAATTAAATTTAGAAAATCACTCCCTAAAGAAAAACTCTTAATAAAAACTCCTATTTTTGATTTAGTTGGAGTTATGGTCTTGATTCTTAAATTACCTTCTAATTCTTTAACATCTTTATTATTTCTAACGTTCAATTCAATTAATCGTCCTTTCCCTTCAGGTTGTTCCCCTTTATCCTGTAAAACCAATTCTCCTTCCATTTCAACAGGAATTTTCACAATTTCATCTAATATTTTACTATATAATACATTAGGAGCAATGAATTTTGCTTCCATTTTTTTTGATGGATTAGTATTTATCCAAAACTCTTCTTTATATAGAGCTTTGATAAAATCCTCCTTATTACAATTCTCTAATTCTACAACCTTTGAAATTATGTTTACACTCATGATAATCTCATCTCACTCTTATGTACTTAAGTTATTAAAATCTAGAACGCTTATAATTGTTTATATCTTTCTTCTCTTGTTTAATATATCTAATTATTAATAGTCCAACATTAAGAAATGCCTCAGTCTTCCTCTGATCTTATCATCTTTGATAATAAATCATAACTTAGGTATTTTCATCATAGGCATATAAAGAATTAAAAAAATTTTATTGCTTAACCAAATAAATTAAATTAGAACTTACTCATGGGCCAATCTAAATAATCTACTTTTTTCTATGTCATTTTCTTCTTTACATTTAGGGCAAATCCAGACCTTATCATTTTTTTTGATTGAGTTAATACAATCATGACAAATAGCAATATCACATATACAATAATAAGTTCTATCCATGGATTCTTTGCAACTCTTACCACAACTAAAGCAAATTGGTGGAGTTCTTTCTCTCATTTTATTTCAATTTATTTTTTTCTATATTATACTTTTAATTCTAAGTAATATATTACTTTAATCATTACACATATGTTTATAATATGAATAAAGTAAGTTCAGGAATTCGATTATTAACATTATTTAGTATTTTCTTTATTTACAAAGCAATTGCAGGTATATTTGAAAATAATACTAATGAAGTTATTTTATGGTCGTTAATTGCTGTTATATATATGATTTCGCTGGTAATATTGTATTTTGTGGTTAAGAACTGGGAAAAGGAACAAAAAATATGATGATTACTTTTTCTTCTTCAGAAATCCTGGAATCATTCCATCAATCCCAAGATTCTTCAAAATCGTATCTCTTACATTCATCTGAATTGTTAAATCTGACATTGTTTTCATTACATCTTCTAATGCTTTTGAAAATTTTTCACTTGCTTCTTTTATTACCTGAGATGTCGAATTTAATGATTCCCTAATAGCAAGATTGGTCTCATGTAATTCTTCTGTTAATTTTTCCATACTATTTCGCATTTCAGAAAGTTCTTTTTTTAACTCTTTTATTCCTGCCATTTTTTTCTTTTCTTCTCCTTGTTAAGCTAAATAAATATTTAATCTATTTTAAAATTATTAAATAGCATAGAATTTTTACCTTTCCATTCCAATTTCACAGAAAATTGGGACAAAATTTAAAAAAACTTGAAACTTGTATGTCTCTTAAAGATTAATCTTATGTATGAATAAAGATATAAATAACATTATATGAGTAAAGATACAGAGCTTCATATTGTACTTGTTTGTCATACTGAATTAGATTTCGATGGGTCTTGGCAGTTATTTGAGAAGATACAACCTAAGATAGAAGATGTTTTTGATCAAATTTTCAAAGAAACAGGAAAAAACCCAAAAGTCACATACTGTATTACTGAAGAGTTTCTATCAGAGCATTTAGAGGATATATTCCGGTTTATAGAAGAAGGTCATGAAATTGGGATCCACTCCCACTTACCTGGATCCCAACGAAAGAATGGCCACACATATAAAGGAAGATATGCTTACTGTATTGATGAGAATGGTGTTTTAAATCAAGATAGAATCGCTGGAGCTATTAGACAAATGGCTATTGCTCTTGATATACCGCCCCCTGTAACTCATGTTAGCGGAATGTTTACATTTCATACGAACACAATCCAAGTCTTGGAGGAGGCAGGTTTTAAAGTGGATTGCTCACTTGTTCCTGGAGAAAAATTAAAACACCCAGCTACAGGTGATTTTATTCTAGCAGATAACTCTCGACATAAGGAGTTCTACCCTTATCGACCATCAACAAGTGATCCTTGGATTGAAGGAAGATCTTCTATAATTGAATTACCAGTTAGTGGGAATCTTGGTGGGGGTGATATAAAGAGTCAGATTAATTATCTCAGAAATAGATTAAGAGGAGACCTTAGTGTTGATGTTTTTCAAAGTTTCTGGCATCATTTCGAGTTCGCTGAATTAGGTTGGACTAAAGGAACTCTAAATGATGTTTATGAATTTCTGATGATGTGTGCTGTCGAAAGGAACGTAATATTCAGCACAGCTTTAGAGGCAGTTCGGAGACTAGAAGAATTAGGATTGTAATAATCTACTTACAAAATATTTAATTCAAGTTAACAGCTTAAAAGAGAAAGTTAACTTAATATAATTCTTCATAATACATTCTTATTATTAATAACAATAATATATTTATTTCTTCAATAGATTTTAAATTTAAAAACACAAACTTAAATTAAAATCATGTCAGAATGGAAACAAAAACTAGATAGTTCAAAAAAAGACGAATTCTTTTGTACGGGATGAGGTATAATTGACGGAATTATTCGGGGTTTTAAAATTATCAAGAATAGACGCCATAAGAAAAGAATTTCAAAAAACTAATACAAATCTCAAAGATTAGATTTAAAAAATATTGGGATCTAATCCCATGAATTCAGCCAAGAATTCGAGATTATATAATATTGCTTCATCTTTTTATATTAAATTAAGGAAAGTTAACAAAATCTATCTAAAAAAATTAAATCAAAAATGTTTGGATTTAACTTTACGTTCCGTAAGAACTAACGATTAACTTTTATTTAATCCCATTTTTTAAACAATTTTTTGATCCTTCTCTAGTTTTATCAATATTTGGGTAATTATTAAAAAAAATAATCTGATCATTTTTAATATAGTAAAATATTTACACACTGATTGCAATGAATGAGAATTTACAAGAAATTAAACAAATTGCCTATTTATTAGCAAAAAATGTTCCAGAAATCGATTTAGTTATTTTATTTGGTAGTTTTGCTCGCAATTTAGGTCAGGAACTCTCCGATTATGATATAATGATAATTTGTGATTCAAAGAAAGTTGTCTGGGAATTTATGTTTAATGAAAGACCTATTCAAGCATGGTCTATGACATGGGAGTATGCTGAAGAGCTTGTAAAAGGTAAACTCGGCTGTTGGAGTACGAGTGCTGGATCTCTAGCAAATGGTATTGTTGTTTGGGAGAAAAGTTTAGAACATCGACAAAAACTCGAAAATATTTTATCTAAGATCAATCAAGGGGGAATAACAGTAGTAAAAGAAACAATGAACTTTGATGATCTCTTCAGTAAACTTTGGTTGATTGAAAAAAATATTGAAAATGATAAAGAAGAAAATATCAGATTACTTATTTGGGATATAGCTATTGGAGTTTGTCATAGATTAGCAGGATTAAACAACCAATACTTTCTTAACAACTGGGGGAAACAACTAGCAGAAATAGAGAAATTTTCAATCAAACCTAATAATTTTACTCAACGATTTGAGAAATTGATAACAGCCAAGCCAAACAAAGCTCTTAAAATTGCAGAGGAGCTAGTAGATGATCTTCATCTGCTATATAAAAATTGGTTGGCAGATAATATGGATAAACCTGAAGAAACCTATAAGAATATTATAGCAGAATGGAGTTCTGCAGTTGAGGGATATTATACGATAAAGTCTGCTGCTAAAAATAATGATCTAAATGCTGGAATTTATGCCACAACAGATCTTACAGAATTCTTTATTTGGTCTTATATGGTTCTTCAAAATAAGAGATGGGACAGAAATAGTCTTTATCCGATAGATGAGTATATTAAGAAACTTCCTGAAGTAATTAAAACGGATATGGAAATTTTATTAATGTCTAACAAAATGGATGAATTAACAGAAGCAGCAGAGAACATTCTTGAGAATTTTAGAAATCAATTAATCAGTAAGAATGTTAAGTTGCCTTTTGCTAAAACATTAGAGGAAGGCTTACAGTTTCTGCGAGTTGAAGATATATAAGAGCTGTGATTAATTATATATTTATTATCTAATATTTGTTGGTGTATTTGATCCTTCTCCGACTTTTCTATATGTGAATCCCTTTTCCTCGACTGTTTTTTTCCTAAAGATATTCCTTCCATCAATTATAATAGGGGTTCTTAATTTTTTTTTCAAATCATCAAGATCAATATTATAATATTCACTATGGTTTGTCGCAAAAATAAGTACATCAGCACCAGAAACTGCTTTATCAAAATCATGGGTTAATTCTGTAGCATTGTAATCTCGAGATTTCACATAAGGATCATGTGCTATAAATGTTATATTGTGCGAATGATACCTATTTTTGAGGAATTTGACAATATTTTCTGAGGGCGTATTACGTGTATCATCTGTATTTGCTTTATAAGAAACACCTAAAAGAGTAACTTTAATATTATCTACTAATTTACGAGATTCTCTAAACGTATCTTCCATTAATTCTATTATATGACGAGGCATAGAATCATTTAGCTCTCTTGCTTTTAGCAAGATATCCGAATTAAATTTATGTTCTGTATACGTGCGATGACCATATTCGAGTAAGTGTGGATCTTTAGTTAAACAATGACCTCCTACACCTGAACCAGGATAATGCATCATTCGATCATCTCTCTGGTTAATTAATTCAATAATCTCAAATATATTTCTATTAAAGTCTTCACATAATAATGCCATTTCATTTGCAAAAGCAATATTAACATCTCTATAAGCATTTTCAATACATTTAGTTAATTCTGCTGTTAATGTATCAGTAACTCTTAATTCCCTTTTAACTACCTTTCCATATAAAAATTTTGCCCTATTATTCGCTTCTTCACACCCACCTCCAATTACTCGTTCCATATCTGTGATATATTCGAGTAATTTCCCTGGCATAAGGCGTTCGAATGAAAATACTAGATAAAAATCGTTTCCTCTCTTTAATCCACTTCCTTCCTCTAATATTGGTTGAACAATATTGTTTGTTGTACCAGGTGCTACTGTGGATTCAATTATAATCGTAGTTCCTTTTCTGAGATGTTTAGATATTTCTTTAGACACCTCTTTCAAAGATTCATATCTGGGAACTTTAGAATCTAAATCAACTGGAGTTTGTACATCAACAAGAATAAAATCTGCATTATCTACATCATCATATTTATCTGTAACTTTAAATTTTCCATTCTTTACAACATTAGCTATTAATTCATCTAAGCCTGGCTCTTCTCCCTCAAAAGGATTCTTTCCACTATTGAGCCAATCTATCTTCCACCCAGATCTTTTTGACCTTCGTTGAATCCCAGTAACATAAAAATTATCAACATTTGCTAATAATGCTGCCATTGGTATGCCTACATATCCCATACCGATAACTACTATATTAGTGGTCATATTCTTTTTTAAATTGTATTTAATAAATTTTATAATAGTAATTATCTTTTCAAGTAATTCATTATAGAAAAAATTTTAGAACATAAAAGTAACATGACGTGGATAATAACAAAAAAAAAGTAAAATTTTTCTATTTCTTTTTTACTTGCTATTTGTTTATTTTGGAATTTATATACTTCTAAGAATATAAAATTTATAAATGGGAAATACTTAACTTCTTTATCGAAATTCTTTTATTAAAAGAAATCTAGCTAATTACTTTAATTTATAGATAAAAAAGGCAATTAGTATGTTAGAAATTCCAAGACAAAAAGAAAAAGATCTTATTGATAGGAGAGAATTTAGAAAAAGAAGGTTGAATGTGTATAAAAAACATGATCCAACTTTTCAAAAGATCTTGGAAGTAGACTCTGAAAAAAAAATCTCATGGGGAACTATAATTGAAACAAGTGCACAAAAATATCCTGAAAATGTTGCCTTAAAATTTGAGGATATAATGTATACTTATAAAGAATTTAATGAACACGTTAATCAATATGCTCATTATTTTATTTCCTTAGGATTGAAAAAAGGTGATGTCGTTGAGATTTTTATGACAAATAGACCAGAGTTTTTAAGTATTTTTACTGCTATTAGTAAAATAGGTGCAATAAGCTCATTGATTAATACTGAACTGCGAGAAAGAACCCTTGTATATTGCTTAAAACTTACACCTGGAAAATTTATTATTGTTGGTTCAGAATTAATCGATATTTTCACTGACGTTAAATCTGAGCTCGATTTATCAAAAGAACAGACACTTTTATTTTCACCAGATCGAGATTCTATACTAATTCCGGATGATTTTATTGATCTTTCTAAAGCCATTAAGGATTTTCCTACATACAATCCTTCAACTACGATTAATGTTAAAACTAATGATCCTATTGCTTATTTTTTTACTTCTGGTACCACCGGCTTATACAAAGCAGCTATAGTAATCCATCGTTCATTAGTTCTTAATGGTTATATTTTTGGACTTATAATGACAGAAGCAACTCCCAATGATACTATTTATGTTGCTCTCCCTTTTTTCCACGGGACTGCTATATGGCTAGGTTGGGCTCCCGCTTTTGTGAGTGGAGCGGCCTTAGCTATAAGCCGTAAGTTCAGTGTTAGCCGTTTTTGGGATGAAATTGGCGAATATAATGCGACAATCTTTACTTATGTCGGAGAATTATGTCGTTATTTGATGAATCAAGATCCAACCCCTAATGACAGAAATAATACTATTAGAGCAATTATTGGAAACGGTTTACGCCCAGACATATGGAAAGAATTTAAAGAACGCTTTAATATCAGTATCGTAGCTGAAGCTTATGGAGCTAGTGAAGGTGTGGGTGGTTTTTACAATTTACTTAATTTTGATTGCACCATAGGACTTTCCACTGTTAATTATGCCATTGTTAAACTTGATGCCGAAGAAGAAAGACCAATAAGAAGTGAAAATGGGTTTATGCAGAGGGTTGGTCTTGGTGAAACTGGTTTATGTTTATTTGAATGCAAAGGTCTAACTGAATTCAGTGGATATACTGATAGAAAGGCTACTGAAGCCAAGCTATTACATAATGTATTTAAAGAAGGAGATTTATGGTTTAATACAGGTGATTTGCTCAAGGATCTAGGATGTACTCATGCCCAATTTGTAGACCGACTAGGAGATACTTTCCGCTGGAAAGGACACAATGTATCTACTACCGAGGTAGAAGAAGTGCTTAATATATTTGATCAGGTATATATATCATCAGTCTATGGTATTCAAATACCTAATACTGATGGGCGAGCAGGAATGGGTGCTATCTTACCAAAAGTAGATATTAAGGGTTTTGATTTAAAAGAATTAGCTAACATTTTGAGGAAAAACCTTCCCGCATATGCTATACCAATCTTTCTCAGGGTAAAATCTGAAATTTCAATCACCCCGACTTTTAAATTAAAAAAAGTAAAATTGAAAAAAGAGGGTTTCGATCTGGAGAGTATTGATGATCTATTGTATGTTATGCTACCAGGCGAGTCAGAATATACCTCTTTAACAAAGGATATCTATGAAAATATTCAAAGTGGATTATATAAATTTTAAGTTAAGGTAATATCTCAAATTTTTTTTATCTTTTCATTGCAAATGATTTTCTTATCGCTCTTTATAAATTAAAAAATTATATAGATTGGGTATTACGCCTAGTACCTACTTAAAATAAAAAAAAAAGAAAAAATTCAATTATTCGATTTTCTTTTCTCATATTTGGATTTATAAAATTATACATAAGAGAGGTGAAATACTTATTATAAATATGGAGGAGATTGCTGATATTGGATTAAAAAAAATACTTATCGTTTGTATAGTAATTTTTGTTATAGGAGTGGTACCGTTAATTTATATTATTACTGCATTGCCCCCATATTTTGCAATTATGGATTCTGGGATCAGATTTCTATATATTCTATCAATAACATCTTGCATTCTTATAATTATCCTTGGTGCTAGGGGGATAATACTTTATTTCATTGCTCCTGATAAGTTAAAAAAATATTTTAAATGGGTATTACGTCTATTACCTTCTTAATATAAAAAAAAGAAAGAAAATTTTTGCATTACTTTTTGTATTTAGGTTTTACAACTTTGAAAATACTCGCTATCATAGCTCCTCCAAGGAAATCCCCAACATGGGCGAAATGGGTCGTTTGCCCTATACTTAAGGGATCTATAATTGAGACAATCGCATAAGTTAATTCAGTTATAAAATATGTTGCTATAAACACACCTGCGCCTACTTTTCGCGTCCCTGTTCCTGTTAAAACATTAAATTTATTACCGGGATAAAGAATTGCATATATCGCCATAAGTCCAAAAATAGTAATAAAAATAATTTCTTTAAATTATATAAAAAAGTTTCCTTCTCTAGTCCTAAAAACTTTAGAGATTTAAATGTTGAGTTATTTCACGACTAACACATCACATAAAACATTATTAATAACCTTTGAAGGAATAGAACCTAATAATACCTGTTCTAATTTTTTATGTTTTCCCGTAGAACCAAGAACAACTAGATTGAAACCTTCATTTTCAACTGCTTTTTTGATATATTCTTCAGGATGCATATCAGAAATTAATCTTGTTTCGACTGAGATATTTGCCTTCTTAAATAATTTCTCAACTTTATTTAGAATTTCTTTACCCTCTTGAGCATCAGAAGCAGATCGTGTGGAATTCTTTGCTATATTATGCGCTACTGAATGAAATGCAACTATTTCACCATCAAAATTCTCTTGAATCTCTATTACTCTATTAACAGCTCTAAAAGATTCCTCTGAATCATCAATACCTATTAAGATTTTTTTAAAAATAGGTGGTCACCTCAAAAAATGTCAACTTAGTTTGTATATTAATAACTTATAATTAATACTTAAACATATTTATAATA
>JBHLOC010000062.1:0-22056 GCA_048940925.1 Promethearchaeota archaeon | reverse complement strand
GGGAAATGATATCACATTTATAACTTTTAGATTTTTTGAATAGCAGGTTTAGAAGTATAAAAAAGAGATATTAAAAAATCGTAGTATTTGTTATATGATATTTAAATATTTGGTGTAAACACATATAAGAATAATACTTCACTTAGTGAATAACCGCAAAACTTTTCTTTTGCAAATTTTTATATTACAAAAATATTATAGATTTAATAAGATTTAATTTATATATTTAGAATATTTACACTTGAGGATTGATACATTTGCCAAGTCGTCGGGGAGATGGAACCCTTGTTTTCAAAATTTGTTTTTATGGACCAAGCTTAGGTGGAAAAACAACAGCGCTCGATTGGGTCTATAAGAAAGAAGGATTAGCTACAGGAGATATGCAACAAATCCAAGATCCAACAGGTCGAACACTTTTCTTCGATCGTGTTGTTGCCAGAGTTTCAAACGTTGTATTTCAAGTTTACACAGTTGCAGGACAACGAAGACATAAGTTTCAACGCCAGACGGTTCTAAAAGGAACAGACGCAGTCATTTTTACTTGGGATTCTCTTATCGACCAATGGACTGAGAATATTTGGAGTTTAAAAGAATTATTAAGATTTTATGGGGATAAATTAATACCACCAGAAGCATTTGCTCCTCCAGAAGTTCCATTAGTAGTATTAGCCAATAAACGTGATTTACAGGATATAGTAGAAATTTCTAAGATCCGTCAAGCACTTGATACTGCTAAGTTAAATCATACATTGATTTACGAGACGATAGCGATACAAGGAATAAATGTTAAAAGAGCTTTTGTATATGCAGCTCGTCAAGCCGTACTTAATCATTATAAAAGACTTTCAGGAAAGTCGATGGAAGCGACATAAAGTAGAGCTTTTTATAATATATTATCTCTTTTTAAGTTCTCATTTTATTAAAAGCATTTTGGTTTAAGTGTCAAGATTACATTTCGATAGTTAAAATAAAACTAATTATATTTGGAAAAATCTTAGCATTTTGATATATTGACTTTATTCATTAATTTAAAGGGGTTGAGAGCACTGATCACAAAATTTAGCATCTTCATCGTTTAGAGCACCACATAATTGGCATCTTATTTTAACTACTTGGTTACCATTCATAACCTCATTAGGAGTAACTTTTACTGGTCTATTTGGCGTAGAAGGACGTGCTTTTGAACTTTCCTGTATTATTCTCTCATAACGTTCATAATCATCCTCCAGACCAAATGTCTTAGGACCCATTCTAGAGAGAAATCTATATTGAGCACTTACGAAAAGAATAAATATTGCAGGCAAAATCATGAAAAGACCCCCTGCCAATAATCCACTACCTGTTGAAACTGTTTCCCACCAAGGTGCTTCTGGATCTCCAAACATTTTATTAGCTCTAATCAAAAAAATACTTCCATAGATTACTAAGATGATTCCACCTATTAATAATCCAAATCCAATAATTCTCACAATTGAAGACCTTTTTGAAGTCGGTTCTTCTTTCCTCTCACTTGTCATATAATTAAACACCTATTTTTCTTTATTCGTATCAATTCAAAGATCCTACTGACTCTTTTAAAAGAGCGCTTTTATTTAGAATAATATAAATATAAAACAAATTCATTTATAATTTTATTCGATTTTATAATATAAAAATTCATAAGTGATTGATAGAGTATGATATGAATAGAAATTTTAATCATTTACATACTTCCACCTTCTTTTTTTATATTTTTCTAAAAAGCCATTGAATGCACGAAGTCCAATCCTAAAAGTGTAACAACCTTTTTATAGAAAATTGTTTAATAATGAAATATGTCGAAATTTATACAAAAAATGATGACAAGAGTAAAAGAAGCAATTGACTTTGATGGTGCTGTGATTCCTATTTGTCCCTATTGCGAAAAAGACATTAATCCTGCATCTTTCTCTCGAGAAGGAGGAGCTCTGTATCAGAAATTACATTTCGAATTTTTAAGAAAACTAATGGCAACTACAGTGATTACAAATATATTTTTCTGCCCACATTGTAGAAAAATACTTGGAATGAGTAGAACCATAATACCTCCAGGAAATAGTAGTTAAAATAAGATACTTATGGAAGATTTATGGGTCTGATTTAGGGAAGTTACAATAAATAAGAAAAGTTTTTTTAAACCTCTTTTAAAAACACAAGTTAAAATCATCTTTAGTTTAAATTTAAAAAGAGAGGATATCACAAATTTTATCAAAATAATAAACGATTTGTGAAGATTCGCAAAATCCTCTTTTTCAATTCTAAATTCTAACTATTTCTTTATAAATATATAATATCAGGTTTAATTTTTTCTTTTGAAATTGTCAAATATCCATAAGAGTTAACATCAGTGAACACTTTATCAGTGGGACTGCCTGGGTTAAGATATAATTTTCCATCTTTCCCTCTTTCATTGAATGGATGATGAGTATGCCCAAAAATCACAATTTCATATTTAGATAAATCATATCTTTCATTTAGTCTTTTTATTATGTTATGTGGTCCTCCCATACCATGAGTCATAAAAATTTTATGACCAAACAAATTAAATTCTCTAGTCTCAGGCAAAATATTTCTAAGTTTATGACCGTCCATATTCCCGATAATTCCAATTACTTTATCTTCTCCGAAGGTTTCTTGGAGGTTTCTATATACTTCTGGCTTAGTGAAATCGCCTAGGTGAAATAAATAATCAATATTTTTCTCCTTAAAATCATTTATTATGAATTTGGGAATTTCTGCGCCTCTTGAGGGAATATGGGTGTCTCCAATTAATCCGATTAATAATTCTTCGTTATCAATTTTCATCATCTTGGGATCCTTCTTTTTCTTTTTCTGCTTCTTTCAATCGTATCTTAGTTACTTTCAATGCAAAATTAATAACTTCTTCAAGGGACTTCCATTTTCCTTGATTTACCATTTCTTTAATCCAATAAAAAAGATCTTGATCAATAGCCACAGTAGTAAGTATTGGCTTTAATGCCTGTTCCTCTTTGGAACCTGCTTTATTTAATAACCAAGAAATTATATTTGTAACTAATTTGAAGTTGTCAGCGGCATTTATACCGTATGATTTATTTAAACTTGAGAATATCGATAAATTTCCAATCGCAACGACTTTTCCCAATTCATAATGAGAAACTCCAAGAATAGGGAGGTGCTGTCTTGATTCATCATGCCATCCATCTCCATTGAAATAGCTATGCCATGAAGTATTTTTAGAAGAGTATGCGATACTATTAATGTCAATTTCCTCATCTTCATAAGATTTATCTAAATCTATAGTACATCCATTAGAGTGGATAATTTTGTTAATATCTCTCGTTATAAAATGGCTACCAAAATCTTGAATAATAGGATGAGAGTTCTTTTTTGTAAAAAACTTATTATCATACAACCTATCTGCATTAAAAGATATACCAAAATTTTTTGTTAATTCAGATAAATTATTTTTATTCTCAAAATCTCCACCACCATCATTTATTGCTAGAATGCTTCCCCCATCTTTAATATATTTAACTAAATCTTTAATTTCATCAGCATCTAAGTCAGGACCCAGATGGGGAACCCCCAATATGAAGAGATCATACTTTTTCAGTTTTTCATAGGTAATACCTGCCTCTATCTTTCCTAGTTTAAAATCAGAATCAAATAAATATTGAATAAAATCAGTAAATGCATTATTTTCAATAGTCAATTTATTATTATGGGAATAATCAAATCCAATAATTTTATTGACCATAAGCTCTAGCCCTCGTTTATTTTCTTTTATAATGTCGATTTATTAATAACTAATTTAATCATCATATAAATAATTAATTTTACTATTCTCTTTTTAATAGAATTTTCAAATATTGGTCTAGCAATTATTTAAGAAGGTTGTCTAAGTTATTATTTTTATATGGTTAACTTTAATTCGAAGTATAATGGCAACTGAAAGAAAGGAAGTAATAAATCAAAATCAAATGCTCAAAATTGGCTATAGAAATAATAGGAAAAATCTTACTATTTTCTTTACACTCAGTTTTGTTTTGATGATAATAACTGTATTTATCCAAATTGGAGTTAGAATTCTTGTAGAGAACTACTTTATAGATATGTTTTTTTCAATTTTAGCAATAACTTCACCAACTATATCAGCCGTTATTGTATCAGGTTTAAATGACGGAATGCGAGGGATTAAAAATCTTTTTAGTGGATATAGAATATGGAAGGTAAATTTTTTGTGGTATGTAGCAGGATTATTATTGATAATTGGTCCTTTGATATTTGCTCTATTCTATCTTCTTTTAGGAGGTGAAGCACCAGGACCAGCATCAAATTATACATTACCAATTTTTCTTTTAGATTTATTTATCTCTTTAATAACTGGTCCCTTAAATGAAGAAGCTGGTTGGCGTGGATATGCATTACCTAGATTAGAATCAAGATTTTCTGCACTGATTTCAAGTGTTATCTTAGGAATATTATGGGGTTTTTGGCATTTACCATTATATCTGGTTGAAGTTAGACTACCATTCTACATCTTTATCTTCCTAAATATAGTACTCTCAATCCTAATAACATGGGGATACAATAATACAAAGGGAAGTCTAGTTATTGCTGTATTATTCCATTTCTGTTTTAATTTCGTTGGAACATATATAGCAGGAAAGCTTGGATTATTACCAACTATGATGTTTTATTTAGCTGGCGGTATTTTAATAGGGATATATGTAATTATAGTAATTGTTTATTATGGCCCTAAAAGATTATCTCGAAAGCCTGAAGAAGACTTACCGTTTGAGATATTAGATAAGTAGGTTTCTAATAATTCAAAAACTCTAAAAATTTTCTTCTTTTTTCTATTAATTAATACTTCTATTCATTAAACACCTCAATTAAAATTATTAAGCACATTAAAAGATTTATAATTTAAAAAAAACCTTTTAACTATAATTTTTTTGAGAAATTTTCTAAAGAGATAAACATACTTCCGATTTGAACACGTACAAGTTTTTGGATTGGAATAACTTCAAATTTAATATCAGTTAATAATTCATCAATTTTTTGTTTAATCCATTTTTCTAAGTTAATTTTAGTTTTAGCAATCTCATCTTCATTTTCTGGGTGATTTTTTATAGCCTCTTCACATAATCTAGCAATCATTGATACAGTTAGCAGACAATAATATCTACTTGAGACATTTGAATCAAACGCTTGCGCTACTGTTGCTTTCCCATCATATATAGAGGAAGTTTTTGCATCTTTAATAGCAAATTCAAGTTCAGGACGTGTTCTTCTAAAATAATCCCCCACTGCAATATATATCCGTGTAGATTTATCGCAATATTTCTTTATATGATTAAACACTTTTCTAGAATGTCTATAGACATTTTTCCGATATTCTAAAGATTTTATATAGAGATCTCTTCTTTCGAATTTAGTTAGAGAAGTATCTTCTATTGAACTGTGATAGAAATAGGGCATCTCACACACTAGAGTAAAATTCTCTTCACCAACAATACTTTGAACATAATCAAATGATGTATTCCCTGCGTTAATAAATTCTTGAGGATTCTCAATGCCCCTAGATTCAAAAAAGTCATATGCCTTTTGAATACCAAAATTTTGAAAAACACCATTATGTAATTTTTTGATATATGGTGCTTCAGGTTCTCCTAGATGTAGTGGTAAATGTTCTTGTTTTACAAGATCAGTGAGATTAGCAAACAAATTACCGCTTCCATGAGTAACATAAAAATAAACTCCTCCAAAAGCAGAGTTGTGAAGACTATACATAAATTTAGGTTTTATTTCATTAATTATTTGCATTAAAGCTTGTGTTTCCGTTAGTGGAGTGGTGAATTGAAGCTTTTTGTATTTGATTGGGAAGGACCATTCAACTTGATCAAAACCCGCAGGTCTAAAAAAATTTTTAGCATACTTATAAGGGTTAAATTCTCCTTTAAACCATCCTTCATTCAATATAGCGCCATCAATATCTATTGCTTTAATTATGTACCATGTATAATCTGTTTCGTGTGTAAAATCAGGATTTTTTGCTAGAAAATTTGATAAAAATTCAAGACTCATGCTTCCTATAGGTTCATTAGGATGTGGGAAAGCAAAAAGAAGCGCATTATCTTTACCTTTACCAATTTTTAAGCAATATATTGTTCTGCCTTCTCGTGATGTACCAATTTCTTTCAAATCTACATGAACAAATTCTTCAGCTAGTTTTTTGCTAGAATTATCTAACTCAGAAATAGTCATGAACTCTTTATAATCTGGGATTTGGTTTAGCAGTTCAGTGAGATCTATTTTATTCACCCTTGATATTGAATAATTTATAGTTTTTAAACTCTATATTCATTGTATATTTTTATCATAATAAAAGAATCATGCTTTTTTTTATTAATTGCATTCTATATTCAGAAAAGAGAAGAGGATAATATAAGTTTAATAGATTAAGATTTTTTTTTAATTTATGTTAAAAAAAAATTATAAAGATGTAGAAGAAAAACAAGCCACTTTAATGGATGGAACCAAGGTAGAAGATGTCTATGTGAGATGGTTAATTGATAAAAATTTAGGGGCTAAGAATTTTGCATTACGACGTTTTGAAATAAAACCTAAAGGTAAGGTTCCACTTCACGTTCATAGTGAGGAGCATGAAATATATATCTTGTCTGGGACAGGAAATTTCTATGATGATAAAGGAAATGGATCTATTGCAACTAAGGATGATTTTATATATATTCCTTCTAATGAGAGGCATGGAATTGAGAATTTAGGAGAAGATAATCTGGTTTTTCTTTGTCTTATTCCTTATCTTAAAAAATAAAGTCTAAAAATCTTAAGTTTCTTTATCACATTTACCAATTGCAGTAACCGAGTCATTTTCATAGAGTTTGATAACTCTAACACCTTTTGCTGTTCTATGGGTTATTCTTATTGAATTAACAGGAACTCTAATAACTTGTCCTTGCTCTGTCCCGATTAATAAGTCCATATGTTTTGCTATTTTAATAGCAATCACATCATCATCTTTACTTCTATCTAAGGTAATATTTTTTACACCTTTCGCACCTCTACCTGTTTTCCTATACTCTTTAACATAAGTTCTTTGACCATATCCATTTTTTGTTAGAGTTACAATTATTTCATCATTTGTAACAAGGAGACAGTCAATTACTTCATCTCCCTCCCTTAGTTCAGCACCTTTCACTCCCATGGAATTTCTGCCTAATTCTCTCAATTCTGATTCATCAAATCTAACTGCATATCCAAGTTTGGTCGCAATAAAAATATCCTGTAATTCATTAGAAAGCCTTTTTACACTGATTAATTCATCATCTGGTCTAATCTTCTGGGCTCTAACACCAGTACTTTTAAATTTTGAAAATAATCTTAATGGACTTTTCTTGATTATACCTTTTCGTGTAGTCATTATAAGCATCTCATTAGTATTAAAATTGTTAATGGATATCATAGCAGAAATATTTTCTCCTGACTGGAGAGGTATAAAATTAATTATCGGTTTTCCTCTAGCAGTACGTTTTTGTAAAGGAATATCAAAACAACTAATTGAATAAACCCTACCCTTTGAAGTAAAAATTAATATAGTATCATGTGTAGAGGACACAAACAAATCAGTGATAAAATCTTCTTCACGAACAGTCATTCCTTTTTTACCACGACCTCCACGTCTTTGAGCTTGATATTCTTCTAACGAAATTCTTTTAATATATTGATTATTGGTGAAAATTACAATAGTAGGTTCTTTTTTAACTAAATCGATCTTTTCAATCTCTTTTACTTCATAGTGTTCAACCATTTGAATTTCTGTCTTTCTCTCATCGCCATATTTTTTGATTAATTCAGTTAAATCATCTTTAATAATGTCTAAGCGGATTTTTTTTTCTTTCAGAATCTTACTAAATTCCTCAATACTAGAGTGCAACGATTTTTGTTCATCAACTAGCTTCTGTTGTTCTAAGTTTGTTAATCGAGACAGTGGCATGCTCAATATAGATTGAACCTGAATATCACTTAATTTATAAGTGTTTTTTAATTTATCTTTAGCTTCATTAGTATCTTTCGAGTTTTTAATTATGTTTACTACATTATCAATATCATTTAATGCAATTAATAGCCCCTCAACCTTATGGAGTCTATTTTCGGCTTTCTTGAGAAGATATTCGGTTCTTCTTTCAATTATAATTAATCGATGGTCAATATATTCATTGATTATCTCTTTTAGATTAAGAATTTTAGGTTGTTTCCCATCATTAATTAAAACAAGATTAGTAATATTAAATGTAGTTAAAAGTCGAGTCCTTTTAAAAAGAATATTTTTTATTACAACTGGTTGAGCATTTCTAGATAAATCTAAAACAATACGCATCCCGTTTCTATCGGATTCATCACGTAAATCTCTAATATCTTTAAGAACACCATCTTTGATTAGTTTAGCAATAGATTCAATTAAATCTGTTTTATTAACTAGATATGGAATTTCTGTTATAATTAAGCTAGTTTTATTTCCTTTTATTTCAGATTCTACCTTTCCACTAATATTAATAGTCCCATTTCCTGTAGTATATGCATTATAAATTCCATTTGTATCAGTAATGAGTCCTCCTGTTGGAAAATCTGGACCTTTTATAATTTCCATTAATTCTTCTATAGAAATTTCAGGATCATCTATGGTAGCTATTATTCCATTGCAAACTTCGGTTAAATTATGGGGAGCCATAGAAGTAGCCATTCCTACAGCTATACCCTTAGTACCATTTAATAAAATGTTGGGAAGTTTTGCGGGTAAATAGTTTGGTTCAGAGGTAGTATTATCAAAATTAGGTTGAAACTCAACTGTTTCTTTATCTATATCTTCTATTAATTCATTTGATATTTGGGATAATCGAGCTTCCGTATATCTATATGCGGCGGGCGGATCCCCATCAATAGATCCAAAATTTCCCTGGGGATGGATTAAAGGATATCTTAAAGAAAAATCCTGACCCATCCTAACAAGTGCATTATATACAGCTAGATCCCCATGAGGATGATAATTACCTAATGTTTCTCCCACGATTTTGGCACATTTTATTGTAGGGCCCCCAGATGTCCAATTATTCACAGACATAGCATAAATAATACGTCTGTGTACGTGTTTCAACCCATCACGCACATCAGGAATAGCCCTTCCTACTATTGTAGACATTGCATAATCTATATAACTGGTTTTCATTTCATTTGACAATAAAATCTCTTCAATCTGTTCTGAAGTCAATTATAAATCTCCTTTTGAAATATATTGGTTAGATTAAAAAATTCACATTTAAATATCTAATATACTCACTTCATCGAAGTGACTTATTATGAATTTCTTTCTTGATTTTACTTCTTTACCCATCAATTTAGTAAAGATTAAATCATTTTCGAGATAATCCTCATAAATTACCTTCTTAAGTTTTCTAGATTCTCTATTCATAGTAGTTTCATACAACTCATCGGGGTTCATTTCACCGAGACCTTTATAGCGTTGCACGCGAATAGAGTCCAGATTCTTAATTTTATATTTTTGTGTAATTTTTTTGATTAAAGCATCCTTCTCTTTATCTGAATACACATATTCTTTTGACTTTTTATAAGATACTTGATATAAAGGAGGAACAGCAATATAAAGATGCCCCTCATCTATTAAAGGACGCAGATATCTAAAAAAGAATGTTAATAATAAAGTTTCGATATGAAATCCGTCGACATCAGCATCACACATTATTATAACCTTATGATATCTCAACTTAGTTAAATCGAAGGTTTCCTCCACTTCTTCATCATTCTCATCCGATGACCCGTTTGTTCCATCTGTTTGATTGACTTCTTGGAAGCCTACTCCCAATGCTTTAATAATTGCCTGAATCTCATTATTTTGTAGCACTTTATCTATTCTAGCTTTTTCAACATTAAGAATTTTACCTCTTATCGGGAGAATCGCCTGATAAGTCCTATCCCTTCCTTGCTTTGCAGGACCACCTGCTGAATCGCCTTCTACTATAAATAATTCTACCTTTTCTGGATCATTTGATGAACAATCAGCAAGCTTTCCAGGCATTCTAGCACTATCTAATGCTGATTTTCTTCGAATTAATGATCTTGCTTTTTGTGCAGCTTCTCTGGCAATCTTTGCATTTATCGTTTTTAACACGATTTTCTTAGCAGTTTTTGGATGCTCCTCTAAATATTGAGTTAATCTTTCGGTAACAACTTGACTTACAATTTGTCTAATTTCAGGATTACCCAATTTTATCTTAGTTTGACTTTCAAATTGAGGTTCAGGAAGTTTAATAGAAATAATTGCTGATAAACCTTCTCGAGTGTCACTCCCACTTAAGACATGGTCTTTATATTTTTTCTCCATATAATTTTCTATATATGAGTTAAAAGTCCGAGTGAGAGCAGATTTGAATCCAGTGAGATGTACTCCGCCTTCAAGGGTATTAATGGTATTAGCATATGACAAAATATTTGTTTGATATCCAGCATTGTACTGCATAGCTAAGTCGCAATATATCGTTTCTCCATTATTATCCTTATAAGAGTCACTTATATATATTATATTATTATGTAATGGCTGTTTATCTTTGTTCAAATAAGTGATGAATTCTTTAATACCTCCCTCATAATGAAATTCTTTTTTTTCATCATTAAATTTATTATGAATTTCAAATCTAGTATGAGGAGTAAGAAATGCTAACTCTCTTATTCTCGTAGTTATTGTAGTCTCATTAAAAATTGGTTCATTTGGTTCGAACTCAAAAATTTCTTTATCTGGATAAAAAGTTATTTTTGTATAAGTTTCATTTGCCTTAATTTTCGTTATAACTGGCTCTGACGCTTTTTTCCCCTTGGAAAATTTTTGTTTATAGCAATGATCATCTCGGCAAACTTCAACTTTCATCCATTCTGTCAAAGCATTCACAACTGATAAACCGACACCATGTAAACCCCCTGAAATTTTATAACTTTTGCTATCAAATTTACCACCAGAATGCAAATGTTCCATAATAACTTCAAGGGCAGATTTATTAAATTCTGGATGAGTGCCAATTGGAATACCGCGACCATTATCATAGATTTGAACTGAATTATCTTTATAAAGTGTAACTTTAATTTCATCAGCAAAACCTCCCATGGCTTCATCTACAGAATTATCTAAAACTTCAAAAATAAGGTGATGGAGCCCTTTCTTTCCTCGATCCCCTATATACATAGCTGGGCGTCGTCGTTAGCGACTCAGCGCGAATTGCGCATCTTGTTAAAGATTTATAATAATGAGTATACGCCTTCGAGCCCTTTTAAGACTTTGATATCCTCTGCATCATAAACATTATCTTCAGGCATAAGAAACCATATTAACAATTTCTGTAAAGGTAAATTTATCAAATCTGAAGTGAATTTGTGTGATAATTTACAAAATTACTAAGTAACTAGTGGTAATGTATGCTTTTAAATATATGTGCATTTATTCATTGCTCAAAAGAGCTAAATCTCTTTAGAAATCTTCTGACTCTTTTGAGTCTCTCCTATGAATAGCGATATATCGTGTTAAAATTATAAATCTAGAAGTTCCAGTATAGAAAGCTTCATTTTTTAATCCGAAATTTTTACCAAAAAAATATAAATATACGTCTTTTCTCGAATTTCTTCAATTGCTATAAGCAACCTATCGTAGAATTGCTCTTTCTAACTAAACCTGCTACATTAAAAACTGTAAAATAATTTAAGAAGTCAATTTTTCTATTCTTCTAAAAGAAGGTATAAAATTTTTCCTTAAACAATTAGTACAACACCATCGTGTATGCTGTGGAATGTAGACTCTATCTCCGTCTAATTTTGAGCATATGCTACATATTAAAATTGAATTTTGATAATTCTGACGAAATTCTTCAAGCTTTCGAAGAAGCAATAATTACTAATCACCTCCTGAACCTAACCAAATAGCCTAAAGTATAGATTCTTGATCATAAAACATGTTCATTAGAATTTTTCTTAAATTAAGCCTTACAGTTCTTAATTTCGGATACTTTTTAGATAAAACTCTCTGCTTCTTCAACATATTCACTAATAATATAAAAGAAAATAATTTTATACTAAGGATTTGATTAACCCAGAAATTCATCAAATATTAAAATATCATTTAATGCTATTTTTAATTTTTATTTGAATCTCGAATAGCCTTAGTCATTTTTAAAAATTCAATTAATTGTGTTGAAACGTCATGTGTACGTACTATATGTGCCCCATTATATACTGCTATCGTGGTAGCTGCAAGTGTTCCATTTAATCTTTTTTCTGGTTCAGGAATATTTAAGGTTGCACCGATAAATGACTTTCTTGATATAGCAACGAGTATTGGTTTATTAAATTGCCTAAGCCTAGATAAATCATGGATTATTTTTAAATCATATTTCGGCATCTTTTTATCAATCCATTTTCCAATTCCTGGATCTAAAATTACTTTATTTACATCATATCCTGAAGTTTTAAGATTATTTATTGTTCCTTCAAATTCATTAATAATCTCTTCAATAGTACATAAATCTCCCGGGACTTCTTTAGAAGCCATTAATATTATAGGAAGATCATTTTCAATAATAAAATCCTGTAAGGAGGGATCAGTTTTTAGACAACTAACGTCATTAATTATAATATTTTTTTTATATTTAAGAGATATATCGTAAGCAATCTGAGCTACTTCACAATATTGGGTATCAACAGAAATTATAATTTCTGTGGATATTATTTTGCATACATTTTCCATAGCTGGTTTTAAACGATTAATTTCTTCTTCAATTGATATTTTTTTAGACCAAGGTGCAGTAGAACGTGCTCCTAGATCAAGCATTTTTGCACCATGTTCAATCATTTCTAGTGTAGCTTTTTTTAGTGATTTTATATCAGAATAAACAGACCTTTGATAAAAACTCTCAGGACTTAGATTCAATACACCCATTATGACAATTGGGATGTCATCTCCAATTTCGATGGTGTTATATAAATTCATATAGATTTTTTTCATATAACATCTAGAAAATGAACAAAATATATCAAATAAGTTTAATTCTTTTTATCTACAATGGAGTTATTTTCGATTAAACTTCCCCTTATCAGAAAAAGTGACAATTTACTGAGAATTATTATAGAAAACCTAAAAAAAAAAGGACAATCTTTATATGAAGGAGATATTATAGTAATTGCGGAAAAAGTAGTAGCGACATCCCAAGGAAGGATCATTGCATTATCAGATGTGAAAAATATTTCAGGAAAAGCTATGAGATTAGCAAAAGAGTTTGACATGGATGAGCGCTATGTTGAATTAATATTGCAAGAAGCATCAATGATTTTGGGGGGAATGAGACATGTTATATTGGCTAAAGTAAATGATTTCTTAATAGCAAATGCAGGGATAGATCAGTCAAATGCAGGTCCAAACAGAGTTGTTTTACTCCCAAAGAACCTTAATAAAGTAGTGTGGAATTTTTGGAGGGAATTAAGAAGAGAATATGGAATAGAAAAATTGGGAGTTATTATCGCAGATTCAAGAGTTCAGCCTTTGAGGAAAGGAACTATCGGAATTGCCATAGCCACAGCAGGATTTGAACCTGTTGAAGATTTACGTGGACATCCTGATCTTTTTAATAGACCCATGGAAATCACAATGAGGGCAATAGCGGATGATCTAACGAGTGCTGCTCAATTTCTATTAAGTGAAGCAGACCAACAAACGCCCATAGTTATTATAAGGGGAGCTAATGTTGAGTTTTCAAAAAATCCCCAAATAACTCCTGAAATGGCACCAGAGGAGTGTCTATATATGAATATTTTCTCCAAATATCTTCTTAAAAAACAAAAAGAAGAATAAATCTAAAAAATTCCCTTTGATTTGATAAGCAATGGATGACTTCCTTCGATTAAACAAACAGCAAGTTGAACCCGCTGCTAAGATGCTTGCTAAAGCTTTTGAAAACGATCCGCTACATATAGCTTATTTTCCAGATTCTACTGAGAGAGTTATGCAAAATTACCATTTGATGAAATTCTCTCTACGATATTGTATGGTACTTGGTGAAGTTTATATTACATCACCAAAATTAGAAGGAATTGCTCTATGGCGATTAGAGGATCCGAAAGAAGAGTACCGAGATAAACCTAGAAGTATATTTACAAATTGGCTTTCTTTTAGATTAGCAATTGCTTTAGGTGAAGCAGTAGAAAAAGTATACAATATTTTTGAATATATATTTTCAACACATTATGAACTTGTACCTTCTCGTCACTGGTATTTCTTTATTATTGGTGTAGATCCAAATTATCAGGAGAAAGGATTTGCAAGTAGTTTGATTAAACCAATGCTTGCTCGGATAGATAAAGAAAAACTACAATGTTATCTCGACACTAACAATGAAAAAAATGTTGAAATATATCAACACTATGGTTTCAAAGTCCTGAAGAAATATCAAATACCTAGAACGAATGTTATGAATTGGTCAATGCTAAGAGAAAATCCAATATAATATTTCAGTCAAATTTTTTAAAATTCAATAACTAACTGTGACATATTAATTGTAAACTAATCTTTAAATTTGAAAATGAAATTGCAGTATACAACAATTGAAGAAGCTCTCAATAAGGGATATAATAAAGTGAATTTGAGAGGTTGGGTATATCGAGAAAGAAAATCGAATAAATTTGTATTTATAATACTTAGGGATGAATCGGATATTATACAATGTGTAATTTCTAAAGAAAAAAACCGTAAAGTTTTTGATAAAGCTGAAAAGTTAACAATTGAGTCGTCAGTTAAAATTTCAGGTGATTTAAAAAAGGATGATAGAGCTCCTACAGGTTATGAAGTTTCTGTATCAGATTTAGAAATTGTTCAGATTGCTGACCCATTTCCGATAACAGAGCATCAATCACCTGAACTTTTATATGATAATAGACACCTTTGGATTAGATCAAGGAAATTAAATGCTATATTAAAAATTCGTCATACAGTAGTAGGAGCAATTCATGAATTTTTTAGAAGTCATGGGTATTATGAATTTGATGCACCAATTTTTCAGCCTAGTCAATCTGAAGGGGGTGCAACTCTATTTGAAGTTAAATATTTTGATGATATAATTTATCTCTCTCAAACATGGCAATTATATGCTGAAGCAGGTATTTTCTCATTAGGAAAAATTTATAATATGGGGCCAACATTCAGAGCAGAAAAATCAAAAACATCAAGACATTTATCAGAGTTTTGGATGGCTGAAATGGAAGCTGCATGGATGCAACTTGATGAAGTTACAGAAGTTGCTAAAGATGAAATTAGGTTTATTGTAAAACAAGTATTGAACCATAATAAAAAAGAACTAGAAATTTTAGAGAGAGACACCAAGTTATTGGAGCATTATGCAAAAGAAGAATATCCAACTATTAAATACTCAGAAGCTTTAGAAATACTCAATACTAAATATAAAATGAATGTCCCGTGGGGTAAGGATTTAAGGACAATTGAGGAAGAAAAAATAGCAGATCATTTTAAAGTTCCAGTTGTAGTTACGCACTACCCTACCGAAATTATGGGTTTCTATAAACCACCCTATGAAGAAAATCCTAAGGAAGCATTATGTTTTGATATGTTAGCACCAGAAGGGTATTGTGAAATTGTTGGGGGATCAGAGAGAAGCTTATTGGTCGACGATATGATCAGGAGATTGGAAGCAGATGGCGAAGATCCTAAAAATTATGAATGGTATTTTGAACTAAGACGATATGGCAGTGTACCTCATTCTGGCTATGGTGTAGGTGTTGAAAGGGTTGTTATGTGGCTTTGTGGAATTGATAATATAAAAGATGCTATACCTTTCCCAAGAACTATGGTCCGGAAAGCTCCATGAGATTTCACAGAATTCCAATTAACATTATTTATAAATTATTGATTAGTGCGATATTGGTTCTGCTTCTATAAAACCACTCAATTTTAAGCCATTTATCATAATATTTACAAGAAATGCTAATACCCTCTCATCCCAGAATTTTGAATTTGGCAGGAATCCTTTTGATTTGGATGAAAAACAAGTAAATTTTTTAGTTTACAAGAATTTATATGCCTAAAATAGTAAAGATTAAGTGTTCTTGAACGATTTTCTTTTAGTGGTTTAGTATCAATGGAACTCTACAGATACATGGGATATGAATTAATTGAAAAGATCAAGAATAAGGAGATTTCAATTCAGGAATTAACTGAAGCTTGTTTTCAAAGAATTGAAGAGACCGAGCATATTTTGCATTCATTTGTTACTTTATCTAAGGAAAAAGCTTTGGATAAAGCTAAATCATTTGATAGTAATCTTAAAAAAGGTAGAAAAGTTGGCACCCTTTATGGATTACCTTTGGCAAATAAAGATCTAATTTGTGTTAAAGATTTTCCAACAACTTGTGGTTCAAAAATTTTGGAAGGTTATTGTCCCCCTTACAATGCATTTGTAATTGAGCAGTTAATTGAACAAGAAGCTGCAATCCATATAGGTAACACAAACATGGACGAATTTGCGATGGGTAGTTCTACAGAGAATAGTTGTTATGGACCTACATATAATCCTTGGGATATTTCAAGGGTTCCAGGGGGTTCAAGTGGAGGATCTGGAGCTTGCATTGCATCAGGACAAGCAATATTCGCTTTAGGAAGTGATACTGGTGGAAGCATACGCTGTCCAGCTGCATTTTGCGGAGTTGTTGGATTAAAACCAACTTATGGAAGAGTTTCTAGATATGGTTTAATAGCATTTGCTAACTCATTAGATCAAATTGGTACAATAACTAAATGCGTATATGACTCTGCATTATTACTTGAAATTATGGCTGGAAAAGATCCATTAGATTCAACATCGGTAAATGTAAAGGTAGACAAATACACAGACGAATTAGATAAGCCAATAGATAAAAAGATTCTTGGAATCCCTCATGAATTTTTTGGAGAAGGAGTCGATAAGGAAGTAGAAAACATTGTAAAAAAAGCTATAAACAAATTAGAGAGCCTAGGAGGAACCACAGTAGAAGTGACAATTCCACATCTAGAATATACAGTCCCCACATATTATTTAATTTGTATGAGTGAAGCAAGTTCAAATTTAGCGAGATATGACGGTTTAAGATATGGAAAAATGAGCGACGATCTGTCTGGTGATGTGTATGATGTTTTTAGTAGATCTCGAAGCAAAGGTTTAGGTCCAGAAGTACGAAGGAGGATTTTATTAGGAACATATGCTTTATCTGCGGGATATTATGATATGTTTTATATAAAAGCTCTTAAAGTTAGGACTTTAATAAAGAAGGATTTTATTGAAGCTTTTAAAAAGTGTGACTCAATTGTCTGTCCAACAATGCCTATCACAGCTTTTAAAATTGGGGAATTAATTGATGATCCTTTACAGATGTACATAGCAGACATTTTAACCTGTCCTGTTAATTTAGTCGGTATTCCGGCATTATCAATTCCCTGTGGTTTTAATAGTAATAATTTACCTATAGGTTTTCAAATCATTGGTGATTACTTTGATGAAAAAGGTATACTTAATATCGGGTATCAACTTGAACAAGAACTAAACATTTATCGAAAGTTAGCTCCTATTACAAAAGGAGGTTAGGTGTTTGAGTAGTTATAATGATGATATTATGATTGGATTAGAAGTCCATATCCAGTTAACAAATCTCAAAACAAAACTTTTTTGTAGCTGTAGTAATGATTATCGAGGGGCAGAACCAAATTCACATGTATGTCCTATTTGTATAGGTTTGCCAGGTACACTTCCAGTTATTAATAAAAGGGCTATTGAGTTTGCAACCCGATTAGCGATAGCATTAAATTGTAAAATAAACAAATTCATGTATTTCTTTAGAAAAAATTATTTTTATCCTGACATGTCTAAGAACTTCCAAATTAGCCAATATAATAAAGCTGGAGGCAAAGCATTCGCAGATGGTGGAAAAATTACCATCAAATTAAATTCACATAAGAAAGATATAATTCTTAATCGTATCCACTTAGAAGAGGATCCTGCAAGATTAGTTCATAAAGGAACTATCGCAACTTCGCCTTATACACTTGTAGATTATAATAGATCAGGAGTTTGCTTAATAGAAATTGTCACTGAACCTGTGATAAATTCTCCAGAAGAAGCTCGTGAATTTTTAAAACAACTCAAATCAATTGTTCAATATTCTGGAATTTCAAATCTTGAACTAGAAGGTTCAGTCAGAGTTGATGCCAATATTTCTCTAAAAGGCTATAAACGTAGTGAAGTAAAAAATATTAACAGTTTTAAAGAGGTAGAAAGAGCGTTAAGACATGAAAATATTAGGCAGAAAAACCTTCTTAAACGAGGAAAAGAATTAATCCAAGAAACAAGACACTGGGATGACAAAAGGAGGATTACAATTTCATTGCGGACAAAAGAATTTGAAGCGGATTATCGCTATTTTCCTGAACAGGATCTAGTACCAATAGAAATTGATGAATTTTTTATTCAAAAAGTAAGAGAGGAGTTACCCGAAATGCCAAATGAGAGATCGGTAAGGCTCCAAAAAGATTATAATTTGACTGAATTTGACTCAGATAATTTAGTTTTGGATAAGAGTATTGCAGATTTTTATGAGGATGGAGTAAATTCTGATGCCTCCTTTGGATCTCCTGAGTATAAACAATTTTGTAATTGGTTAATGAATGACATTTCGAGATGGTTAAACGAACACAATAAAACGATAAAAGATACAAAACTTCACCCACATCAGATAGTTGACTTAGTCAAATATATTAATGAGGGAAAAATAACGACCAAAATTGCTAAAACTATTATAAATGATATTATGAAAGGCTTCTCGATCTCTGAAATTATAGAAAAAAAAGGTCGAAAAAGAATTTCTGATGAAAAGTTCCTTGAAAGTTTGAGTAATGAAGTTATTGAAGAAAATCCTAAGATTGTAAAAGATTGTGGTGTAAATCCAAAAGCAATTGAGGCTTTAATAGGAAGAGTAATGCAAAAAACTAAAGGTCAAGCTGATCCCGAGATAACAAGAATAGTAATTATTAAGCTTTTAAAGAAAATTGGTATTATTAATTAAAATTAAAAATAATCTTAATTAATAAAATGATTTGATATGAAAAAAGATGATGATTAAAAAATCAGAAAAGCCATCAGGCCATTGGATTGATAAATTAACCTCCGATTTAATTGAAAATTGGCCAGGTATAGAAGATTTTAATTGCAATTGTGGAATTTCTGTATCTGGTCAAATACATGTCGGAAATTTAAGGGGAGAAATAGTTCTTACGAATGCGGTTGTAAATGAACTTCAGAATAGGGGCTATAACGCTACACATTCCTTAATTCTTTATACTTCAGATCGATTTAAAGGAAAACCTGGTCAATTAAACCTATTTTCTGATCCGGAGAAAGCAAAACAGTATATTAATTGGCGTTATATCGATATTCCATCTCCCAATAATAAAAAAGAAACATGGGTGGATTATCATTTGAATGATCTTGCGCTATGGTTATCGAAATTTGGACAAGGTATTCAGATCATCCAAACTCATGAATTATATTTACAAGAGAGAATGAAAAAAGTAGTAATTGAGTTGATTAATAAAAAAAATGCGGTTCGAGAAATTCTTAACAAATTTCGTAAAGAAAACCCTTTCCCTAAAGAATGGATTCCAATTGCTCCACTCTGTGAACAATGTAATCGAATAAGTACCACAAGAGCTTTGGAACTCAATCTAGATACGTATGAAGTTCATTATATCTGTGATGCATGTAAGAAGGAGGGATGGTCAGATATTAGCAAAGGGAAGCTAACTTGGCGGCTTGAGTGGGTGGCAATTTGGTATGTTTTAAACGTACATTTTGAACCGTATGGAAAGGATCATGCTACTCCAGGTGGTTCTCGAGATAGTTGCCTTGAAATTCTAGAATCTATTTTAAATCATAGAAGGCCATATGGTTTTTGGAATGAATGGGTTGGCTATTCTGAAGGCAAAAAGGATTTTGGAGATATGTCAGGTTCAGGTTTTATTGGATTCACACCAACCAAGTGGTTAGAGTATGCTGAACCTCAAGTTTTAAAATATATTTATCTTAAAACTCCTCCAAAAAGACGAATTATTTTAGGATTAGATAAAATCCCGAATTATATCACTGAATATGATAGAGCCCAGCGTATCTATTATGGAATAGAATCATTTGAAGATTCCACCGAGTTGCATGCAATTAAGAGAAGCTATGAAATTGTTTTTTATAATGAAATTCCTGAATATAGGGGATTCCAATTGGATTATCAACATGCTGTAATTCTTTCCCAATTAGTATCTCCTGATCAAGAAGGGATTGAAGAAGCTATTCAAAAATTAGTAGCCACAGGAATTCTAGAAGAAAAGCCTTCAAAAGAAATTACTGAATACATTCAAATGCGTTTGATTCACGCACGAAATTGGGTAAACTCAAAATATGCTCCGAGTTACCTACGAATCCAACTAAAAGAACATGTCTCACAAGAAGTTGTGGAGCAATATGATGAAAAAATTCGTAACCTTGTTCTTGATCTTGGAAAGATTCTCGAAAAAACGAAATGGACCGAAGAAGATATCAAACTTAAAATGATGGATTTAAGAGAAGAAGCAGGCCTATCACGGAAAGAAATGAGTCAGTTCTTCCAATTTCTTTATGAAATTTTTGTGGGGAGTACAAAGGGACCTAGATTTGCTCCATTTATAGCAGCATTGGATAAAAAATGGGTTATAAATAAACTTCAAGAACTTAGATAACTATAAACTTATTATTATCTTTAAAAAAGAGCCAAAAAAAGAAAAAAAGATATAATTAATGCAGAATAGGTTCTTCTTTTATCATTCCACTTAACTTTAAGCCATTAATCATCATATCAACAAGAAATACGAATAGTCTTTCATTCCAAAATTTAGAAGATGGTGTAAAGGTCCTATAATATTTACTTGTTATACTTTCAATTGATGGATCTTCATTATACCATTCAATTAACGCATTCTTCACTTTAAAATAAAGATCTTCCATTTCATTTAATATTTGTTCAAAATGATTGTCCTTCCATACACCAAAATGAGCTATCGCGAGGGAATTCAGCTCATCACTCATATTTCGTAATTTATTAAAAGTTTTAAGAAGTTCTCCTTCATTGAAGTCGGGTGGCATAAGAGATACAAAAAATGCATCTTGGTCTAATCTATCGATTATTGCATCCCCAACAAAAAAAATTCTATTTACTTTATCAAATAAACCAATAGAGTCCATTGTATGCCCAAATAAATTTCTTACTTCTAAATCCAATCCCTTAATGTCAATAATATCACCTTCTTTTAAAGGAGTGATAGCTTCTTCAAAAGGGTATAACTCTGCCAAATTTTCAAATCCTTTAATCATTCTTTCAGGATGTCTTAAATTTTCTACTGCATTTTCTGAAGCTAATACTTCTACATTAAAATCTTTAATCATAGAATACAATTTTGAGAGTCCTTGAGCATGATCCCAATGTGAATGAGTTAAAACGATTTTATCAATAGGATATAACCCGAATTCTTTGAGTTTTTTCATAATTTTACGAGCTTTCATTGTTTCTCCTACATCTATCATCACTCGCATACCATTATGCTCAATAATGTAAATTGAAAGGAATTTTGGTAAACTCATTGTCATTCCGTCTATAAGATAATAATTTTCATCAAATTTGCCTTCAGAATTTATAATTACTATTTAGTTCACCTCATAATTTTTATTATAAAAAACAATATTGAAAGCATAATAAAAATGTTCTGAATAAAAGTCCTATCTTTAAAATATAGTAAATAATTTTTATATAAACTACATCTTTTGTATTCATTTGATATTAGTATTGGAAAGATCAGTTATTTTGAACACTGTATTTTATTAAATAGGATTGGTTTTTTCATAGTATTAACGTGAAATTAAC
>JBHLOC010000024.1:64107-79747 GCA_048940925.1 Promethearchaeota archaeon | reverse complement strand
AAAATAATATAGTTGGAAGCATACTTTTCGAATTTCTTTATTCTCATCTTAAAGTTTATCAATTGAATTATAGAGAATATATGAAACTATTAAAGGAACCGCCTTATAGACATGTTATTCCTATTCGAATGGATTATCAGGGCATCTCAATCCTTTATAACTGTATTCCTGCAATTGAATTACCTAACGGCTATCTTATTATTCCTAATGGACTTAGAGAAACAAAAAAAATAAAACCGAAATTAGAAGAACAAACACATTCTAAAATAAATAGAAAGCAAAATGGAAGAATAACAAAACTAGTAATTCTTATGAAATACTGGAATTTCAATTGGGGCAAACCTATAAAAGGAAACTTAATTGAACACCTCGTAGAGTTTATATTTGATAAAATTGAGATTCGTAGCTGGGATCGAGCTGTAATAACTTTCTTCAGTCAAGTAATCTACTTCTTAGATAAGAAGAGACTTTTATATCATGGAATATATAACCTACTTTCTATATTAGAAGAGTATTCGAGTAGCGAATTAAATAAATTTCTTGAGATACTAAGAGAAGCAGAATTGTATGCCCATAAAGGTAAATGGGAAGAACTGTTTAGTGATTTATAATTCTTTAATATCTTTTTAATTCCAATTTATACCAATCCAACTATTCTTTTGAATAATATTTCTTATATGCCTTTATTTTTTTATGAATGTTTTCAATTATCGTGGTTGGGAATTCATCAAATGATTTATCTTTAAATCGCTCATAACAATAACAACAAAACCTCAATTCAAAAATTTCAATATTTTCATGAAAATGATGATTCCTCCTAGTTGTTCGGTCAAGTTTTCTTTCGCAATTCAAACAATAATTAAAAAATCTAGAAACATTCTCTGTCTCAATTTTTTTCTTTATCTTCTCAATTAATTTTGCATTATTTAATAAGTAATATTTGATTATTGTATGTAGACGTTCTGAATCTGATAAATATCCAGAAAAATTTCTCATAAGTTTTATTTTCTTAAAAAATTAATCTCTTTCTGTCAAAGGAGTTGATGCAATTTTAATTTATAAATTTACTGTTTAACTGAATACGATTTGAGTTTTAATGAAACCAAATTATTATGAATTGCCTATGGTAAAGAAATTCTGCCTCTCCTACATTCTCTCCCGACGCAATATTAATTCAATATCTTTTGCTTGGTAAAAATTCTAATTCTTTAAGTAATTTCTAATCATTATTTAATAAGGAAATCGAACTGATGAATAATATAATGGAGAATTCATTAAAAGAAAAATTTAATAAATAACATCATTCCTGCTTTTAATTAAAGACTTCAATTACAATCTATAGAGAATCAAGATTATAAAAAAATATCTCTCTATTTATAATGAATTGATATTAATCTAATTGTAATAGGATTTTTGTCAATCCATTGATTAAAAAGGAAAATATAAATACTACAATGATTATTATGATCTCAGAATAATTCACATTTAGATGTTAATTTAGTTAATGAAAATAATTAAACCATATAGAATGTCAAATAAAGGAAAAAGAAAATCCAAAAAAGGGAAGATCATCATACAGCAGGGAGTAAAGCAAAGCTCACAAGATTTTAATCTAAAAAAAGAAGATAACTCTGTTGAAGTGTTTCCCTGTATGCGTAAGGAGATAAATTCTTGGGATCGCCATATGATGTTAATCTTCAATTTTTCAAGGAGGATGTAAGTAAAATATATCCTTTGACAAGGCAGAAATAGCATAGATCTTAACTTGAGTTTTATGTGGGTGATTTCTAACGATAATATACTTTTTTTATGGATACTAATTCCCTTTGTTTTTAATGAATGTATTCTTTTTTTTTGCTCAAAAAGATTTAAAAAGAGGATTATTCTGATCCTTTAGGACCGGACTTTTTTCCTGGTTCTTTAGTTCCAATTTATCAAGAATCAGCCTTAATTGAAATTTTCTGGATGATAATTTTATTGATTTGATTTGTTTTTATAAAAATATGAATCCATAACATTAAATAAAGCTTTAATCGTTTATTGGCAATAAACATGGTAATGGCAAGATAATATCGCAAAAACTCAAGTTTGGAATGCAAAATATTAAAATTAAATTTTTTTGAGGATTCCTGAAAGCAGAATTGGAGGTAATTTTTAAGGAATTTCTATATAATAGAATTTAAGTATAAAAAAATAATGATAAATAAAATCTTGACTAACAGAACAGGAATTTTCGAGAAATTAAATGTTCGAGCAGTAAAATTTAGAAGAAACCATTAAAAGGTGATTGGTTAATCTTAATTTATTTTACTTGAAAAGAATTGGTATTTTTCTCAGAGATCTAAGATACTTTTGAACTTTTTTTTCATGCAATATTGCAAAAATAAATAAAGAAAAAATTTAATAACATCTCAGAAGATTGAAAAAAATGTTTCTCTATATATAATGAATTAATATTAATCTAATTGTAATACGAATTTTGTCAATCCATTGATTAGAAAAGAAAATGCAACTTTACCAAACCACCAAAATTTTGGATTAAAGATTAATCTTAATAATCGTTTTCCAAATAAGAAATAACCAATATCATTATAGAAGAATCTATAACTCTCATCGAGTAGATCTTGTATTTCCACTTTAGACATATCAGGTGTACTCATTACAGGCGTTAGATCCCATTTTTCCCATTTAAAATCCTTAGATATCCAATTATTAGCCACAGCATCATCATATAGAGGAGTATTTGGAAATGGTGTTATTGGATTAGTCATCATGAGGTCTATTTCAAGTTCTTTCATCATATGAAGAGTCTCCCATGTATCTGCTGAATTTTCTCCTAAATTGCCAATTATAAAAGATCCAAACACAATTATTCCATTTTTATGACAGAGATTAATGCACTTACGTAGTTTATCAAGTGAATATCGCTTGTTCATTTGATCTAAACTCATCTGTTTTGTTGACTCGATACCGAGAAAAACACATATAAATCCGGCTTCTGACATCGCTTTAACCATATTAGGGTTATTTGCTAAATCGTCAACTCGACTCTGACAAACAAACATAAATCTTTTATGTAACCTATTTTTTCTTATTAATTCACAAATACGAAGAATACGCTTAGAATTTAGCGAAAAATTATCATCTACAAAAAATATTAGTTTAACATCTGGAGGTACATTAAAGAGTTCATTAATTACTCTTTGAGGAGATTTTACTCTATATTTTCCTTTATGAAATTTAGTTACACAGCAAAAATTACAGTTAAAAGGACATCCTCTACTGGATTCAACAACCCAAGCTTTTATCCATAAATAATGATAAGCATCAGAAGGAAAAAGTTTATTACTTGGATAGGATAACTCATCCAAATTTTTAATAGAAGGTCGATCTGGATTATGAAATACTTCTCCGTTAACTCTATATGATAACCCTAAAATTTCACTTTTCGGTTTGCCTTCTAATAATTCTCTAAAGGTAATTTCTCCTTCACCCCTACATAACATATCAATACAATTAAATTCTTCAATAATATCTGGTTTTAATGTTGGATGAAATCCACCCAATAGAGTTTTAACACCATTTCTCTTAGCAATTTTACAAATATTTAATACTACTTTAAAAGTATTTGTCATACAAGTGATTCCAACCATGTCATATTGCTTTATCTTTTGTTCTATTTTTTCAATTCCATAAGAATGATCTATATTTAAATCGAGTATTTCTATTTCATGAAATAGATCTTTAACTGTTCCAGCTAGAGTTAATAGTGACAATGGAGGACTACACATCACTTTTCCCATTCCCTTTCCAACTTGAAAAGGAGGATATAATAATAGAATTTTCATTTTTTCTTATGTAATTAAGATTAATTCTAAATTCATTTAATTTGAAATATTTGTCTATTCGTAGGACGATAATTAAAATGGCACTTTAAGTTCTATCTTAAAATCTACTATATAGTTTCAACAATTATTCTATTTAAAGATTTTGTCACATCTACATAGTATTAAAAGTAGGAAAATTTAGGATTTATATAAATTTCATGAATTTTAAGACTTTTTACTTCTTATTAGTTCTTTCTATTTTTTTAAAAAAATTTGTCTTCTCTAAGATAATAAATTCTGCTAAAACAAGAATAATAACAATTATCGCCATATAAAAACCAGATAAGAACGATAAATTAATAGAAAATGATGTAATAATTGTAGGGGGTATTTCAATTATTAACATAGTTAAAATAGGAGAAATAAGACTCCCAAATAAACCAATGCTCATCAAGACAGCACTAATTAGATCTAAGTTTTTTCTTATTCTGGTCATCTTTTGTTTATTGAAGTAGCCAAAATTAAGAAAAAATCCAGTAATAAAAATTATTATGAATATAATATAGACAATAAGATTATACCAAATCCTATACCCTGAACCAACAATACGAGAGGGAAAATAAATCACTCCAAAATAAAAATTATGATAAAAATTTACTGGTGGATTAGAAATAACACCTGAAATTTCTATCCTTTCAAAGCCTAAAAAAATACCCAAAATTCCTAAAATCAATATCACGATTTTACATATTACATTAAAAATCTTTGCTTCCATGTTTATCATATCTAAAGATTTGAATTCTTAAAATTTTCAGACTAGTCAAGAAAAAACTCTTTTTTTTTTCATTTTAAAACCTATTATTTTTATATAATCTAATTTAGTTTGAGTTTTTTGATTAAGTTATTTTAATGTATATAAAAAGAAGACTCATCATCAAATAAAAAAGCATCAATATATAAAATGTAATATGTGTAGATCTTTTGAGATAACAACCATATTATAGAGATAGAAAAAATAATTATAGCTTCAATTTGTGTAGTGTTATATATTTATATCTAAATAGTATCACTTATATATAGTATGGATTAAATTGTAGAAAAATTCACATAAATAAACCTAATAATTTTATAATATGATTAAGAGAAACTATCATTTGACAATTTTATTACTCATCCTTCCAATGTTTTTCATATTTAATAACATTCCCTCCGTAGAAGGTAATAAAGAGGAGATATATGACACTGTAGATGATATATATCGCTTTGAAAATTATAAAGTAAAAGATCAGGGAGATTTTAAAGATGATATTGACATAACTACAATTAAACTTGATGATCAATTTGCAAAAATAAGTTTTGCGGCGAAATTAATGAGTGCTGAAATGACATGTACAATTTATTTCTTTTCACATTACGATCCTAACAATATTTCATATGAATATGGTATCTTTTATGCAAATTATTCTTCTTTCTCTCAAAATGAAAATTTGAAAGTATTCTTTGTTAAATTTGCTGAAGGTTCACAGACTAAACAATTTTGGAATGGCATAGATTGGTCATGGAACATATCTCAAGGAGAATCAATTGGCTCGATTTCAAATAATACGATTAATGGAACAATACCCATACAGGCCTGGCAGATTCCTAATAATGTTACTTTTTATGCTATATCTACGAGTGGTGATCCTTCAACTGATAAGTATGTTTATGCTGATGTCGCTCCTAACGAATATAGTCCATATAAACTGCCTTCCAATAAAGTTCTTGGCTATGAATTGTTTATTTTATTTAGTAGCATAATATGCATCTCATTTATTATAGTATGGTATAGTATGGAAAAAAAGAAATCAATATAAGTAAATTTAGCAGGGAAGTAAGATAAATCATATTGCTTTTTAAATAATATAACGACTTATCACTAAGCTTTAAATAAATGTCCAGATCTTCTCTAATTAAAATTTAGCTAAAGAAATACAAGGATCAATTTAATTTAGCAAATTCCTGATCTTGGGAATATAGAAGAATAATATCAGAAGCCCTAAAGTTTTCTTTGTTTTATCAAATTGTAAATAACTCTAATAAACTTTTAGAGATATCTTTATTTAAACCCATCAATATGAAAAGTGCAAGGAAATTAATAGAAAATAATTAAAAAAAGATAAGGAAATTTAAACTTTTAGTTTTCTCCTTTAAGTATTAGATTTTCAAAATTCATAGTATTTAGAAAGAAGTACTCTCTATTATTATTTTCTTTTCTAATCAACAAATTAAATGCATCAAGGTTATCTAAATATTTTACGATTGTATTATAATGCATGCGTAACTGCTTAGAGATTTGATATTTTGTAACACCATTATTATTTGACTTTAAAAGCTCAATAATTCTAACACATTTTTCTTTTGAAATGATGTGAAAGATGATGTCATTAGTCGGGGTTAATAAATTGTCATAATAAGAAATATGACCGTTTAAATTCCTTTGCCTGATTAAGTTAAATTTAAGAAGCATATGTATGTGCCATTTTATTACAAAACAGCTTATCTTCAACGTTTTCGCTAATCTATTCACATAGATACCAGGGTTGAGTTTTATTAGATTATATATATCATTTCTATTCGAATTTAGTAATACAGTTTTTCTCGTTAATTTTGAGCCTTCAACAATAATTTTCTTTTTAATCAGAGAATTGATGACTTCCATTATTCCGTTATAATTTAAATTGCCCTTAATTTTATTGTACCTTGATTGAATATATGTAATTGCTTTTTCTATGTTAAAGATTCTATTCTGCTTTAGTTGTTCTTCGATCAGTCTAAAAACTTTTATTTCTTCCTCTGTTAATAGTACTCCTTCTATTTCATATAATAAACATCCTTCTGATTTTTTGGATAATATGAAATTGTTATTGAATTCGAGAAATATGAAAAATGTTGAGGTTCCAAAAGCAAATATTATGTTATAGACATTTTCAAATCTTTCAATTAAAGAACCATATAGGAAGTTAATCTCATTCAATAGAATTTCTTCCAACGATCTCTTATATAATGATTCAAAAGGCATATTCACATCATATATATCAACATAATAATAATTTTGAAAATGACAAAGTTTTTCATCTCTATTCTTTAATTTTACTATTTTAAGATAACTAATAAAATAGAGAACTGAAAAAAATAATCCAGATATTAGTAGTATGCTTATAAGTTGGGATTTTAATTTTTCTTTCATGAGAAGAAATTTAGTATTTCAATTTTTTATTGGAAAAAATGATTTTTTTGTCAAAAATTTTAATTGATTTAGAAATAAATATTCTAGTTCACATTTAAATTTTTTAAAAGTCTTTATTTAAAATCATCAATATAAAAAGTGAAATAATTTAAAATAAGAATAAATAAAGATATTTGTATCTAAATCAATCATTTTTAGCCACTTTACCTACATCTTTTTCTTAAATAATCTTGAAGAATTGTATAAAATCAAGGAAATAGTGATTAATCCAAATAAAGATTCTCGAGCTAAATTTATAAAGACTGAAATCCCTAATATACCTCCTGTTTTTTAATTGAATTCATTTATAATTAGTTTCTCTTTATATCTAGTTCTCACTTCTTTGGCATACTTTTTGACCCTTTCTTTGAAAATAGTTTTAAAAATAACTGAAATAATGGTTCATTATTAGTTATAAATTTTCCCTTTCGAGTTTTTAATTGTTGAGATTTAGCAGCAATATTGGAAAGAAAAATACCTGATTCTTAAGGATTAAGACTAAAACAAGTCCTTTTATTAAATTGAATTGAAATTGATAAATCGGTAAGCTAAAAAAGATGTGAAATTATTTTATTTTTCGTCTCAATTTAATGAACAATTTTAATTTTTAATAATTCTATTAGAATGGATTTGTTTTTTATTTTTAATTATGTAAATTGATATGAGAGGAGAACGTGAGATTTGTAGTAAAAAAAATAAAGTACTGAGAAGTTATAAGCTATTATTTGGTACTTCTATAAGTTCTTTCTCAATAGGAAATTTTGATGATGATCCCCCCTTATTAAATAAAGAGTTTTATGTTTGCATTGAATGTAGAAAAAAAAGAAAACGTATTTTTCAAGAACTTATAAAAGTTATCAGGTCAGAAATGAAATCTTAATAAAAATTTAAATCATTTAAAATAATTTAAAAAAGTTGAATTGCAATTCTTTTTCTTATGGATTTAAACATGATACGATGAGGATTGATAGTTTAAAATTTTTTAAACATATATAAAAGTTAATTAATCTTTTTTTAACCAATAAATATACTAAATGCACTATTTTTCAGATTAAAAATATTATGCAAAAGATTAAATATTATTTCTATTTTCTACTTTTTTGTTTTTTATTTAATAATATTTTCTAAGTCATTACATTATCAAAAAGGGTAAGGGTGTTTAATTAAGTTAATTTAATTTTTGCATAAAATCCAACTTAAATCACAAATTGCTGTTTGCTCATTTAACAATTCAATATAATCCAACTTAAAAAATGTATAAGTTAAAATGAAACATAAAGAACATATATTAGTAAAAAGGGAAGCAAAAATGAATGTAGAATTGCAACGAATAGAAAGAAAACTAAAAGAATCTGAAGAAAAATATAAGAGTATACTCGAACACATCAATGAATTATATTATGAAGTGGATATTAAGGGAAATTTCACATTTTTCAATAGTGCTTTACCCAAATATATTGGGTACACAAGAAAAGAATTACTGAATATGCATTATAGTCAATTATATGATGAAAAGACTAAAAAGAAAGTATTTACTGTATTTAACAATCTATATAAAGCAGGAGAAGGATCGCACTTATTTGATCATGAAGTTATTAAGAAGAGTGGAGAAAAATTATTTGTTGAATCTTCTGTTTATTTAAGATATGATTCCAATGGAAAAATAATTGGTTTTAGAGGATTAGTACGAGATATCACAGATAGAAAGAAAGCTGAGCAGGAATTAAAAGAATCTGAAGAGAAATATCGTGCATTGATACAAAATTTTCAGGGGATTGCATTTCAAGGCTACGCTGATTTTTCTGCTGCTTTCTTCCAAGGTGCTGTAGAGGAAATTACAGGATATTCTGAATATGACTTTATTTCAGGAAATATAAATTGGGGTGATTTAATTCACCAAGAGGATTTACCTAAAGTAAGAAAAGATATAAAAAAGTTTCATAACGATCCTAATATCCAAAAAGGTAAGAGAGAGTATCGAATTAGCACTAAAAATGGAGAAATTAAATGGATTCTTGAATTAAATCAATACTTTTATGATAATATAAAAAAAAGGGAAGGCGTAAGAGGAATAGTCGTTGATATTACTGAAAAGAAAATGATGGAAAAGAAATTAAGAGCATCTGAACAAAAATATCGGAATCTTATTGAAACATCTTCAATGGGTTTAATGGAGATTGACTTCGTAAAAGGAGGAATTATTTACATTAATCCTAGGTTACTGAATATTATTGGCTATTCAAAAGAACAATTGAATGATGAAAATATTTTTTATAAAGTTATATTTTCTAAAGATCTAAAAAAAATTAGAGACTTCCATGGAGAACAAAATATTGAATTTAAACTATTGAACAAAGAAGGAAAAATAATATGGTTGTCAGGATTAGTAAGAAATGAATTTGATTATCAAGGGAATTTACTTAAATCAAGATTATGGCTAAAAGATATAACTGAAAAAAAAGAGATTGCAGAAATGAAATCCAATCTAATAACAAGATTTTCCCATGAATTCAAAACTCCTCTCATATCCATTAAAGGATTTACCGATTTAATATTAACAGATTATAGTGAAAGTCTTAATAATACAATATTATCTTTTTTAAAAAGAATTAAAGATGGAGCGGAGAGGCTTAGAATTTTGATAAATAATTTCATAGAAAGTTCACTATTAGATAAACATTTAGTAGAATTAGCAAGGACTCGAGAAAATCTATCTGATTTGATTAAGAAAGGAATAGAAGAATTGGATGGGATGATTAGATTAAGAAAACACACTATTAGCTTAAATATTCCTGATATATTAATCATAGAAATAGATAAGACTCGAATTTATAATTTGATTACGAATCTTCTCTTGAATTCGATAAAATATACTCCTAAAGGTGGAAATATATTAATTCAGGTTGTAATCTTGAAGAGTTCTGTAATAACATCTATTAAAGATAATGGAATAGGATTAAATCAAAATGAAATTGAACAATTATTTAAACCATTTGGTAAGATTGAGAAATATGGAGAAGGGTGGGATATAATTTCTGATGGTATTGGATTAGGCTTATATCTCTCAAAAGAGATAATAGAGCTCCATGGAGGAAATATTTGGATTGAATCAGAAGGAAGAGGTAAAGGTACTACTTGCTCTTTTTCACTTCCATATAAAAAGCATTAAACTAATATTAAAGTTTCCTGTAATAATTAGAACTATTAAACTAATGCTATTAAATTTATAAATATTTAAATAAAATTTCCAAATCAAGTAAATCAAAAGGTTTTAGAATAAAACCATCTGCCATTGTGTCTTGCATCCGATTCTCTACCTTATCACCAGGTACTGCTGTTAAATAGAAAACAGGTATGTTTTTTAATGTTTTGTGAGATTTAATATCTTTACATATGTCATATCCACTAATATCAGGTAAAATGATGTCAATTAAAATTAATTTTGGTGTAGACCTACTTAATTCTTCAACTCCTTTCACTCCTGTTAAAACTCCTTTAAAACTATAGCCTTTACTTTCAAAATAATTTTTTAATAAATCTACAGTGGATAGATCATCTTCAATAAGGAGAACATCATATTGGGAAGGTTTTACTTCTTTTTCCTCTAATTTTATTACAAAATTATTTTCTAATTGTCTTGCCTCATTTAAAACATTATTAATAATTGATTTTATTTCATCATTTAAGATATCACTAAATTTTTCAAGTGCTAATTGTAAAAATCCTTTAATTGTAGTTAATCTTTCCTTTAATATATGAACCATATTCGATGATTTCTCTTCTGCTAAATCCGAGATTAAATTTCCACCAAATTTCGATTTTTCATTAATGTAAAAGTTAACACTCTCTCGTATAAGTTTAGAAAAGGAAGAGTATTTGTGTATCTTTAAAAATCTTTCCCATATTTTTTCAGTTTCACTTGAGACATAAACAGAAATTCTTTTTTTATTAGCGTAATAATTTTTTTCACCTTCTTTCCATCTTAAAAAACCTTTTGTAACTTTACCCTGCCAAATTGCTTGTTTTCCTGTTTCTTCTTCATATCGCTTCATTTCGTTATTTTTTTTTTCAGAATTTGGTATTGATTATCACCTATAAAAAATAATTAATCCCATTTTCAATTTATCTATTCTATTAAATATTTGAATTATACACTAAAAACTATTTAAGTATGATCTATTTAAGTCTAAAAATTATGAAGATCAAGTTAAAAACATTTTTAATAATAAAAAATGGTAAAAATAATATTAAGATATCTTATGTGAGATTTAGCTTATTGAGCCAGTTAAATTTATTATAAATCATAACGACTAGCCAAACCACGTTTTATGAACATTTCTTTTAATTCTGAAAGAATTTGCCCTTTAGGTGTGGTTGATAAAACTAAAAGCTATTAAGGCATTTTTCAAGGTGGTTCTGTTAAGAGACAATTTTTCAATTAGATTTTCAAATCCATAATCTTCTAACTGAATGAGATCGGGTAATCTGACAATTTCAATCTCTTTTAATTTATTCGAACTTGAATAATAATCTAAATTTAAAAACCGATCAGAAAAATATTTAATAATTGTTTTAACTGATTCTGACATATCTTATTATCCTTTTTATTTTAATGTAAAAAGGTACTAACTTTTTTTTTTAGTGCTAAAATATTTTTTAATAGTAAAATAAAAAAATTAATAAATAAATTTTGTTATTATTTTTACGAAAAAGGATCAAGAATAGTGTATATTTGGGACTTACTAGAATTAATATTCAAAAAAATTCCTCTAAAAAAATTATTCATAGTATACATTAGAGAAAAGCAAAGTGGAATGAAGAAATGGTTGACAGGAAACAAGTAGAAGATACTGTAAAAAATATAATTTCCGATACCTATAATAATTTTCAATCTATTTTAGAAGACTATCCTTTTGTTATAATCATTGGTAAATATGATCATACTCTAGGTCCAAGAGCAATATACACTTCAGTTAAAGTTGAATTGGAACAGCAATTTATTAGAAATCTTTTAAGAGATGCTTTAAACACCTAGAAAAATACATGAAAAATTCCTTAAAATATATAGGATAATTTAATCATAAATTCAGAATTTAAATTTGAATAGAAAAAAAATTATATTTACTGGACCACCAGGAGTAGGAAAAACAACAATTAAAGAAGTATTTTTAGCCATGTTAGTCCTATTTCAGTTTTGCAAAATCCTTTACAGCCATCTAGGGGTGTCAATTCAAGTGTTTATTCAACATTCAATAATGATCTAGGAATTTTTGATTTAGCAGGACAAGAAAATAATAATTGGTTTTCTAATAAAGGAAGAGAAGTATTCACTTAAAAAATGTATAAATGTATTAGCCAAAATGAAGCATGAAGAGCATGCATTAAAAAAAAGGGGAGCAGGTATGCATGTAGAATTGCAACGAATAGAAAGTAAATTAAAAGAGTCTGAAAAAAAATATAAGACATTATTTGAGCAATCACCGCATTCAATCATTCTTATTGATACTGAAACAGGTAAGATTATTGATTTTAACAGTAAAATGAATGAAACTCTTGGTTATACTCCTGAGGAATTTAAAAAGTTAATAATACCAGATTTTGACATTACAGAAAATTCTGAGGAATATAAAGCTCATATCTTGAAGATTATTAAGAAAGGTCATGACTCTTTTGAAACTAAGTATAAAACCAAGAATGGTAAAATAAAAACCATATTTGTAAATGCCAATCATATAAAAGTTAAAGAGAAAAATTATATTCTATCTTTTTTACAGGATAAAACAGATAAAATTCAAACAGAAGAAGAACTTCGATACAGAGAAAAATTACTTTCTAATACTTTTAAAAGTATTCAAGATGGCATTTTGATCATTGATAAGGATTATAATATTGTCCGTGCGAATCCTACTATAGCTAAGTGGTATCCACATATGAAACCTATTTTAAGTAAAAAATGTTATAATGTATTTTTTAATAAATTACAACCATGCGAAGATTGTACTTGCCAAGAAGTAATAAAAAAATGTAAATCATCTTCCAATATTATAGAGAGAAGGAATCGTGATGGAAAAATTATAGGTATGTTAGACGTTTACACTTTTCCACTTCTAGATCACGATACTGGTGAAATTAAAGGAGTAATTGAATATATTCGTGATATTTCAGAACGTCTTAAAGCCCAAATACAATTAAGAGAGTCTGAGGAGAAAATCAAAAATATAATAACCAATATTTCAGATGTTTTGGTGGAAAGTAATATAGATGGTACAATTATTTACATAAGTCATCAAATTTATGATATAATTGGATATCACCCAAAAGAATTAACTGGATTAAATTTTAGTAAACTTTTACATCCACAAGATAAACTGGGGGATATGAAATTAATTAATAATGCTCCTGAAGCTGGAGATAAATTTTCTTTGGAGTTAAGATTATTACATAAAAAAGGATATTATGTTCCAATATCTGTAAAAGGCAGTCTGGCAGAAATCGATAACAAATTAAAAATCTTTGCCCTTATTAGCGACATAACTGAGAAAAGAAAAATTGAAAAGATGATGAAAAGAGAAATTGAAAAATTAAAAGAGCTTGAACAGATCAGGAGTGATTTAATAAGAAGGATTTCACATGAATTAAAAACACCCTTAATTTCAATTTTTAGTGGCTCTCAATATTTATTAGATAAATACAAGAATCAACTGAATGAAAATTTTCAATATGTTCTTAAATTTATTCATGAGGGTGGATATCGATTAAAAAATATAGTTGATAATCTACTAATTACTTATAGTATAGAATCAAACCAACTTATCCTAAATTTTAAAAGAGAAAATTTAATTCCAATTATTAAAAATTGTGTTGATGATTTAATTTTTATTGCTAATAAACGTAAAATCTTCATAAATGTTGAACTTATCAAAAAATTATATTTAGATGTAGATAAATTAAAAATAAGCAATGTAATATCTAATATACTATCAAATGCTATTAAAAATACTTATCCTAATGGTAGTGTTTATATTAAGACTTTTGAACATCCTAGGTATGTAGATATCATTATTAAAGATGATGGCGTAGGATTAACAAAAAGGGAGATACAATTTTTATTTAAGAAATTCGGTAAGGTTGAAAGGTATGGAAAAAATTTGAATATCGATATGGAAGGGCCTGGTCTAGGCTTATACATTTCAAAAGAAATTGTTAAACTACATAATGGTAAAATTATAGTAAAATCTAAAGGAAGGGGTAAAGGGAGTAAATTTACTATCCGACTAAATAGAAACTAAAAATTCTCAACTTGTAATGAGTCAAATTAATTACTCAATTACTTTTTATCATCATTTTTTACTTGAAGATATTCAAACAAAATATTAAACTCTCTAAAATCAAAAGGTTTTAAAAAGTAACCATTAGCACCCGTTTCTTTCAACTTCATAACAACCTCAACTTCGGGAACAGCAGTTATATAAAAAATAGGTATATCATTAAATTTTCCATATTCTTTATTAAATTTCAAGGTTTTACAAATCTCGTAACCATTCAAATCAGGAAGAAGAATATCTAGTAATATCAATTTAGGAATATGTTTATTTAAAAATTCAAGTGCATCAGTTCCCAAATATGATTCTTTACATTTATAACCCTTACCTTCAAAAAAATTGAGTAGCAGGTTAATTGTTGATTCATCATCATCTACAATTAATATTTCATACTCTTTTTTATTGGCAGGACGATGTTCTAAGATAGTTTTAATCTTATTTTCAAGTATTAAACTATTATCTATAATTTCTTTGATTTTCAATAAAGCTTCCCAACTAAACTCATCTTTATGTTTATCGATTAATAATTGTGAAAATCCTTTAATTGAAGTAAGTGGTCTTTTTAGTTCTGAAGAAATTTCAGACATTTCCCTGGAATAAGATCCTTTTGATTTAAAATTTATATAGAAATTAACTGCCTTTCTAATTAGCTTAGAAATAGTACTAAAATCATTTTCGTTAGCAAAGTTTTCCCAATTAGTTTTAATATCTTCAGGGACCATAATTGTTATCCCTTTTCTATCTAAATCATAAATCTTTTCCCCTCTTTGCCATTTTTTAAATCCCTCAGTTATCGATCCACGCCATATAGCTTTCTTTCCCGTTTCTTTTTCATATCTTATCATTTCTTTAGTTAATTTCGGATCTTCAGTAATATATAACACCAGGGACCGTTTAATCTAAATAATTAATTATCATATTTATATAAATTAGAAATTAATTCATTTATCCTGCAATTAATAATAGAACAATGAAAAAAAGAAGATATCATTATTATACAGATTACTATCAATTATAAATTAGTTTTTCAATATTACCCAAAACTTTTTCTTTTTATATTTATTTATATTTAACCTTTTTTTAATAAATTCTAGAGATTCTCAAAAGTAAAAAAGATGATTATATGCTTTTGATTTCTATTATTCCTATATAATCTTCATAAAATTTATTATTTTAATGTAGTAGTAATTATTTTTAGTTTTAATTACAATTCAAATAATTCT
>JBHLOC010000024.1:0-64097 GCA_048940925.1 Promethearchaeota archaeon | reverse complement strand
TCTTCTCCCCTCCTAAACGAATTATTGAGCTCAAGTCAATTAAAATATTCCTTTTGAATAATTCTTTAACTTTAATTGAAGTTTTATTTAATAGATTTCTTCTTATTAATTCTACATCTTTTTCTGGTGTTTTATATGTTTCTTTTAAAAAATTAACTTTATTTTCTAAATTATCAAAAACCCAAGAAATTTTGGTTCCTCTTCCAAATTCATTAAAATCCCTTTTTACACTATCCAAAATTTTCTTAATTGCTTTCTTATTTATTTTCTGCGTAATATCTGGGAGAATTGAGTCTGATTTAATATAATGTGCTATAAGTATAAAATTTCTCTCATAATTTGTGATATCGATATTTTTAAGCATAAATTCTCCATTAGTAGAGGCCATTTTAAAATATTCTAATTCTTGTAAATTTAAACTTTTAATAGCTCTTAATATATTTGTGCAAACTAATGAAAACATTGCGCCTATTGCCATCTCATCCAATTTTTTCTTAGAATGTTCCGAAATTAACATTCCCTTCCCATCTATTAAAAGACATGATTGAAAATCTCCTTTATATGATAATTCTTCTAGCATATCTTGCAAAATTGCCGCTCTACCTTTTTTCTTCTCCTTTTTATCCAATATAGTAATTCTGTCTTCTTCTCTCTTAATTTCCATTGGAACTTCTTTTGTACTTAAGACATCTATGCTTTTTTCAGATTCTGATTTGCTTATTTCAAATTCTAACTTATTCTTCTCAAATTCTATTTTGTTTCTTTCTAAGTCAAATTTACTTTTTTCCAAATTTTTCTGCAATTTTTCCAATTTTCTTTCCCATTTCTCCAGATCTCTCTTTTTCTCCTCCATTTGCTTACTCAATTCCATAAATTGTTCTCTTGCTTCCTTTAATTTTGTATTTCGGTCTGTAAATTCTTCTTTACTTTCTTCTAATTGTTTAACGCGTTGCATTAATTCTTCTTTACTTTCTTCCATTGATTTGCTTTTTTCTTCAAATTCTTTTACTCTCTCTTCGTATTCTTTTCTCTTTTCTACTAGTTCATTGTTTCTCTCATCATATTCTTCAATTGTTTTTTCTAATTTTTTATGTTTCTCATTATAAACTTTAATTTTTTCTTCTAATTCTTTTAATTTATTCTCGTGAAACGATTCCAATTCTTTTAATAGGGTCAACTTATGTTTAAAAGAACTGTAATCCTCTTTCTTTAGGTTTTCTAAGATCTTTTCTGGTGTCTCTTTTAATTCTTCGATATTATTAAAAAGTCCAATATTTTGTTGACCTATTTCTTTTTTCAAATCGTTTTTACTTACTCTAATTGTACTTTCATCAGTAATAGAAGGCTCAGTTTTTGACTCTTCATATTCATCACTGATTTTTGTCTCAACATTGTCATCAACTTTATTCATATCTGTAAAAACTTCATTAAGAACGTTTTTTACTTCTGAGCTAAGATCTTCTTCTTCATAAAATTTTACTTTTTCTTTTAACCCATAGGAATTATAATCTTTTATAGAATGTTTTTTTATATCATTCTCATTAACTTTATTATCATTTTCGTGATTTTTATCATTATTCAAGTTTAATTACCATTGTAAATTATATTATTTGATTGAATACTTAATTTTTTGGATTCAAATTTATGTAAGAGAACCTAGACTTGTAAAAAGTTCTCTAGAAGTATCTTCCTGAACTACATTTCTTATTTCTTTAATGATCTTGTTAGTTTCGAAATGAATTAATCCAATATTAATTCTTTTAGGAAAAATTAATTGTAAAAGTACATTAGAAAAGACTCTCGTGATTAAGATTGTAAAATCAGCGTCAATATTTTCGTTTAAACCAGCATCAATTTTAATTTGTTCTAGTATTTTATTTGCATTAATAATTTCTATCCCTCTTTCTGCCATTGACAACATACTAGCTGAAATTGCCGCAAAATTATAGTTAATTTCCTCATCGTCAATGTCTTGTTCACTGTTTACAGCAATAACTAAACCATCTTCTGTTATTAAACTAGTACTACTTATATTCGTGTTGGTAATAAGATCATCTAATAATTTTATTAGCTTTTCTTTTATTTCTAACAAAATCATCTCCCATGTTATTATGTAATAATTCTTCTAATTTTGTTAATTTTAATTCTAAACTATGAAATTTAAAAAATAAAAAAAATAAAAATTAATTAATTATATAATTATTTATCCTAGAACCATTTTTATTTTATCCAGAGCAGCATTTACTTCGAAATCAATTAAACCTACTTTTGCATCAGCAGGAGCTATCGCAATTAGTACTGCTTGAGCCAATTGGTGCAATACAATTAATCTACTATCTCCGGTAATGAAAATAGATCCTGTTTTTCCGGAATTTAGTGTCTCGGCAACTCTGGCTCCAACTGATGTTAATGCTGCAGTCATTGCTGCTACAGCTCTATCGTCAACGTCTTTATGTAACGCGCTCGCCATCATCTGTCCTTTTAACGATACAAGAGCACTATTAGACACTTCTGAATTTTTTTCTAGGTCAAATAATATATCCTTCACTTTTTGTTCTTTTGCACTCATTTTTTTACACCTGATTTTATTTTGGTTTATAATCGGGACATGTGTCCTTCTCTTTTGCTGAAACATAAATATTTTTTTTATTACACCAAACTAAACCTTCAGAATTTTCATCTCCAGCATGAATGCAGTCTGATTTGGCCATTTCTTTATCCCTCCAAATTCAATGTAAAAATTGTTGTATTTTCTTCAGGTTTCCACTCTGCTTTCTCAATAGATCCCTTTTTTCCTGTTTTTGTTTCTATCGTACCATATAAAAGAGCCATCATTGGACAAGGAGGTATCATGTTCAAATCAGTACCTCTTATAACTTTTGTTACAGGAGCTAAAACACATTCTCCAAGATCTAAAACAACTTTATTGTCATTAGCTTCTATGATATTTGCCCTTTGACAAAAACCAACCTCCTTTACTTTTTTTGCAAAATCTTCTGTTATCGATTTAACATCAGAGCCATCGATCACCAATCCACAATCCTTTAGAAAGCCCTTGACTCCATCTTTATTAAATGAATTCGCAAATTCATTCCAAATTAAGGGAATATTTAGTCCCATATTTAATAAAGATTCAACAGTTACACCAGTCATGGCATTTAAAAAATCAGATAATTGTTTATAATTAGCCATTATATATCATCTATATACTTTATTTTATTTTTTATATTTTTTGGCGTTTTTTATATAAAAATTATTTTCTTATTAGATTTTTATATAGAAAGATTATAAAAAAATTTATATTTAAATGTTTTTATAAAAAGGTTCTTTTTTAGGAAAATTTCTATAATAATATTTAATCTAAAGATTTAAATATATAGAGGAAACATTATTATTATTAGAGATTTATATGGAAAGGGATTAGAATAATAAGATTATATATAAAAATAATATAAATTTTTAGAAAAATTTATTAAATTATCATTTATTAAAATTTCATTTTAAAAATTGGGATGTGGGAATTATAAATTGAATGACAAAAAGGTAAAAATTTTCATAACAGGATTCTTTAATTCTGGAAAAAGTACCTTAGTGCACACTCTTGATGGGAAGGCAATCCATGTTGAAAAAGAATTACATAAAGCATATGACGAAGATAAAACGCATACTACTACAGGTTTTGATTTAGGAAGACTGATATGGGCGAGACCAAATTTAAATTATGAAACGGAAGGAGTAATAATGAGTGAGAGTGAATATTTAAGAGATAGAGATGAATATTTAGGGTGGTTTATAAATGAACTTGAATTAAAAGGATGTCCTGGTCAAATTCAATTTTCTGCTGTTCGAAAAATTTTAGCAAAAGGAAGTGATGGTGTAATCTTTTTAATAGATGGTTGTGATTTAGCGAATATTGGAAATGCATTAGTAATTTTAGAAGAAACTAAAGTTAATTTAGGAAATACTATTCCCATGAGGATTATTGCAAATAAATCAGATAGAGATGATTACCATGGTTGTGATATGATTTCAAATATGATAGGTGAACGAGTATTCAAAGGATCTGCGAAATATAATATAGGGATAAAAGATGCGATTATACAAATACTAAAATTTGTAAGTAATGAAACGAATGAAAATAATATTGGTGAAAAGGAGGTAGTCGTCCAAGATGGTTAGTATGCAGGAAAAAGAAATCCAAAATATTTTAAAATCGTTTAGAGATAGGACAGGTATAGTGAGTTCCACCTTATTTACTGAAGATGGTTTTTTAATTACAGTAGATCGCATAAATTTCAACGAAGATGAAAATTATCATCAATCTATTAGTGCATTGAGTGCTGGCATTGTCTCTTTGGCTGAAAACTGTGTCGAGATATTAAAAGAAAACAATAAAATAAAACAGGTTTTAATTCAAGCAGGGGATCAACTAGATAATGACGGATTTATCATTGTTCTTGAATCAGTCACATACGATATAAGGCTTTCAGTTATATTTCCAATTTATTTAAACTTAGGTGTAATTCTATTTGAATTAAATCAAACGATTCGAAAATTATCAAAATATTTTTCCGATCATGAGCAAAATGAAAGTTTAGGTAATATAAGTTCATTACATTGAATTATCAAAAATTTAAACAGCATAAGATTGAAAAACAACATTAATTGCATGAACAGAGGTTATATTTTGGAGTAAATGTTGGGGAAAAAGAAGATTAATGAAAGAATAATTAATGAAGTTTTACTTGAAAATTTAAATCATGATGATCCTAGCATTAGAAGAAAGGCAGTTTTAGCTTTAGAAAAAAATGGCAATTATGAAACTCTTATTTCTTTGTTAAACACTTACTTTAAAGGGTCTTCATATTTAGTTCCAAAAATAATTGGGAAAATTGGAAAAGATAATGTCAAATTATTACTTAAAATCGCTTCTAATGAGGATATTAAAGTAAGAATTCGACAATATGCCATTGAAGGATTGGGGAGAATTGGAGATAATAATACTTTAAAAGACTTATTTGAATTATTAAAAGACAATAATATTTATATTAGGAAAAGTGTTATATTAGCACTTGCTTATATTGGGGATAATCATTCAGTAGAAATTTTACTAAACCTATTGGAAAGAGAAAACGATTGGATTAAGAAAGATATTATATGGACTCTTGGAATAATAGGTGATTATCGATGTGTGGATAAGTTAATTAAAATGCTGTCAAAAAAAAATTTGAAATTCCTAATTAAAAAAAACATTATTGAAGCATTAGGAAGTATAGGTGATAAAAAAGCAGTAGAGATCCTTATAAATATGTTAAAAGATCAACATTTTGGTTTAGAAGATTATGTTTCGTCAGCTTTAGAGAGTGTCATCGAAAGGAATGAGTTATATCCAATAATTGAAAAGAACATAATTCCATTATGGCGTTTAAAGGAACGAAATGAAAAAATCTTTGGTAAACTATCACCTCATTTGAGAAAACTCTTAAAAGATTATATATTTAAAATGGTTCGAAGAGAAAATTTACCGCAGAAATTTTTTGAAAATATTAAAAATCCAGGGATTTGGCATTTTGGTTATTTGAATCACTCACATTATATCATAAATGGTACTAATAGAATTATTGGCTGTTTAAATTTAATATTTTTATTTAAACATAACAATACGTATATTTTTTATTTCGACACATTAGAAGTTCAAGAGAATTATAGGAGAATGGGATTAGGATCAAAATTTGTTGAATTTATGTTTCACCATGAACTAGAAAAATATGATAAATTTAATGTCTTCTTATTAGTTGCGAAATGTATTCCATATAAATTAAAATTTTTTACTAGATTAGGATTTGTTCCTGTAAAACTTAGAAAAACGGGAACTGGAACTCATTGTATAATGAGTTATCCATTTGATAAAAACTCTGGAAGACACTGCCAAAAATTGTTTGAATTTTTTAATTGGAGGGAAGAAAAAAAGGAGTTTATTTCTTCGGATTGTAAATATGCATATAATCCAAATCCAACAGGGCTTTATTGGTGTACCAGAAAAAATATTTATGTAACTGGATTAGAAAAGCAAAATTGTCAGTATTATGTGAAGGAAAAGGAATTGTATTTTGAAGAAAAATTTCTTGATCTAAGTAAAACTCATAATAAAATTTAATATAACCTATAAAAAACAAGTGTGTTGAGTTGATTAATAAAGAAAATATTGGTTACGAAAATTATACTCAAAATGTTCTAATACAGTGTCCCTTATGTAATCAAAAGAAAATTTTGAAAATTCCATTTCAAATAATAAACCAAAATAAGCGATTAACTACAGTTTCTGTCCCTTCTGGATTAGTTTGTAAACACACCTTTCAATTATTTGTAGATAAAAATTTTAAAGTTAGAGGATATCAAAAAGTTGATTTTGAATTATCGAGAATAGAATTTTATGATGATACAATTGAATCCTTAGAATTTAAAGGAACACAGGAGAAAAATAAAAATTCATTTTTTAATATGTTATCGTTTTCTCAAGATTTAATTAGGCTTTTAAGAAACTATGTAGATGGAAATAATATTCTTGGAAGTTCTCTCTTTACATTAGAAGGAAAAGTTCTATACTCATCTTTACCATTGAAAACATTATTTCACACGATCAGAGAATTCGAAGTAAGAAATGAGAAAAATCTAATAATGGTGAAAAAATATTTTTTAGTTCTAGAAAATGATCAAAAAATTTTTTCCCAATTTATTCAAATTAGTAATGTATCACTTATAATTACATTAATTCTTTCTAATACTGTTCGTTTAGGGATGGGAGATTTATACCTTAAAGAAATTATAAAAAAAATACAACAATTGAAGTAAAAATTAAAAATTTTGTAAAATGGGATTAGAATGTATATATCCATAAATAAATGTAATAACTTTGAGCTTTGTCTCGATATAATTATATTATAATTTCAATTTCTTTTTAGAAACAATAAAATCAAAAAAAAGAAAAAATGAACAAAGTAATTAATGAAATAAAGGGGTATGTTTGCAGAACTTAACTCAGAAGAGAAAAAGCAAGCCTATTATATGATTGAGAAAAGAAAACGAGAATTTGAAAAAAGTGATTTAAAAAATTGGTAATAATAAAGGAAAAGATTAATACCTTTAATTCATGTCCGGAATGTGCCAGGGATATAATTTCAATAAAACAAATGGGTGAAATTGTTTGTAATCAATGTGGTTACACTTCGCTCAAGATATAAAGAGTTTAAAGCTCAAATATGATAGTTTTTTTAAGAAAAAAGGTGAACATTATTAGAAAAAAACAAAAAGATCAAGAAGAGGATCCTTTATTATCAATTTTTGACTCTATATTTGATGAAATAACAGTTTTAGATAAAAATTATAGAATAATGGATGTAAATAAAACTTTTTGCTTAAAATATGGTGTTTCTAGAGATAAAACAATAGGAAGAAAATGTTATGAGGTAACTCACAACCGAGAAAAGATTTGTAGACCACCAGAATGTAAATGTCCCGTTGAAGATGTATTAAAAACTGGGCAATTCAGTGAGACTATTCATATTCATCATATAAATGGTGAAGAAATGTATGTCGAACTTTTAGCCTATCCAATCAAGACAAAAGATGGTAAGATAAAGCAGATAGTTAAAATTGGAAGAGATATCACCGAACGCAAGAAAATTGAGCAAGAAATTAAACAATCCGAATCAAATATGAATACAATATTATCAAATGTGGATGATTCCATCATAGTCATTTCAAAAGATCACAGAATTTTATACATGAATAGAAAAGCAGAAGAAGAATTTGGATCTCATCTTAGTGGAAATATTTGTTATGATGTTCTAATGAATAGAGATAATGTATGTGAAAATTGTACTTTTACTAAATTTATTAATACAAATAATAGAGTTATTAGTTTTGAATCTAAAATTATCAAACCTTTAACTAATGATAATAAATTTTATGAATACAGATGTACACCAATTGAAAACTTTAATGGCCAACCAGCAATAGTAGATATTGTAAGAGATATAACCTATAGGAAAAATGCGGAAAAAATTTTAATTGATTCAGAAAAAAAATATCGCGAAGCTTATAACCGTGCGAATTTCTATAAGGATCTCTTTGCTCACGACATTAATAATATTTTTCAAAGTATAGAATCATCATTGGAGCTTCTATCTTTATATTTAAAAAATTTTAAAGGAAATGAAAATGTAGATGAATTGATAAATATTGCTATAGAGCAGGTTATCAGAGGGGCAAATTTAGTTTCTAATGTAAGAAAACTTTCTGAGATTGAAGAAACTGGATTATCTATAACATCAATCGAAGTTAATGAAGTATTAAAACGTTCAATTCAGTATGTAATCAAAAGTTACAAAGGTAAAAAAATTAATATTCAAGTTTATCCCCCTAACAAAAAATTTTATGTTAAAGCAAACGACCTCTTACTTGACGTATTTGAAAATATTTTAATAAATGCTATAAGACATAACAACCATCAAATAATAGAAATAATTATCAAGATCTCTAAAGAACAAAAAAATAACATTAAATATCTCAAATTAGAATTTATTGATAATGGGATGGGGGTACCAGATAATATGAAAGAAAAAATTTTTCTGCGTGCAGAAAAAAAAGTGAGAAATAGCATTAACATGGGATTGGGGCTATCATTGGTAAAAAAAATAATAGAAGAATATAATGGACAAATTTGGGTTGAGGATAGGGCTAAAGGAGATTATCGAGAAGGAAGTAAGTTTATCATCCTAATTGAACTTAGCTTTCCCAATATTAATAAGGATATTCTAAATGGAATAAATATAAATATCTATTAAAAAAAAGCGAAAAAATGCTGGAAAACAAAAGAATTCAAGACATTGATTATTTAACGTTAATTTTTGATTCTATATTCGATGAAATAACGGTTTTAGATAAAAATTATAGAATAATAGATGTAAACAAAACTTTTTGTTTAAAATATGGTGTGTCTAAAAAAGAGGCTATAGGAAGAAAATGTTATAAATTAACTCACAATCGAAAAAAGATTTGTAGACCACCAGAATGTAAATGTCCAGTTGAGAGTGTATTAAGAACTGGGCAATTTTGTGAGGTTATCCATACTCATCATATAAACGGAGAAGAAGCGTATGTGGAACTTTTAGCGTACCCACTCAAGACTAAAGATGGAAAGATAGAGGAGATAGTTAAAATTGGAAGAGATATAACCGAACGTAAGAAAATCGAGCAAGAAATCAAAGAATCAGAAGCAAAATTAAATTTAATATTATCAAATGTTAATGATTCAATTATAGTCATCTCGAAAGATCACAGAATTTTATACCTGAATAGAAAAGCAGAAGAAGAATTTGGATCTCATCTTAGTGGAAATATTTGTTATAATGTTTTAATGAATAGAGAAAATGTGTGTGAACATTGTACTTTTAATAAATTAACAAATAATTATGATGTTATTAGATTTGAAAAAGAATTTATAGATCCTATGACATATGAGAAAAAATATTTTGAATATAATTGTACTCCGACATTTAATTTTAACGGTCAACAAGCAATAATAGATATAATAAGGGATATAACAGATCGTAAAAATATCGAAGAAAAATTTCGAAATCTGGTTGAAAACTTTCCCTATCCTATAATTTTATTAGATTTGAACAAAAATGTTCATGATTGCAATAGCCTTGCTAAAATCTATTTAAATAAACCTAAAGAGGAATTAAAAGGTAAATCTTTTTTTGATATTTTCCAAATAAATGAAAACCAACTTGATTCAGTTAAAGAAATAATTCAAAATGCTTTTGATTATGATTTAAGTGAAATTATAGATTTTATGTATCATGATGAAGACTATAATATAGCTTGGGTTGAATGTTTTTTCTCATCATTAAAAATTGGGAGTAAAAAATATATTCAAGTTATTGTGCAGGATATAACTGAAAAGAAATTAGCAGAAAAGATTATTAAAGAAGAAAATGAGAGGTTAAGGAAATTGGATCAAGTTAAAAAGGAATTAACTGCCCAAACCTCAAAAGAATTGAAATCACCATTAAATGTTATGTCTAATGCATCCAAAATTCTTTTAAACTCATATAAAGATAAATTAGATCAAAATGCGATACAACTGTTAGAATTAATTAAAAGTGGAGGAGAAAAATCAATAAATTTGGTTGAAAGAATTGTAGATATTTCTAGAATTGAATCTGATAAATTAAAATTAAAAAAGCAAACAGAGAGTATAATCGAGATAATTAGAGAATCGATAGATGATATAATGAGTAATATAAATAAGCGAAAATTTAATCTTGCATTAGATATATCAGAAGATTTGTACTCAGAGGTCGATAAGGTTAGAATGGTGCACGTGATTAAAGATTTATTACTGTATATAATAAAAAATACTTCTAAGAAAGTTGATATATCAATATGTTTACAAAAAAGTAATAATTTTGCTCAAATAACTATAAAAAATAATAGTGTTGGATTAACAGAACTAGAAAAAAATAGAATCTATTTAAAAAGAAATTTATTGAATTCGCAAGAATCTTTACTTGGATTACAATTTTCAAATGAAATCATTGATCTACATGGAGGTCAAATTATTTTTGAATCAAAAGGAAAAGATAAAGGAGCTAAATTTATTATAAGATTACCTTTAAAAAATTGGATCAATTCATTAATTTATATTTATATTATTTATAAATCAGGAATTCTGCTTTATGATCATCCTTTTGTAGAAGGCACAAAAGAGAAATATGACTCTGTTTTAATTTCAGGTGGAATAATTGGAATGTTATCAATATTAAAACTAGTTGCTCAAGGCGAAAAACAGATAAGGACAGTAGATCATGGAGATCGTAAAATAATTTTTCAAACCAACAATACAAATGATATTATTTTTGCACTTGTAGTTAAAGAAGATCTATTAATAATTCAAAGAAAACTTGAAGCTATAGTCAAGGAATTTGATAATGAGTATAAGGTTTTAGTTAAAAATATAAAAGATACTTGTAGTGTTATTGAAAAGTGGGAAAGCCTTGAATTTTTAATTAAAAAATATTTTAGTTAATTTTTAAGATATATGGACAAACATTTCAAATTTAGTAATATATAGAGCTTTTCAAATATAAAAAAGTATCAATAAAGAAATTGAATATGTTTTCATTGCTTTTTCAATCTCTATTTTCATTATATTATCTAATTCATAAAGATAAAAGCAAGTGATCAATAATTTAAAGGTGACTCCTGCCAAAATAGACGCAAGAATGCGTCAAAAAGATACAATAGGAAGAGGAGGGCGGAAACAGCGTGTAGAAATTTTACACCACCATAAGATAAAAATTCAGGGTCGATAGGCAGGAGTCTTATTTTTTGGTTTGTTGTAGTATCTTTTTTGTACTTTCCATCCTTAAAATTATTTATTTCTAATTTTTTTAAAATAAATGTCTTTATTTATAGGGTGTTTTATAGGTATTCCTATATAGATATCTAGATCACCCAACAGAATTTAAATTTTTACTTTTATTCTGACATCGATAACATTTATGGATGGTCAAAAATTGTTAAGAAAAAGAAAGAATAATAGAATGAAAAGGGGCACGAAATTATAAAAACCTGTGGTAAACTCCCCGAAAAGTGAAATATTCACAAATTCTGTCGCTTTAAATAAAATAAATTTAATATCTACTAATATTTTAGAATCAAACTCTTTATTATGAATAAAGTTATACTATCTTGATAGAGATATAAAAGATTAAATATACGTAACACATTAAGTATAATGTTAGGCGAATTTGTAATGGAAATTGGTTTGATAAAATAATAATCTTTATTGAGAAATTGTTTATGTTCAATAAAATATAATACAAAACATTTAAAGTAAAATTTAATGCGATAATGTATGAATAAGGAGAAGAAAATTTTTACTCTAGAGAATGCTAAATTATCTTCAATGGGACCAGATACAATAGTATATATCCCACGAGCGTTGATTAAGCATAAAGTTCTTGATCCTAAGAAACGATATAATATTTATTTTGAAGAACTCTCGAATAAAAAACGGGAAAATAAGCGTTAATTTTCTTCTCGATATGAAGACTGGTTATAAATGTCAAATTTTACATTATTATCTCTTAGGAGTTTTTCAGTAAGTGGCGTAAATTTCAACATAATTAATTTTTCTTCTTTTGTCTTTTTTATTTTAGGAGCATAGGGTTCTTCTTTAAAAGTTCTTTCTATTGGAATATAACTGGATAGAACTGCAAACTTATTATTATATTTAATTGGGCAATTATAATTCTCGATATTAATTATTTTTTTATCTTTCCTTATACCTCTAAATTGTATAGTAATTGTCCTTTTATCATTTTCAATCTTAAATGTTTCTACTAAATGTTTTAAATCTTCAGGATGTACGATTTTATAAAATTCTCTCTTTTTCCATTTTGAGATCTCTTCTTGAGAATAGCCAAAGATCTCCCCAAATTTTTTATTATAATATATTAAATTTCCTCTTTGGATTAATACTATTCCTAAACGAGAATTCTCGGCAAAATAAAGAAATTGTTCATTTTTCAATTTTGTAGTGAATTCATTATCATTTTTTGCTTTTGACAATTATATTCTACACCTGAAATAAAAATTCTATTTTTATGTTGTTCATCTCATTATAAATAAAATTATAGTATTTATTTTTTTTTAAATTAATCATTTAGGTATTTTTTACTATATAAAATGGAGAATCTCATCAATAAGAGTGAAATAATTTAAAGAAAAAATAAAGAAGTGAAGATTTAAATAGAAAATATATGATTAGTTTATTGTTATATAGGGATATCTATAGAACTTATCTATATAAAATCCCAAAATAATAAAATAAGGTATAAGCATTTACTTTTAAAACTAAATTAGATGGAAAGTGTTTATAGAAATGATTAATAGGTGCTATAGTCAAAATAAAATTTGGAAATTTTTATATAGTTAGAGGTGCAAGAAATTCCCAAGGATTTAATTTTCAAAATATGTATTTTTGGCGAAAAAAATGTTGGAAAATCATCATTAATTCGCACTTTTACTCCTGAAATGTTTAACAACAGAATTAAACCACCTGTATGTATTGATATTGCAGTGAAGAAAGTAATACTAGGCTCTTCAGAAGTAACACTTCAAATTTGGATTCTGGGAACTGAATTAAGTTTTAAATTTATTTTTTCTGCATTTACAAGAGGGGCATCAGGAGGAATTTTTATGTTTGATCTTACTACATATTCTAGTCTGAGGAATATAAATGATTGGCTACTAGCATTTAAAGAAAGTCTAGGGGATGATAAAAAGGAAATCCCAATAGTAATGATCGGTGGGAAATTAGATCTTTCTAAAGAAAGAATGGTATCTCGAAGATCTGCTAAGAAACTCTCAAAAAAATATGACTTCCTCGAATATTTCGAATGTTCTTCTAAAACTGGAGAAAATGTAAAAGAAATGTTTGAATTTTTGACAAGATCTATATTGAAATTTGAAAAGAATATTTAACTATTTTAAAGAATTGAAGGATAATCTAAATATAATTATTTATTGGAATAGAGTTTATGAAATTTCTAATGAACTTCAAAATGGATATAAATGTTGTATCAGATTGTCTATTTTTCTCAAAATTATCATTAATTTCAAAGATGATTTCTCTATTAATAAGGACTCTAAAGTTACCATATTTATACTTCAAGGATGGACTACATTAGATACAAATTAAAAAGCAACAGGTGGAATTAAGCTGAATGAATCTATAAATAATAAATTAAAAGAAACAAGAGTGAGAGTGTGTTTTGATTGTCATGTGTATTGCATCATTGATGTTATTAATTATCACGCCATACAATTATTACAGCAATTTGAGAAAACTCATCGTGGGCATAGAACTCAAATAATAACTCTTGATGAGTTAAAGTCAAAATCCCCCACTGACATTGTTTATAAATGTGTATCGGACGTGAATGAAGAAGAGTAATATAAAGTACCTTTCTAGCCTAAAAAAGAATTAAATTATATGAGGAAATATATCTATGATCATTTAGATACCATTCTTGGAACATGGGAATTTATAATCTAACCTTTTTCCAGGGTAGATATAAACTATATCCTTAATCATTATAATAACCATTTAAAGATAAAAGTGAAGATTTAAATTATATTTATTTAATTATTGTATTATATGAAATTCCTTATAGAGAACTCTATGGGGAATAGAAATAGGATATTATATAAATAATTGTTAGGAACCCACATATTTTTATAAAGAAGGAGAGCCTAGAGATCAAACCGGAGATATTTTAGTTTCCCTTTTTAAAAAGAAATCCTTTGATGCATAGATTTCAGTATTGCTTTTTCAAAATCCCATAAAAGAAAAACAATCGATAGGGTGATTCAAGAAAATTTCATCTATCTTTTTTCATAAAATGTACTAGAAATTTAATTAATAATTTTATGAAAATTCGTTATTTATGGAAAGTATGCTTTATATCAAGGAGAAAACAAAAGTATGAATGCAAAATTTGAAGATCAAATTACAAAAATGATAGATATTGCAGAAAAAATGGCAAGAGATTATGAGTTAGCCATTAAAAAAAGAAAATTTGGGACTGCATGTCCTTATCCTAAAATAATTAAAATCTATGAAAATATAAGACAAATACTCATTAGTTGTGGTTGGAATGAGCAAACCATAATTTTTAATGGACAAATTAAATTTTATCATGAAAAATTAGAGAAAGATAAAAAATTACGCGAAATTGAAGCTCAAAAAATGCAAAAACAGAAAGAATTTGAAGAATTGCATAAAATCAAGGAAATAGAGTCAATTAAAGCGGTAATCCGCTCTCTTAATAAAGAAGAGCAGCTTTTAAATTTTGAAGAGAAAAAAGAAGAAAATCTTAAAAGATCTCAAGAAATATTTGATATGATTAGTAATGCTGAAGGAATGGCAAAAGAATACGAACAAGAAATAAAAATAAATAATGTTCTTCAGTTTGATTGTCCGTATGAAAAAATAATAGAAATTTACAAAAAAGCTAAAAAAAGATTTGAAAATATTGGTTGGAAAGAAGAATCACTCAAATTGAAAGATTCAATCAGATATTATAAGGACAAACTCGAAAAAGATAAAAAATTAAGGGAAATTGAAGAGAGAAAATAATTAATTCTGTTAAGATTAATTTTCAGTTCATTAAAAACTAATTCTAAAAAAATATTAAAGATATAATTATTTAAAAAAATCAGCATTCTAATTTCATTTGAATCGGAAGAGTTATAATTTTTAAATACATCGGACTATATCAATTGTTAAAGCGTAAATTTAATTAAATATGTTAATAATTCTTTTTTTAATCTTAATTTTGCATATCTTCTATAGGGTTCCTTATAATATCGATATTTGAAAAGAAACTTAAAGTGATAAAATATGAATAAAGAGAAGAAAATCTTCACGTTAGAAAATGTGAAATTATCTTCAATGGGACCGGATACAATAGTATATATCCCACGAGCATTGATAAAGCATAAAGTTCTTGATCCTAATAAGATCTATAATATTCATTTTGAAGAAATTGGAGATATAGATCAAAAAGAATAAGATTAGTTTTCTTCTCGATATGAACAATGATGAATAATATCGAAGTCTATGTTATTATCTTCTAAAATTTTAACTACATTTGGATGATAACCTAATATTATTTTCTTTTCTTCTTTGATTTTGATTATCTTAGGAAGATACGTCTCATCAATAAGTTCTTCTAATTGGATATAACTAGATAAAACTGCAAATTTATTATTATATTTAATTTGACAATTATAATTCTCGATTGGAATGACTGTTTCATCTTTTTTTACACCTCTAAATCGTACTGATACAGTCTTTTTACCATTTTCAATCTTAAACTGTTTTATGAGATTAGATAGATCATCAGGATGAACAATTTTATAGAATTCTCGTTTCTTCCACTGTAAAATATCTTCTTTAGGATAACCAAAAATCTCCATAAATTGTTTATTAAAATATCTTAAAAACCCTTTCTGGATTATTAATACTCCCATCTTAGAATTATCTGCAAATCGGAGAAAAGACTCATCCTTTAGTTTTGTTGAAAGTTCTTCATTATTTTTGACTTCTGACATTTATTACCCTCTTCTTGCTTTTTTACCCAAACATTTATCTATTATTAATAATTGGTGATTCGGTTTTAAATATTTGTAGAAATGTGAATTGTTTTTGACTTCAGAACAAAGTAAAGAATTAAATTTTGGCGGTAGATCTTTTTATTTGTATAGAACTCTTTATAGAGTCATCTATAAAGATCTAAAAAATTATTAACAATTTGAGATTCTTTACTTAATATTATTTCTTTTCTTAATATTTCTTTTAATTTTTCCTCTCTATTAACCATTCTAATAGAGATTAAATTACCTTATGTTGTAAATTTTTATTATTATTACTTAATTCCGTTTGCCATTTATTAAATTAGAGATTAAAGTTTTAGGTTAAAGATTCTGGAATTAGGAATGCATATAAGAGGATACTCTCTAAAATTATTTCTATAATGACAATTATGAGAATAATCACTATAGATTCAATCGTGTTCTGTTTAAAAAACAATTTAAAAAAGATAACTGCTAAAAATATATTGATAAAAAATGATATCAATAACATTATAATAGATGAGTAAATAATTGATTCAGGATTTATTATAAATCCAATTCCTATATAAATAAACAACATTAGAGTTTTCCAAGTAAAAACATAGAATGATGACTTACTAATTGAATTTTCCCATCCCTTTTTCTTGATATACCATTCAATTAATATAATCCCTACTATTAAAAAAAGGATATATCTGATTATTTCAAATGTAAAAATCATTGTGTTCTCCTTTTTATAAACTATGAAATCAAACTTTTTAAGTTTAATTATATTTAAGCGATGGGAGCGTTCTTTTTATCGTATGTATATTAATTGCTATTAACACTACTAAAATTGAAATCATTATTGGATAACTAAATAACGTGAATGAATCAGTATATATTTCATCTTCGGATACAAAATATCTAAAATTCATATTGAAAGTTATCAGCTGAAAAACATAAAAAACAATGAATCCACAGCTTACTGATAAAAATACGATTGAATAAAGCCTATTTAATCTGAATTTAAACCAGTTGGTTTCAAATTCCTCCAAAGTATCAATCTCATTAATAACATTATCTAAACCTCGCTTCTTTAATACTTTTTCAATTGAATAATAACATAAAATAAGAATTATTATGTATATGCCCAGAAATGAAATAGCAAAAAAATCAGAGTTCCAATAGAAAGAAATGAAATTCCCTGTAAATATTATGAACACTGGCAAAAAACCATAACTAATAACAATAAGAGTGAAAATTGATGATGATAGTAAACTTATTGATCTATTAGGGGTTAATTTTATATGGAACCATGAGACTTCATTGTTGATTCCTGTCGTTTCAGGAGAATTTTTTTTTATAAAATAACTGGCAATTATAAGAATAAAACATATAATTAAAAGAACAAACGTTATAATAAAATCTATGTTCTGTTCTGAGGTAGGAGTATGGGGAGGGATTCCTAAGACATATGAGATCTCATAATTAAAAAGAGCAACATGACAAAAAAGTCTAGCTAAGAGGAATATAGATATAACCATAGAAAGAATGAAAATTAGAAGCGCATAAGTCTTTACTACTTTTTTTGAAGGAGTTATAGCTTCTCCTCTTCGAGTGGCAATAAGACTATAAAGACAGAAAATCAGAAATGTCGCATTAATCCCGAGTGGAACATTTTTCAATAATATTTCATGTGACTCAATTGATACTAATGCTCCCTCTGAAGAAGTAGGAATATAACAAATAATTTCAAATAAATCAGATTCATTAGCAGGAATATAATTATTAAAAAAACTGTGAATAGTAAATAATATCCCCACAAATGAAAAAATAAACATAAATACTGCTTGACTGTGTGATAATTTGAAACCAAGCCAATTTGAAATTCTGTTTTGTGGGATAATTTTCTTCTTATATTCATCCTTGAATTTTCTAGAGTTTAATATTTTTTTAAGGATATAAATACTTAAAAAAAGAAGTATAGTGTGAATAATTATATTTGTAATTACAGGTGCGAAAGTACCAAAGAGAAAATGCTCATAATCTTTATAAATAAAGTGATAATAGCGATATAGCTTATCATAAGAAGGTAGTTCAACGAAAATTGATTGAAATAAATCATAGAAAATAATTCCTGCTAATATCGAAGGGAACAAAAAAATACCTATCAAGGAAAGAATTAGGAATAATGTAGTCTGAGTGCGATTTAACTCAAATCGAAATAAAATTAAGGAAGTCTTCTTTTGATTTGATTCATTTTCTTCTTTAACTTTCATCTTTAACATTGGTTTTTTATATATTTTTTTAATTTATTTACACACGAGATTTGATTGAAGGAATAGTTTTTTTTATTGTATATACAGCAATACTTACCATTAAGATTAAAACGATCGTTACAAGTAGAAAACTGAGTAAATCATAGAAACCCACAGCCTCAAATTTAACATTTAACAAATCTTCTTTAAGATTAGAATTAATCCCTATCAAATAAAAAACATAAATTATTATAACTCCGCTACTTATTGAAAGAAATATTACTGAATCCAACTTTTTCAAATTTAGCTTAAACCAATTTGTTATGATTTCATTAGAGCTTTCTATTGAATTTAAAGCATTACTGAGACAATTGCTTTTTAAAATTTTATTGATTGAGTAATAACATAAAAAAATAGGAGGAATAAATACAAAGGAGAACGAGATTAGAATGATCCCCATCCCTAGTGTTAAAATTAATGTCAAAAAAGTATAGATAAGAAAACTAATAAAAAGCATCGCCAATGAGAGCAAAATTATAGTTCTTTTCGGTGTTAATTTAATATGAAACCATGTGAGATCATTTTCCTTTTTTAATTGTCTATAAGTATTCTCCCTCATGAAATAGGTAACACTTATTATAATTACGGAAATAGTTAATATAATAACTGATATAATTAAATCAATCGCTTGGGATGGATTAGTTACTGCAGGAGAAACACCAAAAATATACGCTAAATTTGTAAAGAGGATAATATGATAAAAAATTCGCCCAAGAAAGAATAAAAATATGATGAAGAATATAATAAAAATGATCAATCCATGATTCTTCACGGTCTTCTTTGAAAGATGTAAGAATTTTTTTCTCCAAATTACTAATATGTTATATAGAAAAAATGAAACAAATATAACGCTGAGAATAAAAATAATAATATGTAATACCTTTCGATTAAAGACACCGCCAATTTCCCAAAAGCCAGACAGTATAAAATCAGGGATCTCAAATGAATCAAAAAGAAATTTTACAGTATATAAAATACCGGTTAGAGAGATACTAAATAAAAATAAAGATTGGCCATAAGTTAATTTTAAACCGAGCCATTTTATGATTCTTCCCTGCTGAATTTTTTTCTTTTTGCGTTCATCCTTTACTTTTGTTGGTTTAAAAATCTTTTTCAGAGTATAAATACTCAGATAAAGCAGTATAAAAACTACAATTATTCTTATAACAACCGGAGCAAAATACCAAAAAATTACCCACGATAAAGGCCACTGCTTATAAATTGCGGGGAGGGACATATAAAAAGGAATTTGAATGAATATTACCCAGAATAAGTTCACGAAAATTTCTATCGCTAAGAAGAGCGGGAGTAGGAAAATTCCTATTAAGGAAAGAATTAGAAATGATTTAGCCTGAGCATAATTCAATTCAAATCCAAACAATTTTAAGTAAGAATTTGGTAAATTTAATTTATTTATATTTTTATCCATTATCTTTCTAATTTTTCAATTTAATTTATAGATCTTACTAATAGATCTCTATTAATTCCCATTATTTAATTGCTTTAAAAAAATTATTATTTAACTATTGTCTTAGATGGCATATTTTATGTCTTAAAAGACATAATCCTTGTATAATTAAAATATATTCATAAAATCATAAAAATACAGTATAGAAGGTTTTAATAATAAATGTTCTCTGTTTTATACATAGCATGAATTCAATTAATGATTTTATTAAAAAATATCGTTTAGATAATTTTGATGAGGTTTTAGAGCTAAATAGTCGTGAGAAAATCGACTTTTATAATGATTTAAACGATTTATTGAAGTCAATTTGTCGAATTTTTAATAGATTAACTACTATATTTTCTCTCAGAGGGGGACAAGTCTTAATGAGTTTGGCAAAATTACCACTTTCTAAAGATGTGATTACTAAAACAGATATCATGAATTGTTTGAATATAGATAGACGAGAGAAATTAATCCATGCTTTTGATTTTTTGAGTGAACAAAATTTCATTAAAATCAAGAAAAAGACAAGTAAATTTCATATGGTTAAATTGAATGAAAAAGATAATCCAGATTTTATATTATTTCGAGAAATTGTACAGAAATATTGGACTTCTCCAGAAGAAGAAAAACATAAATCGAAAAGGTGGAGTGCTCTAAAATGAAAAACTATGATAAGCCACAATATGATGCAAATTATGAGGAGGAATATAGTATTCCCCCTTTTTTTAGTAAAGTAAAAGCTGAATATTTGAACACTTTATCCAAAGTCTATATAATGATAATATTGCTAATTATTTTGTATTTGATGCATCAATTTTTGATTAGTCTTTATACACAGATTTATTTAAAAATGGTTTTAAATCAAATTCTTACATGGAGTTTTTTTTTTATCTATATTGTTTTACATTCTTTTTTACTATCTCACACCAAATTTTGTCCTACCTTGTTAAAGTACCTTAAAAAAGAATTAAACTATTTAGGATTTAAAGCTCAAAGGAAATTTAAAGCAGATTTTAACTTTTTGGTTTTTGTTATTTTGTCAATCATTTTCCTTATCTTTATAAATTTTGGATTTTACCTTTCTTCCAATTATTATACTACCTCTCTCATTATAAGATTAGTTATAATCTATATGATCTTAGGAATATCTATCCCTATCCTAAGAGGTTTATTCCATGATACACTCATTGTAATATTTCGTAAATCCTATTATATTAAACTCGAAATTCAAATAAAATTAATAAAACGTAAAGAGATTGAATCTCAAATGGTCAGAATTTATATGGTTTCAAATAAATTGAGTTTAAAGTCGGATCCAGATGGATTTAACCTCTATAAAGAAATATCTGAAAAAAGATGGCTTCCTAGAAAAGGTAGATTTACGCTCCCCTCTTCCCTTTATAACCCCAATTTATATCTTCGTGAATATTCAACTCCAATAAATTTCAAAGAGCATTTTTTAAACCTCGTCTCAGCAATTAGAGAATGGGATTTAAATTATAAGAGTAATATCTGAGATTCTTATAGCGTATTTTTTAAAAAGCAATTTAACATATTTCAAAGGTAAAATATAGATAAATATCGTAGTGGTATTGCAAAATAATATGAAATGTAATACCTAATGAATTAATTCTATTCCAAGCATCAGAACTATTGCTATAATTAAACTGCTTAAAAACTCAGATCAGTTCTAAATTTATATTCAAAAAAAAAAATAGAATTTAAAAAAAAGAATCTAGAACGGTAATATATTAATTGTGACTTGTAATAAAGCACTTAGCAAAATAACAACAAGAACATATATTAAGAAAGCTATAACTGTGATAACAATTGCAAGCAAAAATCCTGTGTTATGGCTAGCACTTATAAGTATCCAAGTTATAACCAAAGCAATCACCCATGCAATCCAACCTCCTATAAAATAAAAAACTAATGCGAAAGTTAATGTAATCAAAAACGCGGTTAAAAATACGCGTCCAAACTCAGTGTTTTTCGCTTTACTAAAGAGATTTAAAGCTACTTTCAGAAATATCGCCATTATCAATAAAACTATAAGATAAAATACCAATAACCACATAACTTCTTCAAATGTCTGAAAAATCATATTAATCATAAACTAAGTTTATTATTGTTGAGTTAAATTATAAAAATAATTTAAATTATATGAAATTTGAAAATTATTGCAATATATAATTAGTTGTGGATTGATTATTAGATAATATTTTTACTCAAAAATTACGTCTTAAAATTATACATATCGCGGAAGAAACCATTAGAAAAATTCATATCAGTCAAAGAAAATTTAGCAGAATTTTGGATTTTATTAGAAGAGAAGTATATAATGAATAGATATTTCATTATGCGAGACGATGAAAAATATGTGGGAACACTTGAAGCTACTCAAGAACTTTCCCGATTAAGGCATATCGAAGGTGAACGACTATTTATTCTATGGAAAAAATAAGAATCTTAATCCAAATATTTTAAAAGGTTGAGGATTCATATGAAAAGTGAAGGACATAAAAATGAATTAGTTATTCCAGATGTTCCAATCTTTCATCTCAATTGGGATGCTGGAGACATGTTAATGCTTGCACTTGAATCTTGTTTAAAGTATTTAGATCAAAATGTTAATTCTTGGTGGTTGGCGGGTATATCTGGAGATGCTTTTAAATTTATGTATGATAAAAAAGATGTGCGTGAACCCATGCGTGATCGAGTCCCGATTGATACAGTTTCATTAGCATGTTCTTCACTTGGTTGGGAGGGAAAATGGTATATCAATGAGACGATAGATAAAGTAAGAAATCGAATTAAGCACTCATTAGAACAAGGTTATCCAGTTATCACATCTAATTTAGGTACTCGATGGTACCATGGCGCTAATATTATTACTGGTATAAATGAAGATACAAATGAACTTTTTTTACAAATTGGGCACGAGGATATCTCAAAATCTTATAATTACAAAAAGATTCATATCCCAGAAAAATGGGATGGCCCTGTTCCAGGGTCTATTATTTGGGCAGATAATCCTATTTTTATTTTAAAAAATAAAACTTCTCAACCTGAGGAAGAAAAAATTATTGTTGAATCAATAGCTAGAGTTATAGATATATATCAAGGAGAATCATTGCCTTATAAAGATCACGTTGGTGCTCAGAAATACAGTACACCTCTACTAAAAGGAAAAACAGTAAACAAAGGGATAACCGCTTTTAATGAATTAAAAGATGAAATAAAAAACTCAGAAATTACTTGGCCTGTTATTTGGAGTATTACTACTCAATGTGGACAACTTTTATATGATCGTTCTAATGCTTCTAAATTTTTAAAAAAAGCCGCTGAAAAATATTCACAATATTTTATGTTAGCTAAAATAGCAGACTATTATGAAGAGATAATTAATGCAGCAAATCTTCTAAAACAATCATATTGGGATGAGAGATTAAATAAAATAACTAAAATAGAAGAGTTAGTGGTAAAACTAAAGAAAGGTAAATCTTTTGTATATAATATATCAAATCTAAAGAGGGATGACATTAATCAACTCTGTAGAATTTTACCTATTATGGAAACTCTATGGGGATTTACAGTAATATTAGATAATCCAAGGCGCAGAAATTATAATTTAGATTTAGTGGATTTGATTATAGACAGAGAAAAAAATTGTCTCAATTTATTTCAAAGGTTTTTAGGAAAAGTTAAGAAATAATTTTTTCTTTTTAAATTTTTTAAAATAAGAATATTAAGACACAATAAAAGAAGATATTGACAGCTGTTTAAATGAAATAAGATAATCAATGTAGAAAGTACAAATTTTACCAAAAAGAAGTCGAGATTCGAGTCCATATAATAAATATTTATTTCATACTATATTATAAAATAGTATGATTTACTGATCATAATAAAACATTCAAAATTTATATAATGACAGATTTTACTCTAACTCCAATTGGAATTGTAAAAAATGATGCTAAAAAAGAAGTTCTTAGGGTTTCAAAAAATGATCTAAAACTTGATGGTAAAGTAGCACGTAATCAAGGTGCAGATTTGATGAAGTCTAAGATTATAATAAACGATGAATATATTGATTGTTTAGATGGAATTGAGGATTTTTCTCACATTAATATCTTATTTTGGACACATAAAATCTCGGATAAAGCCAGACAGATTAAAAAAGTACATCCAGCAGGCATACGGAAATTTCCTCTGAAAGGAATCTTTGCTACCCGATCTCCAGCAAGACCAAATCCGATTTGTATGACCACAGTTAAACTAATAGAAAGAAAAGGAAATATATTATTTGTGGAACAATTAGATGCGATTGATGGAACTCCTGTAATCGACATAAAACCCCATTTACCTTATTATGATTCCCCTATAGATGTTAAATTGGCAGATTGGATGTATGATCTTATGGGTGAATTGAGAGATTTAACCAAAAATCAATATTCAGATGCATCTTCAAACCCTTATTCTACTAATATTCGAGCACATCCTTGTATACAAAAAGATCAGAAAAATGAAAAATTAGATAGATTAAGATGAGATTGTAACCTCTACAGCTCTATACAATACCAGCATCTTGAGCATCCAAATTTATTTTCCATAGGAATAGATAAGCTTAAGGCTAAAAATATAGAGTCTAATATAATAAATGTTATTGCTAACGCGTTAATTGGTGAATATGGGGGATATTCAAGAAATATTAAGTTAATTCCAATTATTATGAAAATTAATCCAACTATTCCCATGCTAATTAACATAATTTTATTTCTTCGTTTTACTTGTTATTTCTTCTTACATTTCTGTTCTTATATTTCTTTTCTAAGTCTAATTAATAAATATAATGGAGAATTCATTAAAAGAAAAATTTAATAAATAATATTATTCATATTTCTAACTAAAGACTTTAATTACAATTTATACCGAATCTAGATTATATGCATGGTCTATCTAATGAATTGGAGAGGACAAAAAACCGAACACTTTTATTATTAAAGTTTTTAATTCTAGGATTTTTATCATGTTTTGTCGTAATAATCATAATGACAGCTTATTATCTAAATTTAATTAAAGAGAATTATTCTGGTCCTTTAGGTCCAGACTTTTTTCCTGGTTCTTTAGTTCCAATTTATCAAGAGTTAGCTTTAATTGAAATATTCTGGTTGATAATTTTATTAATTTCATTCATTTTTATGAATACTATTATATGGTATTATATATCTTATGATTTAATCAAAAAAACAGCAATAACCCAAAAATTCAGTGAAAAAATCAGTGATAATGAAACGATATGTTATAAGTGTCAAACTCATATACCAACGAAAATATTTACAAAAAATAGGTCAGGATTAACACCCATTAAAATATTTAACGTAAAGGGATATTTTTGTGAACGATGCTATAGACATTACGTTATTATCTCTCTTGGAACAATCATATTAATTCCAATAATTTACTATCTATATATACCTTTTACTGGTTTTATTCTAAATTTAATGAATCTATCATCTATCCCTCCTGTAGACTATTTAATCGAATCAAGCTTTCCAGTTTTCGTAGTATCAATTTTCCTATTTATTATTTATGCTATATATGGGAGGAGAAAGATTTCTAAAATATATAATGTTAAAGACAAAAAAGTAATTGTTTAATAAGAGAACAAACAGTAAGTTAAAAAAAAAATAGATAATATAATGAAAATAAGGTTATTATTAATCAGTCTTCTTGTATTAGGACTTATTTTTTTTCCTATAATTTTAAATTTAACTGCAATTAAATCAAGAATTTATTACTTTATTGTATATGATGTACAAGGTTCAAATAGAGAGGAAATCATACATAAAGTCGAAACATTAAATTATACAGCGTATTTGAATAATTATATAGAACGAGATGATGAATTTAAAAATATAATTGATGTGGATTTTATATGTTTTCTGAAAGGTCGAATAGAGAATGACACGAAATTCCATTGGGAAATGTTTTATAAACATTTTTTAAGATATGTTGTAATCGCAGAGGAAAATTCTGAATTATATTTGTCTTATAATAACAATACAATATTTAATGTAAAAGATCAAAACAATCAATCATTGTTATCAGTAGAAAGTTATCTTAGCGCTGATATTGCGTGGTATTTGAATTTCACGCAACTATCAAATGTCTATAGTGATACTACTACTATATTATTGAGCAATGTTATTTTTATTGAAATGTATTTAGATTATGGTTATTATTGTGGGAATGTATGTGGGTTATGGTACTCTATCGATCAATTTCTCGTGTTAAGCCATAATCTAGATGTCCTTATGATTTTTATCCCTCAATACGAAGGTGTAATAGTTTCTTAAGAATATTAAAAATATCATAAATTCAAAAATCTTAACTCTAACTAAAATTTCTGTGTATCCCTAGAGATTTTCATAAGTCATACTAAGGAGACTTCGAACTTTAATATAAACTATTATATTGAGGAAGAAAAAATCATTTTAAAGACCAAAATCAAGATTTTAGAAGAAATTTTTTATAATGATATCTAAATGGATGCACATAATTTCTCGAATAACATTTTTTAGCTTCTGCAGAATAATTAACTATATGATAAAATTTAATAGTTGAAAAAAAGCTCAAGAACCCTACAAATCAATTAAAAGAGTTAGATTCTTTAGAGGTCTTCTTTTTATTATTCTCTAGTCGTGTGGCTAAATTTTGCGTACGCATGTAATCAGAAAGTTCTTGCTGTAGTAATTCTTTATCGGATTTTATTGGAGTAGCCGTTTTTAATCGTTGGGCAAAATTAATTTCTGATCGCTTCGTCTCGTCAATTGGGAGTTCCGTAATAAATTTGTTGGAGAGATCTTTAATCAATTTATCTTTTACAGGATCTGCCTTGCCATAATGATGACCTGTAAACCCGCACAGGACAAATCTTTCGTTATCCGCCTCATAATACCCACATCTTTTACAAAATAAATCCTGTAAATATAAATTAGTCTTTGGACATAATACCAGGTCTATTCCTATTTTATCTGGTCTAATTGGTATCTTCTTAATATTCATGACTTCACTTTTTTAGACTATTTTATGTAAAAGATCTGATCTTCAACCTTATCTATCCTATAATTAGATAAACACTGTCGATAAAATATTATAAGTTCAATATTAAAAATTTATTGGAAAATATCTATTTTGAGAGGAATTCACGTAATAAATATGAAATAGACTTTTTATCAAGAAGGATTAAAGTATAAGAAATCCATAATTTTCTTTTAAAAGATGTATAAATTCTCATTATATGGTTTCAATCGAAGTTCAATTGCACTGGATAAGCAAAACTCTGTTAAAGATGAGGATAATTAACGCTGGTGTATTAAATGCAATAGGAATTTCTTATTATATTTTCATCTAAAATTCTTTTCAAAAATGTCTAAGGTTATTTTAATCAAATTTTAGTTAAGCAAATAAAGTCTTTTATTAAATTTGGGTTTTTTAGTTAGTGAAATTTCTTCAATAATTTGTAATTAATAATCATAATTCACCTTTATCAATTATTCGATCTTTGTATATATCTTAAAAAGTATAAAATATAACTTTTTGAATCCAACTTTTCTTCAGTTATATTATATTCCAATAATTTTATATAAAAAAAAATGAAAAATAATTAAAAATAGGAGGAATAAAATGCAAAAAGTAACGCCACATTTATGGTTTGATAAAGAAGCTAAAGAGGCAGCTATGTTTTACACATCTATATTCAAAAACTCAGAGATTAAGAACACAACAACGCTTCATAATACCCCTTCCGGCTCAGTAGATATGATTACTATTGAACTTTTTGGGCAGGAATTCACACTTATCAGTGCAGGTCCTCTTTTTAAATTCACTCCATCTATATCATTTCTTATTGCCTGTAAGACGAAAGAAGAAGTCAATACTATATGGGGAAAACTTTTAGAAGGAGGTATGGTACTTATGGAACTTGATGAATACCCATTCAGCAAAAAATACGGATGGGTGCAGGATAAGTATGGACTCTCTTGGCAGGTAATGCTTATCGATGAGGGTGAGATAAAGCAGAGAATTACCCCAACTCTTATGTTTGTTGGAAATGTTTCCGGAAAAGCGGAAGAAGCAGTTAATTTTTACGTATCGGTGTTTCATAAAGCAAAAGTAGGTGATATCCTCTACTACAACGATGGTGAGGAACCCGACAAAGAAGGAACAATTAAGCACGCTTCATTCATACTTGAAAACCAGGAGTTTGCAGCCATGGATAGTGCTCGTGAACATAATTTTACTTTCAACGAGGCAATTTCATTTATAGTTCACTGCAATACCCAAGATGAGATAGATTATTATTGGGAAAAGCTCTCTGCTGACCCAAAGGCAGAACAGTGTGGTTGGCTAAAGGACAAGTATGGGCTCTCATGGCAAATTGTTCCTATTGTTATGGATGAGATGTTGGGAGATAAAGATAAAAAGAAAATCGCACGGGTAACAGAAGCATTTCTTAAAATGAAAAAATTTGATATCGCAAAATTAAAAAATGCATTCGCAGAAAAAAAGTCAACCAGTGTAAATCACCATATAAACGCGCCCTGAGAAAAAGTCTACCAAGCTCTTATCAATGCAAACATGGTTAGTAAATGGAAGGTGCCAACAGGTATGACCATTCATGTGCATAATTTCGATGCCCGCGAAGGCGGTTTGTACCGGATCTCGCTCACATATGACAACCCAACGAGTATCGGTAAGACAACTGCACACACAGACACATATCATGGTCATTTCGTTAAAATTGTGCCGAATGAGCAGATTGTTGAAATGATCGAATTCGAAACAGAAGATCCAACATTACAGGGTGAGATGAAGGTTACAACCACACTCACTGATGCTGGCAATGGCACCGAAATCATAGCTGTACATGAAGAATTACCAAGTGGTCTTTCAACTATCGACAATGAGGTGGGTTGGCGGGAGGCACTCGCGAAACTCGCTGCGCTCGTTGAAGTGAGCTAGAAATCACCACTAAAAGAATAGCTTAATTACTGAAGTATTTCTCAAAATGAAAAAATTATAGAACATTTTTGAATTCATCTAAAATTACAAGACTAATCTTAACTTAAGAGAAAAAGAGATATTCATTGATTGGAATTGATTAATCCTTTTTATCTTATTTCCTTTACATAGAAATTGATCCCTTTCTAAAACCTGTATTTCCAATTAAGGCGTTGATAAGTGTTGGATAACCCTCTTTTGCGTGATTTTTTGCTAGTTTTAGAAATTTATCTATTTGATTTTCATTATCAATAGAAAATCCTTTAGCACCTAAACCTTGTACAACAAGATCATAATTTGAATATTTTAAGACAGTACCTACGTCATCATTCAAATAACTAATTTGATCTCTAGCGATTTGTCCCCAACAAGCATTGTTTCCTATTACAGAAATAATTGGAATATTGTGACGGCAAAAAGTATCAAATTCCATGATGCTATATCCAGCAGCACCATCACCATATAATAACCAGACCTCAGTGTCAGGATGTGTCAATTTTGCCGCAAGCGCAAATCCTGCTCCAACACCTAATGTTCCATATGGACCGGGATCGAGCCAACCTAAGGGTTTTTTAGGTTTAACCATATATGATGCAGTAGCGATGAAGTCTCCTCCATCGCCGATAATTATACTATTATCATCTATATATTTATTGATTTTTTGGCATAAAATTAAGGGATTAATAAAATTAGTTTGGATCTCTAAAAATTTTTGAATTTTCTTCTCGCCTTCTCCCTCATTTTCGTTCAAAATCTTTATCCATGAATTATATTTAGCCTCATGAGTAGAAATTTTAGCTATTTCTTGAAAGCATATCGAAGGGTCTGCTTGTATTCCTAGGTCTGCTTTCTTATTCTTAGACAGTACCTCTTTATCCCTATTAATAGTTATTAAAAAAGCATCTTCATTAATTGATCGTCCATAATCTAATCTAAAATCAAGAGGCACTCCAGCTAAAATAACTAAATCTGCTTTTTTCAGTGCAGAAGTCCGTTTATGATGAAATTGCAATGGATTGTGATCGCCTAAAAGTCCTCTAGCCATTCCAGTACAGTATGTGGGAATTCCCATTTTATTTATTGCACTTTTTAACCTAAAAATCTCTTCAATTCGTAACATCGCTTGACTTCCTATTATTAATAGAGGTTTCGAAACATTATTAATTTGAGAAGCAGCTATTTGAATTTTCTGTTGATCTATTAAAAAAGGAGTTATTTCTGAGGGTTCAGGAATTTCAGTTTTTTTTGGTGAACAAGCAAAAAGTTTATCGATATGACGTCTTACATACAAATTAGTTATCTTATCTTTTATGCTATCTGAGTGTGCATTTCGCGTGTATATCCCATACCATTTTTTAACAAGTTGTTCATCATAGAGTAAATCAATAGGACATTCAATGAACACAGGTCCGGGAATTCCTGACATTGCTACATCAAATGCTTCTTCTAAAATTGGAACGATATCACAATCTTGTTCAATAGACACAACCCATTTTGTTATAGTTTTATATAATTCGATTTGTTCAATATCTTGTAAAGCACCCCTTCCCTTTAACATTGTTGCCGCAGCACCTCCAAGAATGATTATAGCAGATTGAGCCATTTGAGCATTTTTAACAGCAGTAATGGAATTTGTAACTCCGGGTCCTGCCGTAACTGCTGCTACACCAGGGATCCCCGTTAATCGTGAAATCGCATCTGCAGCGAATACAGCAGTTGCTTCATGTCTAACATCTATGACTCTCAAACCCTCTTTTTTTGCTCCTACAATTATAGGAGAAATATGTCCTCCGCAAAGCGTAAATAAAAATTTAACATTTTGTTTTTTTAAGACATCTGCGATTAGTTCACCACTGTTCATGATTCTCTAGTTCCTCTCTAAAATATGTTTTTGCGGAATAAAACAATAAAATTCACCTTTAAAAATTATATCTGTATTTCTCTGTATTATGACATCAACAATATGTTTTTTACCTTTTATTTGAGCCACTTTACTTTCTGCAATAATTATATCACCAATTTTTACGGGCAAGAGGAATCTCACGTTAGCACCACCTAAAACAACAAAAGGATGGTTAATTGCTAACATTGCAGCGTAATCCGCTAAACTAAATATAAAACCTCCGTGAATCAATCCACTATTATCTAATATCATTTCTTTTGTTGTCTTTAATTGCACTTTACTATAATTCTTTCTTAATACCAATGGAATTCCACTATAACTTTGATTTATTTGTTGATGGGTTTTTATTTCAATCATAGTTCTTCGAAATTATCTAAATATTGAGTAATATTACCCATGAATTTATTTATTACTTTAATATATCTTTGGATTATATTTTTTAAAATATTTAATTTGATTGATAGTTGGTCTGAGCAGTTAATTAATTAGGAGATGGCTATTTTGAAAAATAGATCAACTTTCAATCTTATTTTTTAAAATAATGAATATAATGAAAGCGATCATCGAGAGGACAGTTAAAAAGAAATAACCAATATCTATACTGGTACCTGCTATAAATCCAGATATAACGGGACCTAGAAAGAAGCTAAATCCTAGAGTGCTTTCAAAATAAGAACTATATTTTGAAGTATTTTGTGCGATATTTTTGAACATTATTAATTTAAATGATAGACAATAGAGAATGGAGAGACAAAATCCAATAACTCCAGAAAGAATACCAAAGATAATTAAATTTTGGCTAATACCCATTAGTACGAAAACAATAATAAGAATGCAAAGAGAAGAGATAACAAATTTTTTAAGATGTTGGATTGATAAAGTCATAAATTTGGCGATAAAAATCAATCTTGAAGTGCTTAAAATAAAAATAATAAAATAATTTGTAAATAATGGAAATCCAAGATACTCAGATTTTAGCGGATAAAGAAAAGTATAAGCATTTGATAAGAATCCATATATGATTAAAATAAATAAAGGAATGTATAAGGGAAACTTGATATATTCCCTTGCTACGTTATTAATTTTCTTTACATTCAAAGGAACAAAATTTTCATTCTCTTTACCATTATTAGTAGGTTCAATAAAAAGTAGTGAAGCTATAAATGCTATTCCCATGAATATCAATGTAAAATCAAAAATTAAGTTGAGGTCTGATATTACAAATAATACGAATGTTCCAAGAAGAAAGCTAAATATTCCCCCCAAATTCCAAGATAAGCTATAATTCTTCATTATTTTATCTTTTAATAAATCATTATATTTTACCTCATCCATGGCTGAGATTGATGAGATAGAGGCGCCAAGAGCTGGCCAAAACAAACCTAGAAAAATCCCTTCTGCCATCCTTAAAACGGAAAAAAGAAGCGGTTCCAAAGAGAATTGAAACACAGTTTGAATCAAGAATATAGCTCCAACGGAAATTACCAGAGATTTCTTTTTACCAAGACGGTCAGGTATATTTTTGAATATTAAAGGCGAAAAAATGTATGTAAATGTTAAAGCAGAACTAATTAGACCAATCATACTGGGAGGATATCCGAGTTGATAGTAATATAAAGGAATTGCCAGACTGATTGATGTAACATTAGCAACTCTAAAAAATCCTAAAGCAAGCACAGGAAAAAATCTGTATTTTAAATCTTTCATGGTTTTTCGAGCTTTTTTGTATCTTTATTTAAGTCCTTTCTTTACTATTGCTTCATAATCTGGAATAAAAATAACCTAGTATTGCTTCCAGATTTCTAAATCCCGATTTATGATATTAAAATTCAACTTCTTGATTACTTATATTTTTTTTTTTCCAATGAATTAAATTATATGAGGAAATATATCTACGATTATATAGATAATGAAACCGTAGAAATTATAATCAACTTTTTCTCAGTTGTGATTTCAATGATATCCTTAATCAGAATAAAAGATATGATCATAATTTGATTGAGGCAGGAATTAAAAAGATAGTATTTTGACTTTGAGCATTCCTTCTTTTGTTGTAAGATCAAGCTCAAGGGAGTACAATATATATTTATAAATATTATCGGATTTTCAATATTTTTAGTTTAGATAATATTATAGTTTTGTAATTCCTCTTATATCTTTTACTTTTTATTAATTTTGATTGTCAGATTAAAAAATTAAATTACTTTTATTAGTTAACCCTAAAATTTAAAAATGATATCAGATAATTATTTTTTGGAATAAAATTATAATATAAACAATAGAAAAAGAAAATTATATTAAATAATTTTATTTTAATCAAAATTGGAAGAGAATAGTAAAAATTAAAGAATCTCGTTTAGAATTATATCAGTAATGTTAGATATAACTAATAACATTAGAAAATATGAATAATAAAAGGTAATCATATTGATTTTACAGGTATCATTTGTGGATTTATTAGTTCCAACGTTTTTAGCATTTCGTGAAGGATTAGAGGCAGTTTTAGTAATTGTTATTATACTCTTATATTTAAAAAATACAGATCAGCGTTTTTATTATAAATTCGTCTATCTTGGTGCTATTCTAGCGATTATTTCAAGTATAATATTTGCAATTGTCTTCACATTAATATTTGGCGGATTCACGGGCATTATAGAGCAAATTTTTGAAGGATTTACTTTTATAATTTCTGGAATATTTATAATAACCTTAGTTTTATGGATGAGCAATGAAGGTCCTAAAATGAAGACACATCTAGAAGAGAAGGTTAAGTTTTCAATTGAAACAGGAAAAATTTTTTCAATTACTATTCTCACATATATAATAATCATAAGAGAGGGAATTGAATTAGTATTACTATTAATAGGTGTATCATCAGTAGGTTCTCTTAATCAAATAGGTGTTATCTCTGGATCCTCAATTGGATTTGGAATTTCTATAGCTATCGGTTTACTTCTGTTTTACGGGATCAGAACAATTAATTTTTCAAAATTTTTTAAGATATCGAATGTAATGCTCATATTATTTGCTGCTGGTCTAATCACATACGGAATTCATGAATTAATAGAAGCTAATATAATAAATCCCATAATAGAAGAAGTATGGAATATTAAACAAATTTTACCAGAAAATTTTCCTGACGGAAATCCTAGAACTCCAGAGTGGCTTGAGATAATCGGATCTCTATTAAAAGTACTATTTGGATACAACGCAAATCCTTCCTTACTAGAAATTCTAATATACCCCGGAATGCTACTGTTAATAGGAAGTATCTCATTGAAATTATGGAATCGTTCTAAATTGGTAATAGCTTTAAGAGATTTGAAAAAAGAAAAATACCATCAAATGATATAAAATTCTTAAAAAATTTTTTAACTTTAGATTTTAAATAATTCTCTTATGGAGTCATTAAAATTGTTGTGACTCTTTTTTTATAGAGATTAATTTTATTCCTTTAAAGATTTATCAGAGACTTAAATACGAACATGATGTAAATATTATAGGAGTATAAATAATAAGAGTTCAAAATAGGTTTTCTATCTCAAAGGATGTAAAAATTGCATCCAAATTTATAATTTCTTTATTATTCATAAGATAAAGGATTTATGACAATATTTTTATTTCTATTACTTTATAGCAATGATTACGGAAAAAAATTAGTATAGACAAATTAAGAAACTTGTATAGTTAATTTATAGATGAGTTCTTTCAAAATTTATTTAAAAATAGGGATATGTACTTTCTGTAGTGAACCCGCAATTATTTTTCGTAAATCATCTCAGAAAAAATTATGTATAGACTGTTTTATTAAAGAAATAGAAGCTAAAATATCCAAAACAATTTCTAAATATCATTTGTTTAAGAAGAAAGATAAAATTGTCGTCGGTTTATCTGGTGGTAAAGATTCGATGACTTTACTCCATTATCTAAATATCTTATATAAGGACGGGGAGTTATCCAAACCAATCACAGCTTTAATAATAGATGAGGGTATAAAAGGATATAGAAATAGAAGTGTCGCCTTAGGAAAAAAATTTTGTAAAAAAAATGATATAAATTTTAAAATTATTTCTTTTAAGGAAAGAATTGGAAAATCCATAGATGAAATTTTTCTTCTTAAAAATAAATTGGAAAATTCCAGATATTTATGCAATTATTGCGCCATTTTTAGAAGAAGATTATTAAATGAAGGAGTTAAAGAATTAGGAGGAACAGTTTTAGCTTTAGGGCACAACTTAACTGATATTTCTGAAACTTTCATAATGAATATTCTTCATAATAGGTTAGGATTAATTTCAGGTCAAAATCCAGAAAAGATCTCCCAAACCAAATTTAAAAGTATATTTCCTAAAAGGATAAAACCACTCATGGAAATTCCTGAAGAGGATATCTTTTTGTATATCAATATTAAACAAATCCCTTATTATCCATCCCATTGTCCTTATTCTGTTAAAGAACCAATTTTACGTCGGAGAGTTTTAAATTTTATTCAAGATTGTAAGCAAGATCTTCCAGAAATCGAATCTAATTTGTATAATGATTTAGTTTTGCTTTCTAAACTTCACTTTACGGGAGATGAAAAAACTTTGAAAGATTGTGTTAAATGTGGTTATCCAAGTAAACAGGATATATGTATCTTTTGTAAATTTAAATCAATAGTTTTAAATATACAAAAATGAGGAAGCAAATTGGAGAATAAACGAAAATTAATTGATAAATAGAAAAAGATGATTTTGAAATCATATATGAACATTATGGATAAGGTATATAATTTATTTTCAGAAAAAATCAATTATGGATTAACAACAATGTTTGAGTTGGTAAAAAAATCAGCTTAAAGGTTATATTCAGATAAAACCTATTGCTAAGGCGCAAAGTATCCCTCAAAATTTTCTAGAAAAGTTTCTTTTGGATTTAAAAAAGCTGTATTAGTTAAAAGTTTAAGGGGTATTCAAGGAAGATAAAGTTAATAAAACCTATAATAGAGATAAAAGCATTAAGATTTTATGATTTAAGTCTTAAAAAAGTGCAATAATTGCCAGAATAAATTTAAAGACATAATTTTTTTATTTCACTCAATGGAATGTATCAATAAAATTCAAATCTTTCGTAAAAAAACCGCATTATTACTAAAGGGCGTTAATTTAACGGAAAAAACGTTTGATTCAAGGAAGTTGGTAGATTTCGACATAGATTTTGGACGAAAAGGGGGAGCAGGACCATTAGGCGGGAGATATTTCATTCTAAGTGATGATTCAACTCTAGTCAATGTTCCCTTGAAGGATGGAATCCATTATTCGTCAGATTTAGAGTTAAGACACTTGGAAGGTCCTTATTTCAATGTTTATGATAAAAATTATAATGAATCATTTAATACATTGAAGTTAGTCGAAAATCCAAGATTTTATGATTTAAAGACTTCTGACAATGTACCGATGGAGAAAATTGCCTTAGTGCATGGAATAGATTGTTTGGCAAGCACAATTTATCAAAAATGTAGATATTGGGCTTGTGGAGAAGCTTGTAAGTTTTGTGGCATCGAATTGAGTCTCAAACAAGAGACGACAATCCTTGAAAAAAATTCTCAACAGTTATCAGAAGTAATCTCAGCAGCCAAGAGAGAAAATAGATGCAAACACATTACTTTAACGACAGGAACCGTAAATGATGAAGATAAAGGTTCAAAAAAGTACATTAAACTCTTAAATGGAATTAGAAATAATCATCCAGATATCCCCATTCACATCCAGATTGAGCCTATGAAGGACTTAAAGTATATTCAGTTATTAAAAGAAGCTGGCGCAGATACTATTGGGATCCACATTGAGTTGATTAAGGAAAGCTTGAGAAAAATATTTACTCCGGGAAAAAGCAAGATCCCATATATGACGTTTGAAGATAATTGGAAGGAAGCTATTGAAGTCTTTGGGAAAAATCAAGTAGAAACTTACCTTCTATATGGATTTAGAAAAAATAATGATGAATTTATTGAGGATATGGAAGCAATCATTGCTCTAGGAGTCATTCCCTATATAACACCTGTTAGAGCAATTCCAGGAAAGAAATCGCTTTTAACTGTCCCTAATCAAGAAGATCTGATCTTTATTTACCAAAAAGCGGCAAAAATGATGAAAGAATTTAACGTCAATCCCCTTGAACATAAAGCCGGATGCGTGAGATGTGGGGGTTGTTCCGCTATAAACGAAGCATACATGGCAGTTTAGAGATTTGAATTATTCTTTCTTAAAGCTATTGAAGTGATACTTAATGAAAGTAAACAAAATTAGAAAATCCATTGGATCTGCTTCGGTATTGAGCTTAAATTCTAAAGTTTTTAAAAATCCTCCCATGACTTGCTTATGAAAGGCATATAGAGGAAGCTCTTGTCTTGTTAATTATGGATTTTGTCCTCAATCATGAAACGCCAAAATTTCAAATAACATATTACTCAATAATATTAGTCAGAATTTTAGTGAATTTTAGATTTTTAAATCAAATTCAAAAATTAAATTCTGTATGAAAAAATTATTTAACGAAATTTATATTTTAAATGTATTTGCTTCAAATTAAAATAATTTTGAAATATAAACTTGTTAGAATTTAATGTATTTTAATCCTTAGATTTTAATCTTAAGAATTGTCTAGAATGTTAGATCATTAAAATAATAAAAAAATTATGAATTGAGTTGATAATAAAATAACTCGATATGTTATTATTGGTGGAGGTCCAGCGGGTGCTACAGCGGCATTAGAAATAAGGAAATTAGATTCAAAGGCAGATATTTTTCTAATCTCTAATGAGAATTATCAATTCTATAAAAGAAGTAAAATTATCAATTTAGTTTCAGCAAGTTGTTCTGAAGATGAGCTATTTTTAAAAGGGAAAAAAATCTATGATAAAAATAATATTAATTTTATTTATAAGGATGTTAAAAAAGTTCTTCCCGAAACACAACAAATTCTATTAAAAAATGGAGAAATTTTGGATTATGATTTTCTTTTAATAGCGTCAGGTGGTAGTCCTAGAACACTACAGTGGAGGGGGATCGAACTTGAAGGAGTTTCCACTCTCTATAGACTTGATGATGCCAAAAAAGTTGCGAAACAAGCTTGTTATGCTAAAAATGCTGTTATAATCGGAGGAGGGTCCATTGCTATGAAAGTCATTCAAAATCTTAAAAAGATTGGCTTAAAAATCTCAATTATAGAAAAAGCATCTCATTTATGGCCAATCGGTTTTGATAGAAAAGTTGCTCGAATTGTGGAAAAACAGATAAAAGAACATGGAGTTAATGTGTATTTAAATGAAGAAGTTGTTGAATTTAAGGGTGAAAATAAAAAATTATCTTCCGTGGTTTTAAAGAGTGGACGAGAAATTGCTGCAGATTTAGCAGTTATAACAATTGGGATAAACCCTAATATCGATTTTCTTAAGGAAAGTGGTGTTGAAACAGAAAAGGGGATATTAGTGGATATGTTTATGCGAACCAATATCTCAAATATTTTTGCTGCAGGTGACGTTGCTCAAATTTATGACCCTCTTTATGATAAACCAATACTTCACCCTACTTGGGGAAATGCGAAAACGCAAGGTAAAATCGCCGCAAAAAATATGACAGGGAGGAATGTTAAATATAAAGGAACAATCCCTATTCAAACTATTAAAATTTTTGGATTCACTGCTATAGCTGTGGGCATTACACACTCAAAGAAAAACTTTGATGAAATCTCATGGGTTTCTTTTGATAAAGATTTATGTAGGAAATTTACTCTAAAAAATAACAATCTAGTAGGAGCATTAATTTTAGGTAAAGATATTGATAAGAAATTTTTAAAACCAATATTAAAAAAAGCAGTCTTTAACAATATTAATTTGGATGACCATAAACATTTCCTTTTAAAAGATGATATTGATTTGAGTGCAATATTTAATAATATCGAAATTCAAATGTAAAAATATTTAGAGATTAACTACTTTTTTAATTGCTAATCCTCATGGGATTTTCCAGCTATGATAAACTTATATAAATGATTTGAAAATAATATAAAATCTAACATTGCATGAACATATTTTCTAGCGTTTTTTACATTGTACTTATCATAATTTTTTCTATCCATGACTTTTTGAAATTTTTCTCTTAATTTGTTTTCGACTGTTGTTTTGATGAAATCAACTACTTCATCAGGATTTTCATGTTCTATAGCTTTATCTGCCTTTGGTACAACAGGCCCCCAATCTAATCCCGCTGGTTTTAAGCCTGTGAATCCTTTTCCTTCTCCCATTCTATGTAATCGGACAACATTTTCAAAAAACCAACGATCTGCTATTTCAGCAGAATCTTTGCCTTTTTCCCGTGTAATAAGAGTCTTTTTAAATACTTGTTCTAATTCTTCTTCAGCTTCTTCAGGTATCCATGGAAGAATAATGTTAATAATTTTTTCATTTAAGGCCTTTTTCGCAGCCATAACAACTGGTCCATCCAAGGTATCGCAATGTGGTGGAATTGGAATTACCTCCTTATTTATTTTTCTTATTTAATCATTATTTCAATGTATTTAATTATAAATAAATTATCAACTATTAAAAATAAATTTACTATATTTAGATAAGAAAATTTAATTCGGTAAATTAGATTTAAGAAACATCTGGGTTTATTAATTTTTGCTATTTAATAATAATTTACAAATAGAATATTGAATGAATATGAATATTATATAAGATGGGGGTTAAAATAGATCAATTATCAGATTTATTAAATTGCTTTATTTGAAAAGTTGTTAAAATACTTATAAACATTTTTCTATAGTGAAGCTGATAGAGATTTAAATTTCATAAGTTCAACATACATTTCTATTATATCAAGAGCATGCAGAGCATTTAGATTTTTTCAAAATCTTCTTATATTTTCTAAAATCCTCAAAATTTATTCCTGAAGATTAGAATGCAAAGTTTTATTATTTGATTCTTTTACGACTTTCAATTTAGTTGCTAAAATAATTACTTCCAGTAATAAATTTTCAGCTCTATTAAATAATTTAAAGGAATAAAAGAAGAATTCACTAGAAATAAGTTTTATTTCAAAAGTAGATCTTATGGATTCATCATATTGATTTTTATAAAAAACCAATAATTAATAAAATTACTCCCTTAGCTTCTCTTCTCATTATATATGCTCATTAATTCCACAATTTAATGTGCAATTATCCCTTTTTTAAGAAATTATTTAAATTTTTGTTAGTATGAATAAAAATATCTAGCTTATCTACATCTAATATTTTTTATCCTTCTCGTCTTCAGTCTTATTCATACACAAATGTATATAAATGAATTTATCATAAATTATAATACCTAAAAATTAATCCAAAAAAGAAAAGAGAGGCTGAGAAATTGCCACATGTAGAGAGGAAAATAGAAATCCACACACCACCAAACCGGATTTTTGATATTTTAGATGATGTTTCTAATTCAGCTAAATGGTCTTTACCAGTAAATGAAATAACTGAAATCTCTAAGGATAAATTTTCAGTAAAGTCAACCGTTGGAGATTTTACATTAATCAGAACTGAAACAGTAGAACCTGAGAAATTTTCAATGAGTATAGAAGGCGGAATTTTTAATTCAATGGGATATATTTTAAACCCAAAAGGAGATATGGTTGAAACGACAATATGGGGAGACTTTGATGACGAAAAAAACGAGGGAGTCCTTGCGAAGGCGGGAGAAATACTGTTAGAGAGTCTAAAAAGTTATGCAGAATTTCTTGAAGAAGGCGGGAATGCAGACGATTTTGATAAGAAACAGTTAATGGTCTCCCCTTAATTTTAAATCCCTTTTTTTTTTAAATCTTGAGTTAATTTGAACTAATACTGGATTTTTTTAGTATTATACTATCTATTTTAAATGAGTTAGAATTTGGAATTTTACATCTGATGGGGAACTTAAAACATCTGTTTTTCTAACTATGCCTTGTAGATTGTTATTGTAGCAGTCTTCATGATTGGATATTCAAGGATTTATAATTAGTATTAAAAAAAGACTAAATTTGTAGTGCCAACCATTAGCGGAATTTGTTAAAAACGTTAAGAATTCGAAAATGATATAAATAAAAATTGTATATTTATTCACCTAGAAGCTAATGTTGAAAAAATTGGTGTTTAAGTATTCCAAAATTTAAGTATGATGATATTGAAATTAATTATATTAAAGAGGGCGTAGGAGAACCTCTTGTTTTAATTCAAGGTTCAAATTCAAGATTAGAAGCGTGGAATTATCAAATTGAATTTTTTAAAAATGTAATGACCATTATAGCTTTTGATAATCGAGGAGCTGGAAAAAGTTCTCGACCAGATTATCCATATACAATGGATATGTATGTTGAGGATACTAAAAACCTTCTCAATTACTTAAACATTCAAGAAAAAGCTCATCTCTGCGGAATAAGTATGGGCGGAGAAATAGCTCAAGAATTTGTTTTAAAATATCCTGAAAAAGTTAAAACTTTAATCTTAATAGCGACGGAAACAAACATAGGTCCAATTGAATTCGATCAAACAATTAAAGCTTATCATGAGATGGACAAAATGAATTTTGACCAAAGATTCAAGTTACTTTTACCGATATTATATACTACTACTTTCAAAAGAAAATTGAGAAGAGATATAGAATTGTATGAACGGCTTAAAAAAGAAATGAATTTCATGGTTACGAATGAATATGCACCTCAATTAAAAGATTTAATTAACCAATTTAGTGCATTAGCCGATTTCGATACGCGTGATTTATTAAATCAAATTACACAACCTACTTTAATTATAGTTGGTTCTAAGGATGTTAGAAATCCCCCAGACAGATCTAAATTAATACATGAAAAAATTCCGAACTCAAAATTAAAAATTCTTGAAAATTTGAAACATGGTTTAACAATAGAAGCGCCAGAGATAATAAACAATCTGATTTGGGATTTCATTAAAGAAAATCTTGGATAGTTAATCTATTCTAAAAATTAATGAACATATACTTCAATTTATGGAAAATTTTGAGGAGAAATTATTTTGGATGACTCAGAATTAACAATAAATGATAAACCAAAAGATTTAGAATATGCTGAGCAACTTATCAATGAAAGTCGGTTTACTGAAGCATATCAGGTACTCACAGAATTAAGTAAAAATGAAAATACTCCTCTTTTTTACAAAGTTTCATGCCATCTCCTTCAATGTCGAATTTTTATATGGCAAGGGAAATATAATGATTGTTATAAAGTAGCTGAATTAGCTTATAAGAAGAGTTTAGGGTTAGACAAAGATTTAAGAACAGTTGAAGCATTAAGTTTAATGTCGCTTTCTTTACTTATTTTAAGAAAATTTAATGAAGGATTTAATTTGGTACACCAAGCAGAAATTCATCTGAAAACATTCCAAAAAAAAAATTCACCACATTATAATATGCTTAAAGCATTAATTGCTCAAAATAAGGGATATTACTATTTTTGGTCATTGGAAAATAGAGATCTAGGATTAAAATATCTAGAAGAAAGTCTTTCGTTGCGAAAAATATATAGCAGTAAGGTAGAAATTGCTATGGGTTTCTATGGTGTTGGTAGCGTTCTCTATGGGCATACAGGGGAATTTAATCGTGCTCTTGAATATTTAGAGCAAGGTTTAACTTTCGCATATGAAAGTGGGAATAAATGGGCAATTATTATGATTTTAAATGTTTTAGGTAATTTATATAGTTCTAAAGGTGAATTAGATCGTGCAATTGGATATTATAAGGATGGATTAGAACGTGCTAAAGAAATTAACAATATCAATTTAGTTATGTACCTTCTTATGGATATAACAGATCTATATCGAGAAAAGTGTGAATTCGATTTAGCTTTAGATTATCTGGAACAAGCTATAACCAAATGTGAGGAAATAGAGAATCAAAGAGATTTGGTCGCTCTATACGCAACTGCAATTGACTTGTTTCTAGCAAAAAGTGATCGTAAGCAAGCGCAAGAATATTTTCGACACATAGAATATATCAGTAAACAAACAAACGATAAATGGATAAATTTGGTGGTTCTTTTATATAATGCATTATTATTAGAAGCGAGTTCTAAATTCAGAGATAAAATACGAGCACAAGAAAAACTTAGACAAATACTAAAGGAAGAGAATTTGTCATATTTATTTGAAGTGTATACTCTAACTCATCTATGTGACTTACTTTTCACTGAATTAAGGATTACAAATGAAATAGAAATAGTACAAGAGATTAAACCATTGATTACACGATTACGGGAGATTGCTGAAAAATCAAATTCATATAGGACCTTATGTGAAAGTTATTTGCTACAAGCTAAATTTGCTTTATTAGAACTAGATATAAATACTGCGAGGCGATTATTCACCCAATCAACACAAATAGCTAAAAGATATGAACTTAAACAGTTAATACAGAAAATTAGCGATGAAAACAAGGAATTTATAGAAAAAGTAGATTTATGGGAACACTTAAAAGAAATTGAAGCTCCTCTTTCAGATCGTCTAAAATTAATTCGTTTAGATCCAGAATTTGAAAGCATTATTCGAAGACGTACTATATTAACTGCCAATATTAAAGAAGAAAAAGTAGTAATTCATAAAGAGAAGAAAATTTGCCTAGTATGTAGGGGTGAAGTATTAAAATATTCATATATATGTGAATGTGGAGCAATTTATTGCGAAAACTGTGCTCGGGCATTAACTAATTTAGAAAATGCATGTTGGGTATGCAATAGACCGATTGACTATTCAAAACCTATCAAAATTGATAAAGAAAGGGAAAAAACAAAAATCCATAAAAAAGGGAAAAGTAAATAAAATCTAAATTGAAAAAATACTACTATATAAAAGGAGTATTTACGAGAGGATTTACTATCATTCTTCCTGATGGGTGAATTATTTATTGCTAAATAAATAGAAATTTATAATTTTTTGGGCTTATAGATTATAATATAGTTTCTAGAAACCAAATATTAAAATTTAGCAATTTGCAAATAGAATTTTGTAATTTGTTTTTAAAACAATATCGTAGGCTTAATTTGATTTATTATCAATATACTAAAAATAACTAAGAAGTTTATTACTACAAAAATGGAATTATATAAATCTAATTTAGAAATTTCACAATGATTTTGTAGTTTATTACAATTTTTAAAGTGACTAAAATATTTAGTTAAAGTAATTTAAACAATATTGGTTATGACCATGAAGCTATCAATTGCCACGAATGTAAAGGAATAAAAAAAATTCTAAAAAAATCATATTCCATGATATTTAGAAAAAAAAGGAAAAAATAAAATTATATATTTTTATCTGACCACTAGAATATCACAGGGAACATGTCTTAGGACTTTCTCTGCTACAGACCCTAACAAAACTTCTTCAAGAAGTGAATGGACTCCTTTACTCCCAATTACAACAAGATCAATATTTTCTTCCTCTACTGTCTTTTTAATGTAAGACATAGGATGTTCTCTATAAACTAAACGAGGTTCAACTTTAATTCCTGCCTCCATGAAAATCTCAGCAGCTCTATCTATAATAGCTTGAGCATTCTTCTCATATACCATTTTTATTCTTTCTAAATCTGGATCTGAAATACTATATACACGACTAGTACCAATTGTGAACGATGGGCCCATAAATGCACTACTACCTGGTATTGAGTAGTGTTCTACTGAATGGAAGACAATTATTTCACTTTTATGTAATTCAAGGAGTTCAATTACTTTCATTATAGCTTTATATGAATGCTCTGATCCATCTATACCAAGTAAAATTTTTTTGAAAATTATCAATCACCGTTTTTGAAGTTTAATATCTATTCTCATAATTACGTATTAAAATTTATTGTCTATAAATTTTAAGAAAAACTTTTTTGCGAAAATCAAATATTAAGCAAGTAAAAACCATAAAATTTAAACTAAAAAGTAAGGAAGCTTTATTAGTAGATTTTTAACTTTTATCGGAGAGTTCCCCTATATTCTTCTAATGTAAAGGATTAATATATTATAACCACCCTTTCTTCTTGAAAAATAGTATCATAATTATTGCAATAGTTATAATGATAGAAATTAATATAGGATAAGCAAAGGGATATGATAATTCAGGTATATATTTAAAATTCATACCATAAAAGCTTACCAAGAATGATAAAGGTATAAATATTGTTGCAATAATTGTTAGAATTTTCATGATATCATTCATTTTATTATTCATGCTTGATAAATACATATCTAACATGCCAAAAATGACGTCGCGTTGAGTTTCAAGTAAATCATTTATTATAAAAACATGATCATTGAGATCTCTGAGATATAAATCCAAATTGTCGCTTATTAATAGATATTTTTCTCTTTGCAATTTAGTAATAAGTTCTTTTGTGGGCCAGATTGAATTGCGTATATTTAACATTGTCCTTTTCAGTGAATATATAAGTTTCAATATCTCTGGTTCTGGATTTTCTACTAAGCTATCTTCTATATTTTCTATTTTTTCAGCAACAATTTCCAATATAATAAAGTAATTATCAATTATGAGGTCAATTAAGGAATATAGAAGATAATCATGACCCATATCTCGAATATTTCCTTTTAAATATTTAATCCTATCTATGATGGGGTTAAAAACATCATCTTCATGTTCTTGAACAGATATTACATAATTCTTTCCTAAGATTAAACAAACCTGCTCAATTTCAAACCTTTTCATTTCTTCAAAATAAACTACATTTTTCAATACTATGAAAAGATATTCTCCATAATTCTCTATTTTAGGTCTTTGATTAGTATTTAGGATATCTTCCAAAACTAAAGCGTGTAGATTGAATTGATTTCCTATTTCCTCAATTATTTCAATATGAGGCAACCCTATTATATTAATCCATCTAATTCTTGATTTATCAAAACTTGATAAGTTTTGATCGATGCTTTCTAATTCTAATAGATTATAGTCCTCCTTATTGTAGTCTATTATTTTAATCTTGGTTTGTAAATAATCTCTCTTCCCCGTATATACTAAGGCTCCTGGTGGTTCCCCAACATTGTGTTTTTTCATTATAATAATATCCTTCTTAATTTTTAATTTCATATATCAAAAATACGCTAAGATAAAATGAAAAAATTTATATTTTAAGTAAAATTTAAAAAATTTCTATCGCACAACCAAAACATCACTAGCTACTTTATTAATAACTTTATCTGGTACAGTTCCAAGTAATATTCTGTTTAGTTTTGAATGATGTCCCTTATATCCTAAAATTACTAAATCAAAATCTTCCTCTTCAACTGTTTTTTCTATGTAATCTTCTGGGGGAATATCAAAAATTAACCGAGTTTCTACCTTTGCATTAGATTCTTTAAATAATGTATCCACTTCCTCTAAAATATCTTCACCCCTCTTGATATAGTCATCATGTATAGTTAATGCCATAAGACCATTTGCTCCTGTTGGATATAAAGGACTTAAGTTCAGCTCCGAAAAATGGTGTAGAACAGAATGAAAAGCCACCACTTCACTATTGTCTCTTTTTTGAAATTCAATTGCTTTTTTTGCTGCGCGCATTGAATCATCCGATTTATCCATTCCAACTAAAATTTTATTATACAATTTAAACCACTTCTTAGATAATTTTTTTGTTCTAATAGTAAATTCTGAAATTATAATTATAAAGACATGGCTAACAAATCATTAATGATGTGTTCATTTGTTTCATTTACTTTAATTTAAAATCAAATTAATTTTTCATTTTTTAAACTAAAGAAGTAATAACTCATGAGGACATATTGGATTTTTTATATTTATTTTATCTTTAGGGTTATAATTTTAATGAAGATTATTTATCTGTTATGAAATCTTTAAGATGCTTGAATCTACCCCCTAATATATTTACCATATCTGAAGGAACAATAATCCATGCTCCCTTTTCTTTCATACCTTCGTAAAGAATGTTCATTGCTCTTAAATTTAAAGCAACCTCATCACTTTCATAAATATGAGCAGCATTAAGAAATTTATTTGCTATTTGTTCCTCAGAACCTGCTAGAATAACCCTCGCCTGACGTTCTCTTTCAGCTTGTGCTTGTCGACTCATTGCATCTTGTAATGCGGTTGGAATTATCACATCGCGAATTTCTACTGAGATAGACTTAACCCCCCATTCTTCAGTACGCTCATCAATTATTCTTTCAAGATCATGTGAAATCTCTTCTCTTCCTGCAAGCATCTGACTCAACTCCGTCTTTCCAATTATATCTCTTAATGAAGTCTGAGCTGCCCATGAAATCGCAGTTTTATAATCTTGGACACGGAGCGAAGCTTTATACGAGTCTATAACTTTCCAAAATAATACAGCATCAACATTTACAGGTACATTATCTTTTGTCAAAGTTTGTTCCGCTGAAAAAGTTGTTGTAATTATTCGCATATCAAGTGAAAATGGTATCCGATAAATAAATGGGAAAAGCCACATAACTCCTGGACCCCGCATTTTTTTAAACTTTCCTAATAGTAATGTGGGAATTTTAATCCATTCAGGTATAATATATAATCCCATAAAAATAAATCCTACAAAAGTCATTATAGTAATTCCGATAAGTAAAGCCAGATCAAGTGGGATTCCAAAAAGATTCAATGCAATTATGATACCAAACAATATTATAATCCCCAAAATAAAGACGAAATATCCTATTCCTCGTATTACGCCACCACCAATTAAACTTGATTTATTATATGTTGACATTTTTATCATTTGATAGGAAAATAATCGAATATAAATACGTGATGGCTAAGAATTATAAATGGAATTAGAAAATTACCTAAGAAAATAGCTCATTAATCCAATAGGAACAGATAATTAATTAATAAAAAGAAATAATTAGTCACTATTACTTAATACTTATGTTTCATACTTTTTTGCTTTAATATTTAGTATCTTTTTAAGAATCATTACTTAGATTAAATTTTATATTTTTTCATTTTGTTAATGTCTGGGAAAGCTCAGATGTTAAATTTGCAATATCGTTTTGAAATATTTTAACATTTCTTTCTTTGTCTATTAACTCTTTCAATTGATGTTCTAAGTCTTCTTGTTTTAGTTTATAAAGTGATTTTATTAAGTAAGCTTTTTTGGAGGATTTTTTTTGAATTTCTTTTACATATTTTAATTGCAGTTTTCCTAATTTAATTCGAGTTTTTGAAACATCTATTTTAGAATTAGCTAGTAAAATCTTGCTTTTAGCTAACTTTTCTTCAAGCTTTGCTATTTCTTTATGATGTTTTGCTATCTCTAATTGGTTTTCAGCGACCTTCTCATGATACCTTATAAAATCCCTTTCATTATTAATTACTTCTTCAGGGAATTTTAATAGTTCCTTGGATTTAATCCTATTTTCTAATAATTTTTCATTATTATCCACCAATTTCTTTCTTACTTGCGCTAAATTTAACTCTTTTTCAACAAATTCCTCTCTACTTTTCGCTTTTTTCAAAAGATTTTTTGCTAATTTTTTTATTTCCAATGCAACTAGTTTTTCTTTTTTAGCAATTATTATATTCTCTTGTGCTTTTAAATTAAGGTTAAAAAGCTTTTCCATATGATATTCAACTCTTATTTTTTAATTATTAATATTGAAACACTCTTATATAACAAGTCAAATTAATAATTCTCATATTTATATTAAAATTATATAATATATTTTATTGAATTTTGATTTTATTTTTAAATTCTAATTAGATTATCATAACCTTTCGATATGATAAATATTATGGATATCTTACAACCAAAAATTTTAATTTTCATAATCATCTTTTAAATTCATTTAGAATCGTCCAAAAAATTCTCTATATCGTCCTCGATTTCTTCTTCGATGACTTCTTCAATTTCATCTTTAAATTCTGATTCTTCCTCTTCTTTAATAAAATCGTCGAAATTAGAGAATTTTTCACCATTTTCAGAAATTTCTACTTCACCATATCTAACTGTTATGTAAATTATAAATCCAATAATACTTGTAAAAAAAATTACAAATGGTAATATCGGTCTTTCTAAATTTTTTTTTTCCATATCTTTTTTAACCCAGTATGCTAAAATTAAGCCACAGCCAAACCAAATAAGGAGAGAGATTATAAGTATAATAAGTATTGTTATAGCTGACCCTCTATTCTGCAGTGGATAAACAGTATCTATTGATGTGTATCCTTGATTTACTATTCTATTTATTTGAAGTGATATAATTTTCCACCTGTATATTTTAAATATTATTTTGAAAAAACTTCAAAGAGGTTAAAAGATCCTCTTCTCCTATAAAGCCTATAATATCATTATGATTAATATCTTCAACAACAACTAAATGTGGTCTATCTTTCATTTGACTTAATTTATTTAATGCATCCTTACCTGTGTTATTTTGACTTATTCTTGGAAATTGTGAAATTTTTTTCATTAAATACCCAATAATAATTTCGTTCCTCTGAGTTATGGGAATTTTTTGTATATCTTCAAGATGTATAATTCCAACCACATTTCTTCCTTGTATAACTGGAAAATAGACTTTTTTATATGGAATAAAATAATTTTTAATAGCATCATTTACGGTCTTATTAAATGGAATTGCTACTTCTGGCATCGTTTTTAATTCTTTTGCACTTAATTTCGATAAAGTAATTTCGTTTAAAGTCTGACGATATGCATGTTTTGACTGATTATTTAAAAAGGAAGCAATTATTACAAACCATAAACCATTAAGAATTCCAAAAAAAAACATTGACAAAAATCCATAAGCCATCAAACCATATGCGATGAAACTTCCAACCCTTGTTGCTGTTTTTGTTGCAGAAAGCATATCATGTCTTTTTTTCCATAATATTGCTCGTAATGCTCTTCCACCATCAATAGGATATGCCGGAATTAAATTAAATATCCCTAATCCAATATTTGATATTCCAGAATAGAATAGGGTAACCTTAAGAATAGGTGAAGGAATAAATGGTGTTAAAAATAAAGAAATCAATAAAATAGCACCTATAATTAAGCTAGAAATTGGACCGAAAATAGAAATTATAAACTCACTCTTTGGATTTTGTGGTTCCTGTTCTATTTTTGAAACACCACCAAAGAGATAAATTTCTATCTCTGAAACTTTTAATCCATATTTTTGAGCAATTAAAGAGTGAGTCAATTCATGAAGAAAAATTGAAAATAAAATGATTAAACCATTGATTAGACCAACTACGATTAAAATAATAATGCTACTTCCTGGAACAAGAGTGGCATATAAGTCGGCAGCGTAAAATCCTATTAATCCTACTATAAGTAAAGTGCTAAGATGTAATGAAATTACAATTCCTTTAATCTTGCCAATTTTCATTTAAAATTCTCCTTCGGTTAGTGATTTATTAATTCATATTTAGTAAAACATTAAAAATACAAAAAAACATACTTTTGATTATTCTAATCCTCCAATTATTAAACTTATCTTACTATTAATACATCGCAATCTGCACTATTAATCACTTTAGTGGGTATTGTCCCCAAAAGTACACGCTTTAGTTTTGAATGTTTTCCTTTACAACCTAATATTACCAAATCAAACTTTTCTTCTTCAATTTTATTTTTAATATAATCTTCAGGAGGAATATCAAAGATTAGTCTCGTCTCAACAGCGAGATTGGCATCCTTAAATAATCTTTCTACTTCCTTTAGAGTTTTCTTCCCTTGATTTACATTATCTTCATGAATTATTAGAGATACTGAAGCATTTGAAGGGCCAACAAGTGAAAAACTTGGACTAACCTCCGCTAAATTGTGCACTACAGAATGAAACACTACTATTTCACTATTTTCTCCTTTTTCAAGTTCTAAGGCTTTTTTCACTGCATCCATTGCATCTTGTGATTCATCAACACCTACTAAAATTTTCTTATACAAAATAGATCGCATCATTTCGATATTGTTTATTAATTATTGTACATCAAAAAGATTAGATAAGGATACACTTTACAAAATATAATATAATTTAACTTCCAAATTAATATTACATAAACTAAAAGAGAATTTTATCTAGATTTTCAAACTCTAGAAACATAAGAAAATTTTATAAATAAATTTGTGAATATCAAGAAAGACTTTTTATCGTTTTATTCTAAATTAAATTGCTCTATTAAATTTAAGAAAGGGAAGAATTATTAGATCTAAAATTAGATTCAATAAAAAGTTAAGACTTTAACATCTAAATTTTTTAAATTGGGATACATATTAAATAATTTTTTTAAAGAAATTAATCATTTTATACTTTGAGATATTAATTTTAATAAATGTATTTGCAATTAGTATAAAAGCATTTTTCGCAAGAGACTCACATAGAAGAAAATAAAAGTTCAATTATTTTACTTCAAATATTCAAAATGTAAAGGAATTAATGAATTGTATTAAGTTAGATTCCTGCTCTGTTCTAAAATCCAATCTCCTATCACTTTTAATGCAATAGGAGAGATAGTCTCCTCGATGTTAACATATTCACTTAAAGCTCCTGTTTGAGCGGTCTGAAATAAATGATTTAAGTTTGGTAATTCTTTCACTTCATAATGAGTATTACCATTACTTTTAAGTATTAGTTCAATCGCAGATAGATTTTCTTTTGAAGGCACCTGGAGGTCTTTTTCTCCATTAAGTGCTAAGACAGGGCACTTTACTTGACTTAATGCTATTCTAGGGTCATATTTTAGAAAATCCCGAAACCATGGAGATAACATAAATTCAATTTGAGCTTCAATAGAGCCTTGGGACAAAATTGGCAAATTTTGGTCTTTCATCTTATTTAATGCTTTAGATATAACTTTTTCTAGCTTTGATTTTGCTAAAACATTATTGCTCTCTTTTTTTATGATAGAGAACAATTTCTCCTGTAAGGATCGTTCCATAGTAATTAAATCTTCGCTTAAATTTTCCCCTCTACCAATTAATTCTGCTTGCTTATAAAGAATTTCTTCTAAAGGTAAACCAGGTCCAGCCATGAGCACAATAAATGCAACATCGGGGGATAAATTTGCAACGATGGGAGCAATAACTCCACCTTCACTATGCCCAATTAATCCAATCTTTCTTGGGTCTATTTCTTTACGACTTTTCAAATAATTAATTCCTGCAATCACATCGTTGGCAATATCGATACTTGTTGATTTCATATAATTACCAGTAGATCCGCCAACACCTCTATCATCTACTCGCAAAACAGCAATACCTCTACGAGTGAGATTATCTGCCAATACTAAGAAAGGATGGTGTCCAAATATAGTTTCATCTCGATCTAAAGCACCAGAACCCGAAATTAGAATAGTTGCAGGAAAACGTGATTTGTTTCGAGGATAAGTTAAAGTGCCTGCCAATGTAATATTTTCTTCAGTACTATTATAAGCAACTTGTTCTTCTACGTAAGGATATGGTTTATGAAGTTCTTGGGAACGTTTTATTTCGTTAACATTAGCTATTTGTTCTAAAATGACATCAAATTTTTGACCTCTTTGATACCACTTACCTCCAATTTTTTGAAAAGAGGGTAGATATGTTCCTTTGAACTTTCCTCCAATAGTATTAAAATCGATTTGAAGTTCTTTATTTTTATAAGTAATAACATTTGCTTCTATTGTTTGCCCTTGTTTAGGACTAAATAATTTTGCAGTAAAATCTCCTATATCATCTTTCTTTATTATAAATGTAATAGGTAATTCGATCTTTCCAACATTAAGATTTCCTTGCCAATTTCCTTCAATATTATCTTTATATTTTTCATACATCAAGAAAAAATCATCAAATTTTCATTTTTATATCTTAATCTTATTAAACCAAAATATTAATCTTATTCCATATGATTATTTTTAATAATGAAAAGTTAAATCAGGCTAACGATCTCTTTTAATCTCATTCTTAAGGTAATTTCTGAAACATTAGCAACATCACAGATTTGTTTTTGAGTGCGAAATTCATTACTTTGTTTTGAACTTAAGTATAATGAGGCTGCGGCGATTCCTTTTGGATCCTTTCCTGAAAATTTTAATCCTTTTCTTTTACATTTCTCTATGACTTCTATCGTTAAATTCCGACAACTCATAGATAACTCCAATTCTTCATAAAATCTCTCTATGTATTGTTGAGGTGTAAAATTGGATAGTTTCAATTCTATAGACGGAATTATTTCATTGAAAACTGCTTTATAACAATTCATAAATTTTTTTCTTGAAACTTGAGATAAGGAAAGAATTTCCTCAATAGATCGGGGTACTCCGTAAAGTTTCAATGCACAATATATAGCTACACTTAGAATTCCATCAATTGATCTTCCAAGGGTTAATTTTAATTTTGCAGCAGATAAATAAATTCTGATTGCCTCATCAGCGATATAATTTGGGATATTTAATTGGGATTTCATATGATTAAATTTTGGAAATGCAATCGACAAATTTCTTTCAAATCCACTTATTAAACCGTTATTTATTCTTGCTAATCTATCATAATTATTTGAAGCTTTAGGAGATAAATAACCACCTTTATAGTCTCGATTATCACTCAAAGTAGTGCGTGGACCGAATGGATTACGTACAGGCTCAGTATTGCAATAATTAACTTTTTCATTTAAAAAATATCTTTTTCTCGGTTCATAGGAGAAAATTCTTGAACTAATTACACCACAATTGATGCAAACATTATAACCATCACATGAATTAATATTTGGAGATAAACAACAATTTTCTTTATTCTCTTCTAAATAAGTTTCATCATAACTTTTAGATCTTCTTAAAAATGCCATTTTTTGTAATCAGCAGTGTCATTTTAATATTGATTTATATCAATTAAGTATACTTTATTAGAAAGATCAAATTTGCTCGAAATAATACAATCTTCTTCATTCATATTAGCTTTTTTTATCGGCATTTCTACTACAGTTTTTGTATCTTCTATAAAGTAGTTAATATAGAAGTTAGACTTAGATTTATCATAATCCATAAAAATTTTCGATTCCAACACCATTTTTTTGACAGATGTTTTGATATATATTTTATTATTTTTTAAGACAATTACATGTACCAATCTTTAAATTAATCGGGATGACAAATTCATTAATTATGTCCGTAATGATTTCAGTTTTAACATTTTTGATTTCAGGATTATTTCTAAAATGATAATTTATAGTTTTATCTATATCTTTTAAGGTAAAACCGCCAATTATGATAACAAAGTTTGAAGCACCACTTACTCTATATCCATGGATCAGATAAGGACAAGATTTGAATATCTCTGAAATAAGTTTAGGGTTACAAGTTTGTAGGCTTACCTTAGCAAGATAGCAATTCATATTTTTCAAATTAAGGCCCGCTTGAAATTGCAATACTCCAGATTCCTCTAGTTTTTTTATTCTCATTCCGACTGTAGGCTGACTTCTATTTATTTTTTTAGCTATTTGTGTATGAGTTGAATTAGGATCCCTTTGGATAAACTGGACGATTTTTCTATCAATATCATCCAAAATAAACGTTCCATTAATCATAATCACTTATTCTCCTATTTTTTTGTTTTGTGTTGCGGATTATTTTTAGAAATTTTATAATTATAGTATATTATTATAAAGATATAATATTATAATATTTAAATATTGCGATTTTTTGATATCATGATATTATATATTCATTATATTTAAATATATAAATGATATTATTTATATAGAGAAGAATTTGAATATGGTTTAGAAAAATTTATTTCTTAAAGATTAAGAATAATTGATACTTGGGATTTAAAGATGGATGATTTAACAGAAGCTGCATCAGAATTTCTAAAAATATTGAGTGATCCATATAAATTAGAAATCATTAAATATTTAAAAAATGGTGAAAAAACATCAAAAGAAATCGAAGATTCTTTGCAAATTAGTCAGTCTTACACTTCTCAACAATTAAAACAATTACAAAAAACAGGTATAATTTTATATAAACGAAATGGGAGTATTAAAAAATATTTTATAAAAAATTATAATATTTTCAGAGTAATTTCTGCGATTAACTCATTTGTTATTGAACTACATAAAAAGAAGTTTCAAAAGTTAGTAACTTCAGATAATATTGAAAAATTAAAATAAGGAAAACAACTTTCGAATCTACATTAATTTAAATTTAATGATGTCACCTAATATTGAATCAAAAAAGAGGAAAATCTTAGTTTTAGGATTAGAAAAAAGTGGTAAAACTTCTATCGTCTTAAATGTTATTGGAAAAGATAATTTATCTAATTTCATCTCTTTGAAAGAAAGCAAAAGTCCTAATATAGTTACTTTTGAGAGGGATAATTTAATATTTAAAATCTGGGACTTTAGAGGAAAAGAAGTTGATAGATATGAATTTTTAAAAAATTTTAATGAATTAATCGATGGTACAAAAGAAATCTTTTATGTGATTGATATCCAAGACATTAAGAATTATGAATTAACATTAAATTTTTTACAACAAATTATAGAAAAACTAAAGAAACTCAATTTAAAGACAGAGTTTACATTCTTTCTTCATAAATATGATCCTGATCTTTTTGAACAGTTTCCAGAAATAAATATCGAAGTAGTTGATAGTCTTATAGGAAAAATAAAACAAATTATCCCCCTAGAAGCTTTTCATGAAATTTATAAGAGCACAATATATACTATCTTAGATAAGACTCATATCTATTAAAAAAATAGTAATATTTTTTCATTACTATTAGCGAAAAATCCGCTATTTTTCATTCAATTTGATTGGTTAGTTATAATTATCTTTTTATTCATAGTGTAAAACTCTAATGATCTCTGCTATATGATTAATTTTATCAACAAAATGTTCTAATGTAATAACACTATCTCGAATTATCAATAAATTTCTTATATTCAACTCTTTATCTTTATAAAGATAATTCAGAAAATGATGGAATATTATCTCTATTGAGTTGCCAAGTTCATGAATCTTGTTTATATTGTAAATTATATTAGTTGGGTTTTCTCGCAATAATTTAATTGATTCTTTTATTAATTCTGTCATTTCTAATATTGTATTGATTGATTTATGATACATTTTTTTCATTTCAGAATTTAAATCACTCAATTTAATGTATATTAATAAATCAACAAATTTTGATGCTAGATTTGACAAATTATCCATTTTTTGAATTAATATAACCCAATCTCCCGATCCTAATGTTAATACTTCAGAAAAATCTTTAATTGTTTGATTTTTTATCGATGTTGCTTTTTCTATATCAAATTTTAATTTGTTTGCCTTCTTTTCCAATATCTCTTTACTGACTTTTGAATTTTCTACCCAAGCTATATAAAATACTCCCATATCGCAAATGGTAGAATACATAGCTCTTGAATGGTCAATGAGCATTTCAATTAATAGATCTTTTATTTTATCTGTCATGTTTTTTCACCACCTTTATAAAGTTTTAAAATATTTTTTTATTTTAAGCTAAAATTATCAATGCTGGAAAACTTAGAAAAATAGGAGCAAAAGCTATTGAAACAGTATTTATTACTTTAACAAGAATATGGAGAGATGGCCCAGCAGTGTCTTTTAACGGATCACCGAAAGTATCTCCAACGATGGAAGCAGAATGAGCTTCAGAGCCCTTTCCTCCTAAAAGACCTCCTTCAATTGCTTTTTTAGTATTGTCAAGAGCCCCTCCACCAGTATTCAAAACAAATCCTAAAATTATCCCAGATATTGTTCCAGATATTAAAAATGCAGCTAATGCGACAGGACCAAATAAAAAACCAAGAATGAGAGGCGTTAAAGTAGGTAGTAATGCAGGAAAAATCATTTGTTTTAAAGCTACTTTTGTACCAGTATCAATACATTTTTCATAGTTCGGTAATGATTTATTCTCAAGTATTCCGGGATCTTCTTTAAATTGTCGTTGAATTTCTTTAATCATGCCATATGCTGCTACTCCTGCAGATCTAATTGCAAATGCGGAAAAAATAAAAGGTATCACTGCTCCTATCAATAATGCACATAAAATTACAGGATGATATATATTAACATCAATTGTCTTAATTTCTTCTAAATACGCTTCAAATAATATTATAGCGGATAATGCAGCACAAGTGATGCCAAAACCCTTTGCTAATGCTTTAGTTGTATTACCCACGGCATCTAATTTATCTAAATTATATCGTACTTCTTCTCCTTGATGTGACATTTCTGCTATTCCAGCAGCATTATCAGATACTGGACCAAAGCCATCAAAAGCCAAAATTATGGTTGTAATTGACAATAAACCCATTGTCGCAACAGTTATCCCAAATACTCCTCCTAAGTATGGATTAAAATTGTTCACTTTACCATATTGTTCGCCAAGGAGAAAAGTTATAATAATTCCTATAACAAATGAGATTACTGGTATTGTAGGTGATTCTAGACCTAAAGAAAAACCACTTATTACGTTGGTAGCAGCACCAGTTTCTGAACTTTTTATTACATTTTTTACTGGTCTATATCTTGAAGAAGTATAATAATCTACTAGGGTATAAGTTGATAATCCTAATAATATTCCTAGTACGGAGCAAACGAATAAAAATCCCCAACCTTTCGGAAAACAAATCAATGTCAATATTAAAAAGAAAATTACATTAATCACCGCTGTAGCAATTAAGCTTCTAGCGAATGCTGCTATAGGGGATTTATCCTTTTCTCTAACATTTACAAAATATCCTGCAAATATGCCAGCAAAATTACCAAGAGCTCTTGTGATTAGAGAAAATATAATGAACAAGGGATTGTTGGTAATTGCGCTTAATGTTACTCCGATTATTATAGCAGCAATATTATTTGCTGAAGATGACTCGTAGAGATCTGCACCTCTTCCTGCGCAATCTCCAACATTATCTCCAACATTATCAGCTATTGCTGCAGGATTTCTTATATCATCTTCAGGTAATCCATGTTCTAATTTTCCTACTAAGTCCGCTCCAATATCTGCTCCTTTTGTATATATTCCACCCCCTAATTGAGCAAAGAGTGCTGAGAAGGAGGCTCCAAATGCAAAACCAACAATATTTTGAATACTGAAATTAAATATAATGTACAATATACTAATTCCTAATAAAGAAATAGATATTACTGAAACGCCAATAATCAATCCTGCATTAAATCCTATTTTTAAAGCGCTATTCAAGTCACTTTTACATGCTTGTGTCACTTTAACATTTGATAGAGTTGACGCAACCATACTGATATAACTAGCAATCAGAGATGTTACTGCACCAATTATAAAAGAAATTGCTAGTGGTATATCAAAAATAAAAAGTAAACCAGAAAGTATTATTAAAACTATGCTAATTGTCTTAAATTGTCTTTTAAGATAAGCATTAGACCCTAGTTTTATTAAATCATGTATTTTTACCATATCTTCAGATCCATCATCTAATTTTGACAGCTTTCTCATAATCCATAATATATAAAATAATCCAAGAATAGAAAGTATAATTACTAAAATAAAAAATATCCAATATAATAAAGCGATATGAATACTTACATTATTTAAGTTAAAATCTTCTGTCATTGTTTATTACAATCTCAAATTTATTTTTATTGTCATTCAGATAATTTCCCTTTTAAAGATTTCTATAAAATTTTATAAAGATAAAATAATCTAATAATTGATATTTCTTTGATGTTAATTATTTTTCAAGTGACAGTCTAGATTTGACTAAAAGGCTACAATAATTATGATTTTGATGAAAAATCCTTTTTGATATGTCCTACTGATTTATTATAAAAAATAAATATAATAATCATGTTTTAAAAATTCCCGTAATAAAGGTTTTTAAAATTAATGTTTTTTAAGGGATATCCTTATAATATTAAAAACAATATTACACATTATCAACTAAACAGCGACTAGGGTGCAATTAAAAAATTAAAGAGGATAAAAAAAATCAAGAAATTGCGTATTTTTCTATGGAAATCGCTTTAGAGAGTAGTCTTCCTATTTATTCTGGAGGATTAGGTATTTTAGCGGGAGATGCCCTTCGATCTGCAAGTGATATGGGGTTACCAATAATTGCTATAACATTAACATACGATGCAGGTTATTTTTATCAACAATTTGGTTCAAATGGTGAACAAGTCGAAAAAGAAATGGAATGGGATTTTAGCGATGATTTTGAAAAAATTGATCAAAAAGTAACTCTTGAACTACAAGATAAATCATTTCACGTTGAAGCTTGGAAGTATGAAATTGTAGGTAGAAACGGTCATAAAATACCAGTAATATTGTTAGACACTGATCTTGATGAAAATGAGCTATGGCAGAGAAAATTAACTCATATGCTATATGACGCAAATCCATTTCAGCGAATAGCTCAAGAGATGGTTCTTGGTATTTGTGGATATAGAATGTTAGAAAGACTTGGATATTATAACATAAAAACCTATCATCTTAATGAAGGGCATGCAGCTTTTTTAATTTTTGAACTTTTAAAGAAATATAAAAATTTAGAGGAAGTAAAAAAACACTGTGTATTTACAACTCATACTCCTGTAAGGGCAGGACTTGAGGAATTTAATTATAACTTAGTAAATGATGTCTTTCGAAATCGCTTACCAGATCAAATCCATGAATTTGCGGGAAAAAATGCACTAAATATGACCATCTTAGCTTTAAACGCAAGTGGTTATATTAATGCAGTTTCAAAAAAACATTCTGAAGTCTCAAATAAAATGTTTCCGAACTATAAAATTAATCCTATAACAAATGGAGTTCATGTAGGATATTGGTTATCTCCATATATGAGAAATTTTTTTAATGAGGAATTAACAAGAGATTGGCACCATAACTTAAATCTATTTGAAAAAGCTTTAGATTTAGATAGTTACGAGTTGTGGAGAGTGCATAATAAAGCAAAAAATCGTCTTATTCAATATGAAAATTCGCACTCATGGATTCTATTTGATAAACGCTTATTAACAATAGGATTTTGCCGGAGAATAGCTGAATATAAACGACCTCTATTAATTTTCAATGATCTTGAACGACTAGCTAAAATTATCAAGAAAAAAGCACAATTAATTTTTGCTGGAAAAGCTCATCCTGCTGATTTGCAATCTAAAGATTATATAAAAAAAATTTATGAATATAGTAATTATTTATGGAATTCATATGGCATAGGGCTTGTATTTTTAGGAAATTATGAAATTTCATTAGCTAAATTATTGGTGAGTGGAGTTGATTTATGGTTAAATAATCCTAGAAGATATTTAGAGGCAAGTGGGACAAGTGGAATGAAAGCCGCTATCAATGGGGTACTAAACTTTTCTACATTAGATGGATGGTGGATAGAGGGTTATTATATGTCTGATAAGAAGGCAGGATGGGCGATAGGTCCTGAACCTACTGATCCAAAAGCACAAATTGTAGATGATTCTCTTGATGCCGAAGATTTATATTCTAAATTAGAAAAAGAAATAATACCTCTATTTTACAAAAATAAGAGTGAGTGGCAAGAAAGAATGAAATATGCAATAAAGTTAGGTGCTTATTTTAATACAAATCGCATGATGGAAGAATATGCTTTGAAATCTTATAAATTAGAAAAACAACCAATGTGGAAAAGTAAGATTTCTTAGAGTTTAACTGTTTTTAAATTAATATTTAAAAATTTATAAGAATATGTTTTACATTATCATAATTTTTTTTCTAATAAAATAAAAGTATACTTATTGAAGAAAGGTTTGAAGAAATTATTGTTTTAATAAAGTTTGGGAGAATTTTTTATCAGCAAATATAAAATGGAATTAAAATGAAAAAATCATACTAAAATTGGATAAATAATTCAATAGAAGAATCTTCATATATTTTTTTTACACTTATTTATAAAATTTATAAAAAATATTTATAAAGTGTCTTGTATCTTTAACACCTAGTATTTTTAATATTTTTCTAATCAAAATAGAGAATTTACAAATCGTAAATTAACTTGGTGTAATATATGGTTAATAATATTTTAACTACTGAAAAAGTAAAAAAGTTTAGTGTAGACGAAGTATATTCACAACTTAAAGCAAGTAAAAACGGTTTAAATGAAAATGAGGCTAAAGAGAGATTAGAAAGATTTGGCTATAATGAAATCCCTGAGAAAAAAGTAAATCCTGTTATAAAATTTTTAAAAAATTTTTGGGGTCCAATTCCATGGATGATTGAAGTTGCTATTGTTCTTTCAGCAATTATAGGACACTGGGAAGATTTTTGGATTATACTTATTTTACTGATGGTTAATGGAGTTGTAAGATTCTGGGAAGAAAATAAAGCAGATAACGCCATCGAACTTTTAAAGAGTAAATTGGCTGTTAAAGCACGAGTTTTACGTGATGGAGTATGGCATACTGTGCCTGCAAAGGAGTTAGTACCAGGAGATATTATTCGTATACGATTAGGTGATATTATTCCTGGAGATTTAAAGTTAATAAAAGGGGATTATTTACAGATAGATGAATCTGCGTTAACTGGTGAATCATTACCAGTTGAAAAACATGTAAGTGATATAGGTTATTCTGGTTCTATCGTTAAACAAGGAGAGATGGATGGAATAGTAGTTAGTACTGGTATGAAGACTTATTTTGGAAAAACAACAGAATTAGTAGAAAAAGCCAAAACTCATAGCCATTTTCAGAAAGCTGTAGTAAAAATAGGGAACTTTTTAATTATTTTTGCTTTATGTATGGTTGGAATTATTATAATTGTTTCAGTGTTAAATCCTGAAACCAGCTTTTTTGATCTTCTTGAGTTTATCTTAGTACTAGTTGTAGCGTCTATTCCTGTCGCACTGCCGGCAGTTCTATCAGTTACTATGGCGATCGGAGCTATTAATATGGCAAAAAAGAATGCAATAGTTAGCAAGTTAATTTCTATAGAAGAATTAGCTGGTGTTGAGATACTATGCTCAGATAAAACGGGAACCCTCACTAAAAATGAGATATCTGTTGCTACTATCAAGTCATTCGGAGATAGTAATGAAGAAGATGTTATATTAAATGGAATTCTCGCATCTAGAGAAGAAGATCAAGATCCAATTGATAATGCAATTATTGTTAAGGGTAAAGATTATGAGGATCTTAGTAAAATAATTAAAGGTTACACTGTGGAAAAGTTCACACCATTCGATCCTGTTATAAAACGCACTGAAGTATTGGTACAAGACACTACAGGAAAATCCATTAATGTGATAAAAGGAGCACCTCAAGTAATTTTATCGCTTTCAGTTAATAAAGACGCTGTAGAAATGGAAGTAAATAAATTTGTTGATGAGTATGCTTCAAAAGGTTATCGTGCTTTAGGGGTCGCAAAAACTTCAAATGGGAAAGAAGACTTTCAATTTATTGGCCTTATAGGATTATTCGATCCTCCTCGAGAAGATTCTGCTGAGACAATTAAAACTGCCCAAGATATGGGTATGAATGTTAAAATGGTAACAGGAGACCATGTCGCAATTGCCAAAGAAACAGCATTAAGTTTAGGATTAGGTACGAATATAAAACCTGTATCAGCTTTTCTTGATAAGCCTGATGATGAAGCTGAAAAAGTCGTTGAAGAAGCTGATGGATTTGCTCAAGTTTTTCCTGAACATAAATATCGAATTGTAGAATTGTTACAAAAGAAAGATCATATTGTGGGAATGACTGGAGATGGAGTTAATGATGCTCCTGCCTTGAAGAAAGCAGATGTTGGTATTGCTGTTTCGAATGCGACGGATGCTGCAAAATCGGCTGCAGAAATAACTTTCACAAAACCAGGTTTATCGGTTATAATTGATGGTACAATAGAAAGTCGTAAAATTTTCCACCGAATGCTTAATTATTCAATATATAGAATCTCAGAAACAATTCGTGTAATTATTTTCATCACCCTATCGATTGTAATTATTCGTTTTTATCCTGTAACTGCTCTTATGATTGTATTGTTAGCCCTCTTAAATGATGCTCCTATTATGACTATCGCAGTTGATAATGTGGGATACTCTAAAAAACCAGAACGCTGGAATATGAGTGTTATGTTAATGATCAGTACTATTCTCGGCGTTATTGGAGTAGTAGCCTCATTCTCATTGTATTATATTGGACTTACTGTCTTTGGTTTTTCACCCGAGCAAGGCGGTCCCATCCAGGCGTTTATTTTTCTAAAATTATCTGTTGCAGCATCGCTGACTGTGTACGTAGCACGAACTAAAGGTCATTTCTGGGAGCGAAGACCGGCAAAATTATTATTCTTAGCAACTACAACTACTCAAATTTTAGCAGTAATCTTTGTTCTCTTTGGAATTCTACTTCCACGATTAGATTGGGTATATGTTATATTCGTGTTAGTATATGCCTTTATATGGTTTTTAATAACAGATTTCATTAAATATTATTTCTATAAGTTTTTGCGAAAAAGAGGCAGGATGTTTTAAATTTTAAATTTAAATTTTTTTTTTTTTGTTTATATTATAAGACAAACAATTCTCTTTATTCGATTATTTAGTTTATACCTTTCTTGATTTTAATAACTTAAAATATAAAAGAAATGATTAAAAAGTTCTATTAATTATAAGGATGATATGACTTTAAGTATTGAGGAAGCAAAAAAAACATCGATTGATAACCTTTATGAAAAGTTAGCAACAAATGAAAATGGACTCTCAAGTTCAGAAGCATTAAATCGTCTTCAAAAGTATGGTCCAAATGAAATTCCCGAAAAAAAGGAAAGTCTTTTTTTAAAATTCTTGAGAAATTTTTGGGGACCCATTCCTTGGATGATTGAAATCGCTGCAATACTTTCTTTGGTTATAGAAGAATATGATGATTTTGCTATAATAATAGCAATGTTACTTATAAATGCTATTGTGAGATTTTGGGAAGAATTTAAAGCAGATAATGCAGTCGAATTGTTAAAGCAGAAATTAGCTCTCAAAGCTCGAGTATTACGTGATGGAGAATGGAGAGAATTATTTGCAAAAGATATTGTACCTGGAGATATTGTTCGTGTAAGATTGGGGGATATTATACCCGCTGATATTAAACTTATAAATGGAAATTATTTACAGGTAGATGAATCTGTATTAACAGGAGAATCTTTACCCGTAGA
>JBHLOC010000089.1:0-5206 GCA_048940925.1 Promethearchaeota archaeon | reverse complement strand
ATATATAGAAGATGTATAACTATATAACTAACCATTAAATAATAACAAAAATCAATAACAAAATAAAAATAAAAATTAATTAGTGGAGGAATAAAAAATGTCTGAATATATTAGTTGGAGTCCTATTAGAAGATTAATGAAACACAACGGTGCAATCATAGTTGCTAGAGATGCAGTTGACGAATTAGTTGATTGGATGGGTATGGCAGCGGAAAAGATTACAAAAACTGCTCTTGGTTTAACTAAGCACAGCAAGAGGAAGAAAGTTACTCGAGATGACATCCTTTTAGCCATTAAATATTTTAAAGGTTAAAGAAAGTATTACTTTCTTAAATTTAATTCATCTATTTTTTTTCTTAATTTTTTTAGTTCTAAGTGATAAGCAATATATACAGTGTTTATATGAATGGAACACTAGCATATCTAGCTGATTATGAAAAGGGTTTAATTATAGTTAATATTGCTGATCTATCTCATCCTATAAAATCAGCTCAATTTTTCGATGGGGGTCATGTTTACGATCTAGATTTTAGAGGTAATTTAGTTTATGTTGCGGATAGTGATAAGAGATTGGAGATCATTGAAATATTAATATAGAGTTGATTCTGGAAAAGATTTATGATTTAAATTCTTCAGGATGCAAGAAATTAACTTATAATTTTACATTTTTAACCAATCAACAATAAAAACATTAAGGTCATTAAAATAAGGTATTATGAATATAATCTAAAGATTATTAAGATGAATAGGATGAAGATCCTCAAATTTGAATTCATTTAGACTCTGAATAAGCTTTTCCAAATCAGTTTCTTCGTTAGTTAGTAATACCAGGATTTCAAATTTGCTTAGTTGAAATATTAAAATACCTCCGTTAGAACCTTCAATATAGAGGTGATTAAACTCACCATTATTCATTTCAGAATTTTTCTTTTTTCCTAAAGCTAATATTGTAGCAGAAAGAGCAGATGACTGGGCTTTATCCAAGTCTTTAGGAAGGGTAGATGCAATAGGTAATCCTTCAACAGAGAGCAAAATTACTGCTCTAATAGCAGAATTTGCATTTTTCAAACCCAATAACAAGTTCTGAACATTATCTTGATTGTATCTCACTATTTATAATTAAGAAGTGTGTAAATAAATATATTTCTTTAAAAAAATCAATATTTTAGATGTTTTCAGTGCTATATTAAATCAACAAATGCTATGTAGATTCAACAAGTTTATTAAGGAATAATGTTTTTATAGTTATAATAACAAGTATTAATGCTTCTCCTAAAGAATAATATGAGATCATTTTTACAATGATAGTTCATATAAGAAAAAATAGTATAAAAAGTGCGTTAATATGAAAATCCTTTATGTAAATCCAGCTCGATTAGAAGCGGGATTGGATGCTATTATTAAGGGAGCTCCATTAAGCCTCATTTCTATAGCTGCAATGGTTCCTGATCACGATGCTAAATTGTTTGATTTCAAAGTAGATAAATATCGCGAAAGAAGATTTTGCAGTGAATTAAACCGATATGATGTAGTAGCCATTACAAGTATGACTCCCCAAATATATCATGCATTAGAAGTTGCCGAGATGGCTAAAGAGCATGGGTGTTATACCATCATGGGTGGATATCATCCTACTTTAGCACCTAGTTTTGTAGCACAACAATCTGTTGTAGATTTCACAATTAGAGGTGAAGGTGAACATACTTTTAAAGAAGTAATTGATTATCTTGACGGTAATAAAAATAAGATCTCTTTAAAAAAAATCGATGGGTTATCTTATAAAAATGAAGAGGGCCATGTAATACATAACAAAGAACGTCAATTAGAATGCAATTTGGATAATCTTCCTATGCCTCGGAGAGATTTATTAAAGGGAAAGTTATATAGTTATTTGGGTGCTACAACCAGACAAATTGAAACATCAAGAGGATGTCCTCATAACTGCAAATTCTGTTGTATTATTAAAATGTGGAGAAATTCTGATCGTCATGTTACCTATAGAACAAAATCGATAACAAGAATAATGCAAGAAGTTTATGATATTGACAGAAAAAATAATTTTATCTTTTTCTGTGATGATAATTTCACTATTAATATAAAAAGGACAAATAAAATTCTTGATACGATTATTCGCTCAAATATGCAAAACGTATTTCATTTTTCGTGTCAATCTCGCGTTGATACATTATATAGAAATCCATGGTTGATTAAAAAACTTGAAAAAGCTGGGTTTAGGCAAATATTTCTAGGAATAGAATCAATTCATCAACAAAGTTTAGATGCGATGAATAAAAGAAATACGACCTCTGAAATGGTTAGAAAAGTAGTCAAAATGCTAAGAAATGAGGGAATTTCAATTTTTGGAGGCCTTATTATTGGTTTTCCAGGTGAAACTAAACGAATGGTTAGGCAAAACATTCAATATGCTGTAGATTTAAATTTAGATTGTGTGCAATTTACCCCTATTACTGCTTTTCCTGGAACAAATTTCTATGAAGAAATGAAAAGTAAAGGCATGATCACAACAAATAATTACAAATATTATGATTTATTCCATCCAATGATGAAAACAGAGCAATTAACTGTTAATGAAATGTACGAATTAGTTGCAGAGGCATATGCTCAATTTTATTTAAATTCTGGTTGGATAAAAAGGAGAGGAAAGGAATATCTAAATCCTTTTGGAAAATTTAATTGGATGTTGAATTGTATGACTAGATTGATTAAACAAGGTATTCTAGGTGGTCTGGGAATGCTACATACCCAAGGGATTACTAGTAAAATGGTCTCGAAAGAGTTAAAAAATAAAAAAGAATTAATGAAAGAGCTAAAATATACGAGCCCCCAGGCTTCTATTCTTGTCTCTCAAGTTGACTCATCAAAAGAATTAGCATTAACAGAACAGGTGACATAATCCCTTCATTATTCAAATACTATAAAAAGAATTTAATTATTTCTACAATTATTTTAAAATAACTATTTCCTTTAATTTAAATTGAAAGATAAATCATGGAAGAAGTCTATCCGGGAATATATTTAATAAAAGAAAAAGTAAAATTTGAATCAATAAAACCATCGGAAAATATTTATATTATAACCGGTAATGATGGTTTAATCTTTGATGCTGGTTATGGAAATAAAAAAATGGTTAAATTTCTGGTTAGGAAAATCCATGAAATTCAAGACTATTATAAGGAAATTGGGAAGGCATTTAACCTTTCTCGTATTTTACCAAGCCATACTCATCCAGATCACTTTTCAGGTTTGAAAAAGATAAGAGAATATTTGGGAGTAAAAATTATATTGACCCGACAAATGGCTGAAGTTATTAAAAATAAACGCGCATATTCTCATGCTTATGATATTAAAATTGAGGACGATTATTTCTCTGTAGAAAAAAGCTTTAGACACAAAATTAATAATTGGCTACGTAAGTTCTTTTCTTATCTAATTTATAATCGATTATATAAGATTTCTTTTGTCTCTGATCCTGATATAACTATTGAACCTGATTCTACTATTATAATAAATGGTGAAGAATGGAATATTTTTTCTTCCCCGGGACATTCAGGTGATCATATCTCATTGTATAATGAAGAAAAAGGAATTCTTTTTTCTGGGGATAATGTTTTGAGTTCCATCACGACATGGTTAGGACCTCCTAATGGTTCTATAGAAAGATATATGGATTCGATTAAAAAAATCCAACAATTACCTAACCTAAATTTAATATTGCCAGCCCATGGGAAACCTATTATGGATCCAAAAAAGAGAATTGCAGACATATTGGAACATAGGACAGAAAGAACCCAACAAATTCTTGATATAATAACTCAAAATTCAGGGAAAGGAATAAGCCCAACCAATTTACTTATTGAGTTATATCCTAATGAAGGAAGAATTATTCACCAGATGGCTAAAGGTTGGATAAATTTAACATTAAAAATGTTAGAAAAAGAAGGGCAAATTAGAAAAATAAAAAATACGAATAGATTTACTTTAAAAGAAGAAAACAATTAATATACTTTAAGGCTAAAGATAAAAAACCTAAGATTTAAGTCTCTATTTTATAAAAATCCTTCAGAGAGATATCTTTTAAATTCAAATATAGAAAGTTATTTATAATATGCAATCTCCTAAATTGGAGTACTTCAATGGACTTTTCTTAAAAAAGGATAAGCTAATTTATCGACAATATCAAGAGAACATCGTTAGGGGCTGTTCTAGAAAAAATTCTCTAGTTGTTTTACCCACAGGATTAGGAAAAACCATTATTGGTATTTTGCTCGCGGTAAAAGCTTTGGAGAAATATCCAGAGTCTAAAATATTAATTCTAGCCCCGACGCGACCATTAGTTGCTCAACATACATCATCTTACCAAAAATTTTTAGATTTAGATATCAATAAAATTAATTCATTTACCGGTAAAATTAAACCAAAAAAAAGAATCTTCCTCTTTAATCATTCCCAAATTATCATTTCTACACCTCAAATAATAAAGAATGATATTGAAAGAGGTAGATATAATTTAAAACATGTATCTTTACTTATTTTTGATGAGGGTCACCGTACTAAGGGTAATTATGCTTATAATTTTATCTCAAATGAATATATCTCTACATGCACAGATCCTTTAATTTTGGGTTTGACAGCATCACCAGGTAAAGACTATTTTCACATTCAGCAATTGTGTAATAATCTTTTCATTGAAAATGTTATATTCAAATCCTATGATGATAATGACGTTCAAAAGTACATTTATAATATTGATAGCTTTTTAGAATTTGTAGATGTTCCCTTAAAAGTATTAGAGATCAGTGCTGTATGGTGTAATCTATTTGAGAAATATTTAAGACTTTTTATTGAATGGGATTTAGTAAAACCCAATAAATCCTATTATTCAAAATTAGAATTTTTGAAAATTGCTCAAGATTTGACTTGTTCATTACGATATGAAAATGGTTATGTAACTGAGTTATCAGAACAAGACTACAATAATTTGTTATATCGGCAAAACCCAAGAGTTATAGATATTATTAATGATAAAAACCTTAATATCCAAACAATTTATTCTTATTGCTCAAGCTGTATTAGCATACTGCATGGCAAAGATTTATTAGAAACTCAAAATTATTCTCTTTTTAAATCATTCTTAGAAAGAATTGATTCAAAAGCAAAGCATGATATTTTATCAGCAAAAAGGATT
>JBHLOC010000088.1:0-5250 GCA_048940925.1 Promethearchaeota archaeon | reverse complement strand
GTTTATTCTTGCCTTTAACAAATAAAAAAGTTAACTAAAATCGACTTTATAGAGGATTAATAGTAGATTAAATAATAAAAAAATATAAAATAAATAGAAATAGTCTATTTAAAATTTATATCCACACTTCTTACATACATTTACTTTAGCGTATAATGGACTGTGACCGACGTAGCTAAGCACTTTGCTTTTATCCTCTTCAACTTTAAGTTCTTTTCCTCTCGCACCACAACTTGGACAAATTAAACGCTCCTCACTTGTATAATCTGTTGGTGCTGTGGGCTGTAGAGCTGATAAATCTGCTTCAGCTTTTTCTAATCTACTTTTTTGTTCATCAAATGCTTTTTCTTTTTCTGTTAAAGCGTCCTTTAATTCCTTTATTTTATCTTCATTTTCAGTGATAATATTCTTTAACTCTTCATTATTTTTGGTTAATTCTACAACTTTAGGCTTAGATTCATCCAATTCTGCCTTTATTTTTTTGAGCTCCTCATTTTGTATAGTAATTGTTTTCTTCAGATCATATACTTCACTATCTAATTTTTCAAGGTCTCCTGATTTATTTTCAAAGCTAAAAAGTTTTTCCCGCACGTTCTCTAAGTCTGAATTCAATCCATCGTTAAGATTATTTAAATTCGTAATCTCTTCGTCTTTCTTTCCCATATCCTCCTTTAATTCACTGATCTCTGCTTCATAGATAGCCAATTTATTTTGCAGGGCTTTTACGACTTTATCATCCAAATTTATAGTGAGATCTTTCATATCGTCTTGAGAAATAACTATTACACCTCTTTATAAAAACATATCATTAAATTAATTGTAATAAAAATTCAGAAGATAATTTATTGAACTCTTTGGCAATTTATAATGAATTTTTACATAGATTTTATAATAGATATTATATTTAAGCTTTTTTTTTACGACATAATGAACCCTTAAAAAAAGATGTCTATACTTGATTTACAAAATTATATATTTTAAATTTTAAACATTAGTTTTAAATATAAAAGTATTATAATAGAGAATATTCACAAGTTATTATAAAATAATTACGGTCAGTATTTTTAAAAATTTTAAAGTGAAACCGATATATGATATTGCAAATGACATATGGTCAGATGGTATTTCTTAATCATTTCATGATGTACCTCTCAACAGTAGGATTTGGACTAGCTCTAACTAATTTTTTTATAGGATTATCACATATAGGAAACTTAAAAGAATTAACCTTACTGGAAGTAAAAGCACATAAAAGATTTGGATGGATCGCAGCATTTGCTTTTTACTTGTTAGCAGGACTTTGCATTTATTTTGGTGTTATACCGAGGCTAAATCCGAGTGGATTCAGTGATTTTTTTATTGCAACTATATTTTGGCACACATTTTTAGGAGGAATCATAGCATTTATTTTGTTTACTACCAAATTTATTATTGCGAGATATAAAAAAGATTTTATCTATGAACATGGAAAGATTATTGGCCCAATAGGATTTTCTGGTTGGACTTTAGCTTACTTTACGAGTAATATTGATTTCTACTTTTTTGTTAACCCCTCCGTTGGTCTTCCTACACCATTTTTAATACCAAATTATTTAATTTCGTTAATAATTTCAATCTTCATAGGTTTATGTTTATTAACAATAGTAAAAGCTTATAATTTTAAAAATTATGGAGATATAACAAAAAGAACAAATCTTCATGGAGTTGCTATGATCTTACATGGTATAACATTTGGATATGAAGGAAGTGCAAAGGAATTAGTTGGAACACCTGTATTATATAAGTATGTCTTTCCTAAAACTTATGAATTTTTGGAAAGGTATTCTAAACAAATTGGACTTGATCTAAATGAATTAAAGAAATATAACTTAAATGAGGCGCTTGAGATAGCTATGAAAAAATTTACAGAAATAGGTATGGCTGAAAATCTAAAATTAGATTGGATTTCGGAAAATGAATTTACTGTGGAATCGATCAATTGTTCTACTGCTATAGTTCGTTCCTACATGAAAAAAGAAGAATTGATTAATTCAATTTGTCCTTGGGGTATCTTGACAGCAACGATCGTAAATGCATTAACTGGAAAAGATATTGAAATCAGTCCTAGTGAATTTAATGCAATTGGTGCTAAAAGTAAATTAAAGATAATAGAAAACAAATAATACGCTATTAATAATTCTTTTTTAAAAAAAATTGAATTTGAAACAAGCTACGCATTGAAAATATAAGAATTCCATTTTCTTATTCCAATTTCTGTTAATTTTTTTATTTGAAATACTTATTAATTAAAATATCAAAAATTAAAAAATACCTTAATATTATTGGTGAGAAAATGAGAAAGAACTGGTTATTATTAACGATTTTAGTTGGATTCTTTGCGTATTGGTTTTCAAATGCTGTTTTATGGATACCTTGGATAATAAATGAATTATTTGGAATTATAATGATGCTTATTTTAGCGCCGACCATTTGGGGTTTTACATCATATTATTGCTTAAAAAAGTATTCAAACAGAACTTTTTGGACTGGAAGCTTATACTTAGCTTTAATCTTTCTAATATTAGCAATTATATTTGATTGGATTTTCTTTGGATTATATCGAAATGTACCTGAACAATTATATAAACCGACTACTTTCGCAGCATATGGGCTTATATTTCTTATACCCTTTTTAATCACCCTAATTTACAGAAAAAGATTGGATAGTATTACAAATACTAAAATAAATAAAGTAGACTTATTAGTAATTGGTATCAGTGGGATTATTTTTGCAGCAATTACACTCATTTCTGTTCAATTTTGGTAATTGAAACCTTATCCCTAATATTCAGAATTGGAGAAGTCTCTCAAATTTAAAAAAGAAAATTCTCTGTAAATTTCAATGGGCAATCAGGCTTGGCATGAAAACTATAGAATCAGATTTATCACTGGATAAATTAATAGAAACAGTAAAATGTTTAAGTGAATTTTCAGATTAAGTCATTAATTCTTAAAATCTCACATTACAATGAGAAATAGTCTTTATATCTATTTTTACAAAATTATTTTCAATAAATATATAATTAAATAGTTTTTTACTTAATTCTTCTTCAATTAATATAATTAAATTAAATTTAAGATGAAAAATTAGGATATAGAATTGTGAAAAAAATGACAAAAAAAGTTGGAATTATCGGAATAGGAATTACACCCTTTCGAGCTAGATATTTAGATAAAACTTACTTTGAACTTGCTTATGATGCAACAAAACTAGCACTCGATGACGCAAACAAAAATGGAGCGGAGATTTCGCATAATGATCTTGAGTCAACAGTTTATGGTATATATAATGAGCTTTTTGAGCGTCAGTTCATGCCGGATATCTTTACAAACAGTTATTTAGGAATGAACAATAAGCCTGGTACAAGAGTAGCAACTGGGGGTGCTACAGGAGGTTATACTGTTCGAATGACGTATGCAGAAGTTGCTTCGGGATTAAGTGATCTATGTCTATGTATAGGTCTCGAAAAATGTAACGATTGTTATGATGAACAAACAGGTACTACTACACCAGAGGTTCTTAACGCCATTGCATATTCCGCTGATATGACCTATGAATATCCTATGGGAATGATGGCAGCTAGTTCTTATGTATCGATGGTAAATGCACATTATGAGGAATTTGGGAATCCTACTGAAGAACAAATGGCTTGTGTTAGTGTGAAAAATCATGGAAATGCTATATTAAATCCTAAGGCACAATCCCCTATGAAGATAACAGTAGAAGAAGTCATGAATTCTAGGATAATATGCCATCCTTTCAAAATGTTAGATTGTTGTTTATATTCAGAAGCCTCTGCAGCCTTAATACTCGCAAGTGAAGAAAAAGTAAAAGAATTGGGAGTTGAAAAACCTATTTGGGTTACTGGAGTGGGAGCAGCCAATACTGATTGCTTTATTGGAAATAGAGAAGACATGGGAAGACTCTATTCAAATATTTATGCTGCAAGATCAGCTTATAAAATGGCAGGACTTGATTATAATAAGATAAAAGAACAAATCGATTTAGCTGAACTTCATGATGCATTCTCTGGACAGGAGGTTATTTCATATGAAGAGCTTGGTTTTGTTCCTTTTGGAGAAGGGGGTCCTTGGATAGAAAAAACATATGAAAAAACAGGAGAAGGACCTTGGATAGATGGTGAGTTGCCCTGTTGCCCTTCTGGAGGGTTAATAGGTTGTGGTCATGCTGTCGGTGCAACTGGAATTATGAGCACAGGAGAAGCTGCTCTTCAATTAAGAGGAGATGCAGGAAAACATCAAGTAACAATAGAAAAAGGACGAGCTATTTCACATTCTATAGGAGGACCTGGAGCCGCATATGCAGCTGTTATTGTAATGGTAAATGAGGAGGGATTGAAAGAATCATGAGTGAAAATTTTCAGGATCATCAAATAAGAGATGTAATAAAAATCAACTATAAATATACAATGGGAGGACAATCCAAATTTTTTATTGAGTTAATGAATAATAAGAAGCTATTAGGGACAAAATGTACTAAATGTGGAAAAACATGGATGCCCCCAAGGATTAATTGCTCTGATTGCTATGCACCAGCAGATTGGGTGGAACTCAAACAAACTGGAACGATAGAGGTAAGCACCATAGTGTGGTATACTACTTCAGCTTTTATCAAAGCAATACCTTATGGAATAGGGTTTATAAAGCTTGACGGTGCGGAAACAGCATTACTTCAAGGTATTTTCTCTGAGAATTTAGTTCCATCAAAAATAAAAAAGGGGAAAAAGGTTAGAGCAGTTTTTAATAAGGAGAGAGAGGGTAAGATGACTGATTTTTTCTTCGTCCCTGTAGATGAATATGAAAATTGGATATCAAAACCAGAATATGAAGGGGAAGAATAATAATGGAAGAAGTAAAAGAAAAGCTAACCAAGATTGTAGAGAAATTAAACACAATTCTTAAAGCTCAAGCTGTATTTGTTACGAATATCGCGGGAAAAGATGTCGATTGGGAGATGTCCTTTCAGTTTAATCTTGATAATACAAAACCCTTTTATTTAGAAATAAAGAATCGTAAAATTACTTTATCCGAAGGTACTAAACCTGACGCAATCATTGTAATGTCGGGAGATCCTAGCGCAATCGTAAGAATTTGTGAAGGCAAGGGTGATTTCACTCATGCCATTTCACGAGAGCAAATAACTGTAGAAAAAGGAAAGGTCATGGATGTAATTCGTCTTACTAGAGCTAT
>JBHLOC010000061.1:10777-22817 GCA_048940925.1 Promethearchaeota archaeon | reverse complement strand
GTATCATTAGAACCAGCAAAGGTAGGATTTGTAGGATCGCTAATATCAATAATTTGTAAACCAGAATCGATATCTGCTATATAAGCATAATCTCCGGAAACATAAATACCATAGGCTTCACCGGGAGTATCATATGATCCTGCAAATATAGGACCAACACGATCCCTGACCCGAATAATTTGTAAACCAGCATTCCCATCGGCAACATAGGCATTTCTACCAGAAAGGAAAACACTAGTAGCATTACCAGGAGTGTCATAATAGCCAGCATAAGACGGATTCATGATATCACTAATGTTAACTATTTGCATACCAGAACTACTATCAGCAAGGAAAGCAAAGTCTCCAGAAATAGAGACGCTTAAAGCACTATCAGGAGTATCATAAGAACTAATATTTTTCGGAGATTTAGGATTACTAATGTTAATAATTTGTAATCCAGCAGAAGCAGCTGCGACAAATGCATAATCTCCCGAAATATCAATTTCCATAGCCTGACCTGGAAAGCTACAAGAAGCAACATAAATAAGATTCCGAGGATTACTAATATTATAAACTTCGATTCCCACTGATCTAACAGTAACATATGCATAATCACCAAAGACGTACACACCATCGGATTCACCAGCAGTTTCGTGGTAAGAAACAATGCTAGGATTTGTAGGATCACTTATATCTGCCACCCACAAAGCAGGAACCCACGTAGCTCCATTGTAAAACTGTCGATCAGCTATAAAAGCATAATCTCCGGAGATAACTACATCTTCTGAGAGTGAAGGATCTGGTGATGGATAAAATCCACCACACGTTCCGATTAATTGAGGATTGTGGAGATCAGTCACATTAAAAATAAGCAATCCGCTATTAGAATCAGTTATGAAAGCATAATCACCATCAACATAGACTCCAACAGCTCTATCTGGAGTATCATATGAACTAATATATACAGGTGTCGAGGGGTCACTAATATCCAATATTAGTAATCCGTCGTAATTATCAGCTACAAATGCAGTATCTCCTGAAATAAAGACATCCATAGATTCATTTGAAGTGCCATATGCCCCCACAAAACTTGGTTCTTTTCTGGGAAGGCTAATGCTTTCAGATCCCCATCCTGTAACATTTGTAGCACCAGAATCCATGTAAGTTGTAGTAGTGAAATCCTCTGAAAAACTATTATAAGCAGCATTTACAGGTTGTATTGTTAAAAACATTAATACGATAGGAAAAATAAATACGGCTAAAATAATATGTGCTTTTCCCTTAAAATGCTTAGTTGAAAATTTCTTTTTTACTTCATTTGAATTTATTAATTTTGATCTTAAATTAGCCCTATTTTTTGCATTTTTCTCTAAAATTTTTGTTATCATCTAAATTCACTTTATTTAAATGAAATTTGAATAGTTACCTAGTAAGAAATTATCTCATATAAAGTAATTAAATAATTTTTGAAAATGCATAGATTCTTATTATGACTTAATTTTAATGCATATAAAAGTTCAATAGAAAAGAGGGGAAAAACAATAGGAAATGGCACTCAACTATGTGATTTTCGATATGATAAAAACGGTTTGACTCCACGAGCTTGGCCCCCAGATAATCTACGAGAATTTAAAAAGAAATCAAAGAGCTTTTAAACCACCTAATATTAATTCTTAACCTAAAAACCACATTGATAAAAATGTAAATACTTTTATTTATTGATCCCTATTTACTCTCACAATAAATTTATATAAAAACTAATAAGGGAGAAAATAAAATGACGTTAGACTTTGAATTTCAATTTTTAACTTATGGAATAATGAATTGGATTGCTTTTATCTTATTAGTTTCATCTTTTGTTTTTCTTGTACTTGGAAGTTTTAAGCAAAAAAAAGATCTTAAAGAATTAGCAAAATTGTTAGTTATTATAGCAATAATTTTATTGGTTTGGGGAATTGTTAGTCTTTTCATCCCAGTTGTTACTAGCGAGTCGCCAACAACATCAGAAACAACAAGAGGATTTCTATATGAACTTATTCTCATTATTCTAATTCCAAATCTACTTCAGCTAATACTTGGAATCGTTTTCATTCTATTTGGACTTAAAAATATTGACCCTTCTGGTTCTATTATCTCATTAGCAGGATTTTTTTATTTTATAGCAATGTTTGAGAGTCTGTTTATTGGAATTATTAGTACATATTCAGGATGGTACGATCCGGAATTTTTAGTATCTTTACAAAATATTATAGAGATAATAGAATGGATAGAGTATGTCTCTTATATAATTGCAGCAATATTAATAATAATCTATTGTGCTAAACTAAAATCGACATATCTTCTTATATATGGATTAATCACTCTTGCTTTAGGGATTTTTAATCTTCTCAGCTTTCTAGAAATTATTTAAATATTAAATATCTATTTTTTTCTTTTCTATGAAAAAGTCATTAAAAAGTTCTATGATTCTTTAGATTAAACTTATAGCATATCAATTTTAATTTCGCTTAATATATCATCAAGATAGTGGACATATTCCTTTTCGAGTTCCCTTTTTAAAGAATTTGCTATTGAATATCTAAATGCCCATAATTCGACAATTTTACCCAACTTTTTTACCTTCTTTACAACGGGTACAAAATCACCATCTCCCGACACTAGTACGGCTCTGTCATAAACATTTTCATACGCTAACGAGACAATATCAATCGCAATTTTGATATCAACTTTCTTTTCAATAACTTCTCCTATCGCGATCTTATCAAAACTTGCTTTTATTATATAACCACTTCGAGTGGTTAACTCTTTATACCAACTCTTCTTCTCTTGGCTCATAGGGTACACAGCACCCTCATATAAGAAAATATTCTGCAACTTTCTGTTTTGAGTTATGAGGTTTTTTAATTTTTCATAGTCCGCTTTAATACTATACTTTTGAAAACCCTTGAAAATATTGCTATTATCAATAAAGATTGTAATTCGTTCCATTTTAAAGATCTTTTACACATTTTTTAATTATTGTTCTCTTTTACTCATTTTTCGTTCAATATTCATAGTTTCTAAGTCAATCAAAACGTAATATAAATACTCTTCATCTTGACGAGATTGCCCTGGTTGAATGCATATTGTATTACCTATTTGAGAATACCATTTACCTGAAACACCAGGAGATTCATGAATATGCCCATGAAGCGAGAGTTTTGGTTGATTTTCTTTAAGAAATGTACACTCCGCTTTTGATCCTACTTTCTGACCGGCATAGGTTACATCAAGATCCACATTTGCAGGAGGGTTATGAAAAATATAGATGGTATTACTCATATCGGAGGGTTTTACTAAATTTTTGAGCTCATCTTCAATTGTAGGGAGATCCTCGATATATGAAAACCAATCTTCAACTTTTTTGAATCCATTTGGTGTCGATAGATATTGTTTTCCAATCTGTTTAGGAAGCACAAAATCTTCAGTATCTTTACGTGCTCTGTCTTTTAACCCAAAAGGCAAATCTGAGACCCAATTCATCCCTATAAACTCGTATTTACTACCTTCAATCTGAAATCTCGTTTGTGCGATATTAACCACATAAGAATACTTATCACATGTTTTTTGAAATAAATCATCAAATATACTCAAATCATCATTTCCTAAAAGCCCTAAATAAAGTATCTCCTCTGATTCAAGTCTCGAAAAATAATCATCAAGAAAACCAGTAATAAACTTATCTTGATGTAGTAAATTGCCTTTAAAAATGAGCATATCTCCTCCATTTATCACTATATCAGGTTTTAATGAAGTAGCTATCTGAAAAATCTCCTCGTATTTCCATTCAACCCCATGTATATCAGTTACATATAATAATTTCATGATTCTTTCTTGATGTTATTTTTAAATTTAAAACTCATAATCAGTTTTTAATTTTAGGATTATTAAGAATTATAATTAGTTAAATCCTTTAAAGATAAATATGATAATTACATCAACAAATTTTAAAGAGATTTATTAAGTATCTGTTGTAATATCATCCCATTCCACGTTTACATTTGTTACCCAATTAAGTGAATAATGCCATTCATATATAATTGAAATATTATGATTTGGGTTTACATGCTCTTCGTTTATATGAGCATCCCTAATCTCCCCATGAATACGATATACTTTTTCTAACATGTTAAATATTTCTTCAGAATCCCTAAGCTGAGCATCCTTAGGGGAGATTTTTGTAAAAAAGTTATCATTCCTTAAAAAACTACTTATTTGCTCTAGATTACGTTCATCCGATGGGATCTGATTGAAATCTAACACATTTAAGACCCAAAGTAGAATATAAACAGCTTCTGCTCGCCAACTAAACTGCATTGAAAGAAACTGAGCATTTTCCTCTGTCATTAATATAAATTCTTGCTCTACCGGTGTTAAAAATGACCACATGCTATTTTCTTTAAAAATTTTTCCTATTTTTTCCTTATCTCGCCCTGTAGCCGCTTGAAATACACCTATCAGAGCAATAGTTCTTTCGGCAACCTCCTGAGCAGATCTTAATTTATAATCCCCTTTCATGTATTAATTTTAATATAAAATTATTAAAAAAATTTAGGAAAAAAAGCTAGAACCTGAAGTTAGTTCCACTTTTTCTTAATTGTACATACTAGAGAATTAAAAGGTATCATTCGTGGACTTAATTTAGCATTTTTTATAGTTTCTTTCTATTCCTAATGTATTTTGCTAGCATATTAATAGCTCTTTTTAAGAGATTAATGAAATCATGATAAATTATTGTATAATATTAATTTCTATAAGTCCTGTTTGAAGATATATACTAAAATATAAACTTAATCTTTTTAATCTCATTTTTATCGTGATCTATATGATAAAAAGGTGAATTTGTGTGGATAATTTATATTATTCTAATCAATCAGAACAAAATTTTTTTATAAATATTTACAATAATAATCCCCCTTGGGAGATTGGACACCCACAAAAAGCTTTTATGCGGTTAGTAAAACAAATTACCTTAAAAGGAAAAACTCTTGATGTAGGCTGTGGAACTGGAGAAAATTCAATATTATTTGCAAAATTTGGATTTGATGTCACTGGTATTGATTATGTTAAAGACGCTATTAATAGAGCAATACAGAAAGCTGATGAAAGGAATATAAATGTCAAATTTTATGTAATGAATGCTCTTGAACTCGAAAATTTAAATCAAAAATTTGATATAATTATTGATTCTGGCTTATTTCATACATTTAGTCATTCAGAAAGAACATGTTTCAAAAATAGTTTGTCTAATGTTTTATATGCTCAAGGATACTATTATATGCTTTGTTTCAGCGACTTAGAACCTCCAGGATTTGGCCCAAGAAGAATTAGTAAAGAGATTATATACAAAACTTTCAATCATAACTGGGAAATAAAATCCATTGAAGAGGAAGTATTTGAATCTAACTTTGGTGATGCTAAAGCATGGTTGGCAAAAATAAAGTATCTTGGTTAAATTTGAATTAATATATGAATTAAACGAGAGGAATATTATGAAAAATATTAATATTAACACTAATATAGAATTAACTAATGGAGTAAAAATGCCAAAATTTGGTTTTGGAACTTATCGTGTAGCGCCTGGCAAAGAAACATATAACTCTGTTTCTCATGCTTTAAAAATCGGTTATAGACTAATCGATACAGCTGCTTTTTATCAAAATGAAATTGATGTAGGGAAAGCAATAAAAGATTCTGGCATCCTTAGAGATGAAATATTTGTGACTACTAAATTATGGAACTCAGACCATGGTTATCATTCTACCTTAAAAGCTTTTGACAAAAGCCTTAAAAAATTAAATTTTAGTTATATAGATTTATATTTAATTCATTGGCCGGTAAAGGATTTACGATTGGATTCATGGAGAGCCTTGAAAGAAATATTAAAACATGAGAAATGTAGAGCAATAGGAGTTAGTAACTATACAATCAAACATATTAAAGAAATATTTGATAGTGATGACTTAATTCCAGCGGTAAACCAAGTCGAATTTAGCCCATATACATATCAAAAAGCGTTATTAGATTTCTTAAAATCCAAAAATATTGAACTAGAAGCTTATAGTCCTTTAACTAAAGGCTATAAGTTGAATGATCCAAAATTACTTGAAATTGCTTCAAAATATTCAAAAACTTCTGCTCAAATTTTACTTCGATGGGCATTACAAAAAGATGTAATTGTCATTTCAAAATCCTCACATCCAGAGAGAATCGAAGAAAACAGTAATGTGTTCGATTTCAATATATCTTCTGGCGATATGAGTACTTTAGATAATTTTGATGAAAACCTTCGAACTGGTTGGGATCCAACTTCTATGAGCTTATAATTTTAAAAAAGATTAACACATTTGAATTAAAAAAAAAATTAAAATTTGTCTTAAATAATATATGTTAAAAAAGCAACTTCCTATTTTACACGATTTATTATTTTTAAAGTAATTTAAAAAAAAGGTTAAAATTATGAGAGTAGCCTTGGTTACAGGAGGAAATAGAGGTATTGGTTTTGAAATTTGCCATCAATTGGCTAAAGTTGGACTTACTGTAATATTAACTGCTAGAGATGAGGACAATGGGGAGAAAGCAGTTATCCAATTAGAAAATGAAGGTCTGAAAGTAGATTTTCATCAATTAGATGTAACTGATATTATTAGTATCAATGAAGTAGTGGATTATGTAAGGAATAAGTATGGGAAGTTAGATATTCTTATAAATAATGCGGGGATATCGCTTGATGGGAGAAGATCAATTCTAAATGTAGATATGGATATTGTTAGAAAGACGATGGAAACAAATTTCATAGGTCCCTTTAAATTAATTCAGGTATTTATAAGTTTATTAAAGGAAAGTGGAGATGGGAGAATTATCAATGTATCTAGTGGCATGGGATCATTTAGTAACGCCGTATCAGGGTCTCCAGCGTATAGTATCTCTAAAACTGCTTTAAATGCCTTAACCTATAAGATATCAATGGAGCTTCCAAGAGAAATTAAGGTTTTTTCAATGTCTCCAGGTTGGGTGAGAACAGATATGGGTGGCCAATATGCGCCTAGAAGTGTAGAAGAAGGGGCCGATACAGCCGTATGGCTCTCTACAGCTAAGAATGTACAAACTGGTAAATTTTACATGGATAGGAAAGAAATATCTTGGTAACTAATCTTTAAATACTACAATAACAATTTTAGCAATTTTGAGCAATTCACTGCCTTTTATCATTCTACGTATCTTCTTATGCAACTTAACATTACGTGGTAATCGAGAATACATCGTGTACCATTCTTTAATTTGTAGTTTATCAGACCATTTTAAAATTATTTTCTCTGGATTTCCAACAGGTAAAGAAAAAGATAATTCAGAGCTATATTTTTTAGCTCTTCTATTGATAATTTTTGCTGCTATTTTATTGACACAATCAAATGCTATACCTCCTCCAGGAAATTTATTTGCTAATGTTATGAAAAGTTTAGAAATTTGTTCTTCTTTGTAATAATAAATAAATCCTCCCGCTATGAAAAAAATACCTTTAGTCTGATCATATTCTACCTCATTAAGCCAATCAAAATTAAATACTGATCTTGGCACGTATTTACTCCTTGAAGTTTCAGGAATTAATTGTTTGCGGAATTCTATAGCATCAGGTAAATCTAAATCATACCATTTAATACTTCCATTATCTATTCGATGAAAAGTTGTATCTAATCCTGCTCCAATATTAACCACTGTAGCTTGTGGATATTCTTTTATATAATCCTTCACAGCATTATCAAGATTTCTTGCTCGAGCAAGAAGACCGATACCGCGCCATCTACCTAAATGTTCTTTTAACTCTGAAAAATCAATATCTATTTTTCTAAGGATATCCACGGCTTTTGGATCTTCTAATACTTCGGGATATTTTTTACTTAACATAGCTCTAACCCACAATGGTCCTATCATCGTTTCTTGGATTGACCCTTTAGCTATAAACTCATACCCTCCAATTTTATCTTGCTTTGCCATTTTTTAATTCCTCCATAGCGAAATAATTCTCCATATTAAATTTTAAATCATTTATAATCCTGCCTAAATTAAAACTTCTGTTTAGACAATTAAAAGTTTGCTAAAATTAGCTTATAATAACATTGTATATAAAAACTATTAAGTAAAACAATAAAAAGTTTAATAGGATGATACAATTTTAATTATTGCCTAAATTCAAATTTAAAATTGAAATACAAAAAAATTTATTCAAGATCTTAACTTTGAGAAAGAATTTTATTTGAAGAAGGACAATTTTGATTCATAAGTTTAAATATCTCCTCTGCCCGTCTCATTATTCTATCTCTTTCACGAGATTTATTTTTATATTTATCCTCATATCTCTTCACTGCAATCTTTCTCCACCTCTTTTCCCAAGATGGAAACCCTTTCTTAACGAAACGTTCTCGATTGGGGAAATCTTGGCAAACCCAGTTAAATGAGATAAAATAACGTTTTGCACCAGATTCTGTCGTAAGATTTCGAGAGGTGATGCCGAGGTTTCTAAGATGTTCGATATATCTACCTTCCACGGCGTTTTGAAGTTCTCCTTCTACAATTGCAGGTTCATAATATATTTTATTCTCTTTAAAATATTGTCTGACAAGATCAAAACAATTACCCCGACATAAAAGTATTCTATCTCCTTTGTCGTATTTAAGTTTTTTAAGAGTTTTTATAACAACCTTTAGTATATGCTTTTTAGGCTTATCATCATCCAAATTATCTTCATTATAGAGTCCCACGGGAACTGATTGAAATAAAATTTTTTCACTTTCAGTATCTCTTAAACCAATGAATGCATCCCCGACGAGATCTCCTGTCCCAGCGTCATCAATTTCTATTGTTCTTCCCTTCCACTCGCTGGGATTAATAGTGGATTGGCACAACTCACTGTTGTTTTTTTCCTTTTTTGTCTTCATTACTTCTTAAAATATATTATTTCATAAATACGTTATGATTTTGAATTATTATATTGAAAATTCAACGAGGATTTCTTGAATAATGTTCAGAACAAAATTAGCTTAGAAATTCAGAATAATTTATTCTTTTCTTAGTAGCTTTGCTTTATTTTGTGCTTTTATTGCCCCCTCATGATCACCCACTTTTCTGAGAACTATACTGAGGTCCTCCCAAGTCTCATCATCCTCTGGATTAAGTTCAATTACCTTTCTATATGCCTCTATTGCCCTCTCATAATCTTCCTTTTTCTCAAGAGCTACCGCAAGGTTATACCATGCGAGTTCTATTTCTGAATCGAGTTCAAGGGCTTTACGGTAAGACTTAATCTCTTCATCAACATTACCAGTCAATCCGAGCGTTAATCCAAGGTTATACCATGCTTTCTCATCATTTGGATCAATTTCTAACGCTTTCTTAAAAGCTTTCAACGCTTCTTCATAATTATCCATCTGTATCTGAGCAACTCCAAAGTTAAGAAACGCTTGAGCATCATTTGGATTAATTGCTAAAGCTTTTTTATATGCTTTAATTGCTTTTTCATATTCTTCCATCCTCTCAAGAGCAACTCCAAGATCAAACCAAATATCTGAATCTTCTGAATCGAGCTCCAGTGCTTTCTTATATGCATCAATTGCCTTCTTAAAATTGTCTATCTCTTCATAAACTACACCAAGATTGACCCAGACCTCTACATTTGTAGGATCAAGTTGAAGAGCTTTCTTGTATGCTTCGATTTCAGCCTGAGAATCTCCATTCTGACCGTGAGCGACTCCTAGATTAATCCACGCAGTCACATCTCGTGGATTAAGTTTTAATCCTTTTTTGAAAGCTTCAATACATTCTATTAGATCTCCTTTTTCTCCAAGCCTCACCCCTAGATCAAACCATTCCTCAGGATCCTCAGGATCTTCCACCCTCAAATTGTTTTGGTCTTTCATTGCTGTTTAATATTAATATATTAATAAGAAAAAAATGGTAACTCATTTAATTTTCTCATATAATATGTATTAAATTCTTTCCTTTAAGTAATTACATAATTTTTAATATTATTTCTCAAGCTTCTTAGACTTAATTGAAAAATTATAATTTTTTCTACTTATTCAGAATTGAAAAATTTGCGTTTTTTTGGATAAGCTATCTCAGATCTTTTAACAATAAATGAACTCTCAAAATCATTAGCCATACGTTTAGCAATCTCAAATGGTAGCCCCATCGACAAATAGTTCTCGGGAAACCAATAATTACCTGTAGGATCAGTTGGGCCAATAATAATACTATTTTTTGTTCCATTTTCTACCATACCCGCAGGATATGTCACAAAAGAAGCACATGAAGGTCCCCAGGGCATTTGAATTTCGAATTCTTATAAAATTTAAATATAATTGCTCCTTTTTTGATCACAAAATTTTAGGAAGTTTTACCCTCAAGTTTATATTTCTAAAGAAATATAATTTTTCAAAGTAAACAGCAATTTATATTCTCTATAATAATTTCATAATAAAATTTATTAATTTTTGAATGTGAGAAAAACTGATAAATCTTTGGGCAATTTTGATCATTACCGTTATTTATTTTACTTATGGTGCTCTCTGGTATTCCAAACTTCTGTTTGGTGAAATATGGGCTAAGGCTAAGAATTTTGATTTAGATGAATTAAAGGCTGAGCCAAAAATATTTATTAGAGTTGCATTATACGCGTTTATTATAACTTTATTTCTTGCTCTTCTCTTAGATCTCATCGGTATCTATGATTTTATAACAATTTTTTTAATTGGATTGATTTTAGGAGTGATTGCTATTGTAGTTGGGCTTTACAAAGTTATTTATGAAGATAAGAACATAAAAGCATATTTTATTGAGGTAGGATATTATTTTGTAGCTTTTACAATTGCAGGATTTATACTTGGATCATGGCAAGTATAAAACATTAAAATAATTTTTTTCAAATTTATTTTATCGTATAGATCATATTCAGAATTTAGTTTATACTCACATTAACAGAATCAATGGGAATAATAGGATTAAAATTGGCTTAGTAAACATAAAAATACTTAAATTTATTAACCTATGGGGCAATTTCTTTTTTATCTTTTTAGATTATTAAGTTTTCCGCTTTATCGGATAAGCAATTTCAGATCGTTTTATAATAAAAGAATCACCAAGATCATTAGCCATACGTTTAGCACACTCAAATGGAATACCCATCGAGAGGTAATCTTGAGGAAACCAATTATTTCCAGTAGGATCAGTTGGACCAATAATAATACTGTCTTTTATTCCCTTTTCAACCATACCTGCTGGATATGTTACAAAGGAGGCACATGAAGGTCCCCAAGGAATTAATATATTAAATCCTTCTTCTGGTCGAAAATAGGCCAATGAACATAGATTTCTTATTTGTTCTGAAAGTCCAAAACAAATTATTTCCTTTACATCAAAATCTTCTTCAACTATATCGTCACATTTTCGAATTACAATATGCTTTCCGAGAGGTTTAATCTTTTTAATAGAATTTAGTTGTTTTTCAGCAAGATCAGGAGTTGCTATTAAAAATTCAGCTGCACCATTTCTATAATTATCTGAACCTGTTGATAAAAAATATTTTAGCATTGGTAGAAATGTTTTATAACCAAACCATGCTTGCCCTCCTGGACAACAACCCTCCAAAGTATCATTTCCGATATACACAGCATTGATATTTTGATCAAATGATAACGAAAAAATAGCGTTTGCAATACAACGATTAATCTTTTTTATAGGAATAGCATAATCAGGAACGGTTTCTGAACCATAGACGCATAAAGGACTTGCTTTTAGCCTTCCGGCTAAAGCTAATTTGGCTCCTATCTCTTTAATTGTTAAATCTTTCATAACTATCTCGAGTATTTGTTAATTTATTACTTCTTTCTTTTTAGAAATTACACAATTTTTAATATTTTTTTAGATTGTTAAAGGTACCATTTTAATATGAAATAATTTATGAATGAAAATTCCTCCATTAAAAGAATTATAAATAAAGTAGTTAAAATAAAAATGAATTTCC
>JBHLOC010000061.1:0-10677 GCA_048940925.1 Promethearchaeota archaeon | reverse complement strand
CTTAAATATAACTTACATAGGATTTATAATGAATTTTTAAATGATCCTCATATTAAAGAATACATCCCCGCTTCCAATTATAATACCATATGGACAGGAGCTTATCCATTCCCGATGGAAGGAGTATTACAAAAAAGTTTATATGATGATAACTTAATGATTGTGGGAGATGCAGGTGGATTTATATCTCCCATAAGCGGTGAAGGTATTGATTCTTCATTGGTATCTGGAAAGATTGCGGCAGAGACAGCAATTAAGGCTTTAGAAGAACAGGATTATACTAAAACTATTCTAAGAGATTATAGACACAACCTTGAAATTAAGAAAATTGTCCGAAATTTCAAGCTAAAACATTCAATGATCGATTTTTTCTATGAAAACAATGGAGCGAACTTGAATCGATTGTTAGCATTAACAGAAAAAGATCCAGAATTTAAGCAACAAGTTGTTGATATGTTTATCTCAAAATCTCTTGTTGTACCCAACAAAGATTTCTTTTCAAAGATTAGAAATCATAAAAATTAGGTTAATTATCTTCTTCTAATACATTTTCGATTGTTTTTACAAATATATCATAAGGTTGAGCCCCAACTACAACCTTATCACCTATGAAAAATGTTGGTACTCCATTTATTCCGTATTTACCTAATTCGAAGGTTATTTCTTTTAACTTATTTCGTGGTTCATCACTTTCAATATAGTTGAGTATCTCATTCTTTTTTAATCCAACTGAGCCTGCAAGATCCAATAATAAAGATAGATCTCCAATGTCTTTTCCATCTCTCCAATATGTATCAAATATTAACTTGTGAAACTCTTCGAACTTTCCTTTGGTTTTTGCAAACTCAGAGATGTATAATGCTAAACGAGAATTAGGGAGCTTATCAGAAAACTTAAATGTGATTCCTGCATCATCTGCGAGTCTTTTTACATTATTTCTTAACATCTCTAAATATTCTGTTGAGATAAATAACTTATTTAACTCGATACCTTCTCGTGGTGTTTCAGGGTGAATTTCAAATGGCTGCCACTCGACATCAAGATCAAACTGCTTTTTAAGCTTCTTTATTCGATCGAAACCAATATAACAAAAAGGACAGATATAATCTGAATATACTGTTATTTTTATCTTTTTTTCTGTCATAATTTATTCTTTAGAAGAATAACCATATTATTATACTTAACTACATTGAGAAAAAAGATAATTGAAAGTCCAAATTATTATTATTAATAAAAAATTATTTAGCCCAAATATCATTGAATTGTTCAACTTGTTTTTTTTGGCATTTTCAGGAGGGAGTTTCTTATATCTTGCAAGCACAGAACTCATGCCTGAATTAATAAAGCATAAGAACTTAAAGAAATCTATAATTCAAACCATCATTTTTCTTGCAGGATTAATTCTTATTATACTTCTTGTGATACTTTTACCTCATGAATGAATTAAAACTCTCTTATTAGTTAATTTGAAGGAATGCTCTAAGTAGAGATTTTTTTCTCGAATAATATTAAAAAATAATTAATTATTAGAGAGTTCATTAAAATCTTTGTCGAGAAACAAAATTGAATTTAGAACAATCTGGCATGTCTCAAGTAAAATCTGTGGATCAACTTTTTCTGGTGTGTCCTTTTCACTGTGAGTATATTTTGCTGCGGCACGAGTTGTAATGTCGATTGAATCGAATTTTCTTAAATGAAAAGGTAGTGAATCCGTATGCGCACCAACTGAAACGTGGAAATCATGCAGCTTAATATTTTCTTCAATTGCTGCTTTGTGAACATATCTGCTTAATATTGGTGAAATTTTTTTACGAGGGAAAATACCATAAGATTTAATAAATTCAACTTGATTCTTTTTATTTTCTGCCATCGATACCATATCAAAATTAAATTGATATGTCGAATCTTTAGAAAATTCATCTTCATAAGCATCAAGAAAGTCACGAGAACCCATAGTTCCTCTTTCCTCAGCAGAAAACTGACAAATCCATAGATTGTAGTTCTCTAAAGGATTTTTTCTAAAAAAAGAGCTAAGTTCAAATACAATCGCCATCCCAGAAGCATTGTCTAATGAACCTGGTGATTTGTTATCTGTTTTTAGAAATAGTAAATAAATATTGGAATAGATGACTAAACAAGTTGAAATAATAATTCCTATTTCTATAATAATAAGTATTGGCTTAAAATTTGCGAGATTATGATAATCTAATAAGAATAATGTATATAATAGCAATAGACTAATTTCCCCAAATAGCCAAGATCTTGAAAATGTTACTCTCCAAATTGTTTTAAATGTTTGTGATTTTGAGTCTAAATGAGCGGATATAATAATATCTCCTGTTCTTTCAGTTTCAGTTTTCTTTGAAGGAATTTTTATAAATATATTAGTTGCGTGATAAAATGTTCCCAAATGCTCTAACCAAAATTTGTTAAGTTCAGGGTGTCTTAACAGCTTCATCATTAAAAGAAAAATAAGTATAAAGGTTCCAATTATAGCAACAGTTAAGAAAGTATATAAATATCTGATTAGAAATACAACTATTACAAAAATTAGATTCATAAAAACATAAATCTTTACAAGTATTTCAGAATAAAAATTCGAGAATTTAAACAGTTGTTCAATAATTTGGTTTTTGTCAAATCCTATATTTGTAAAAGTTTCTTTAGTAAGATTTACAGCTTTTTTCTCTCCCTCAGTTCCTGCGAGACGAGGAAAATTGAAGGTTTTAATATATTTAGAAAAATCATCCTTATCGAATGGTTGAGCTTTCGCACTAGTCATACTGGACAATTTACATTAGTTATAATTAATTTAAACATCTTTTTTATAAAATAGTTTTAATATAAATATAAAAATGATTTAAATTATTTTTATACAAAAGGTAAACTTATTTCACTCTTAAATTTATGCAAACATTTAGTAATGAAGTTATTTATTTTATGCTTTGCTTAAAATTATATCTTCTTGTCAGTATTTTAAGTGCTGAAACCGCTTGGACTGCTTCTTCAATGCTATGGAAGACAGGGATATTAGAAAGTTCTAAGGCTTCTATAATCAATCCATATTTCTGAATGTATGGTATAAAACATATTAATGGTTTTTTATCTATCGACACTCTATTCGCTATTCTTCTTCCAATCTGGAAAGAAATCGAAGGAGTGTAGGGTAAAATAAGAACAATTATACATTCAATTCGTTCTATTTTTGAAAGATAATGAATAATATTTTCAAGATCTTCATCTTTTGCAGAACCAGTAAGATCTATTGGATTATTAAATGAAGAAATATTACGCGCAACTGGATTTACTAAATCTTTCATCTCTTGTTTTTCTTTTTCTGAAAAATCTATACCAATTAAACCATATTTTTTGAGGAGATCAGCACATAAGACACCATGACCTCCTGAAATTGACAGGATAGCAACACGTCCATATACAATTGTATTATATTCAAATGGTTTTCTTTTATGAGATAATACGTCAAATAATTTCAAATATGTAAGTAACTCGAGTTCTGATTGTGGTTGTACAATAAAATTCTGTTTTATTGCTGCTGAAATAATTTTATCATTTCCTAATAAACTTGCGGTATGAGATTTAGTCGCCTTCATTCCTTGCTCAGATAATCCTCCGAAATACACAATAACAGTATCTTCTGATATTCTTGCCAATTCAAGAAACTTTCTGCTAGTGTTCGCCTTAAATCCTTCCAAATAAAAAGCAATATTACATGTGTTCTTATCATATTTACTAAAATATTCTAATAACATAGTTTCGTCAACAACTGCACGATTACCTATCGAGACGGCAGTTGAGACCCCTATTTTGATTTCATTAAATTTGTGAAAGAATTGATCTACTAAAACACCTCCTGATTGACTAATTAGTGCCACTGTGCCTTTAGGCGGTCTTGTTAACCGTTCTGTAGGCATAAAGATTGTATCTAATAAAGGTGGGGAATAAACACCTATACAATTAGGTCCCAGTATTGCTATATCATTATCATATGCTATTCGCTCCAATTTTTCTTGCCGTTTTATTCCTTCTCCCCCTATCTCAGCAAATCCTCCTCCAATAATTATACATGCTGGAATATTTAAATCAGCACAAGCTTGCACATACTCTAAAGTATCTTCAGCAGATATTGCAATTACTAATAAATTGGGTATTTCAGGTAATTCGTCTAATCGGGTATATAAACGCTCTCCTTCTATTTCTCCCCCTTCTGGATGAATTCCATACACCTTTACTTCCATTTCAAAAAGATTCTTTACAAAAATGATTCTTCCCGGGCTTAATGGATTCTTTTTACTAATACCTACAACTGCCATTGATTTTGGGTAAAATAAATTTTCTAATTTCATAATAATCATTTCTTTAAAGTGTTTATTAACCGAATTACATTTTGGATTATATAGTTTTTATCCTTTAAATTGATTTAGATTCCATTTATATTAATCATTTCTTGTTTTCTACTATTTTGATAATGATTTAAATAAAACCCTTGATAAAATCTAAGAATCTTTTTTAAATTCTTAAATATTTGGCGGAATTTCTCATCTTCTTATAATCAAGGGCTACTTAATTAAGATATGATTATAAAATCATATATTTTAAATTGAGGGTGAATTATATAAGAACTATAATTAAACCTTTTTCTCTCCCTAAAAACTTATTAATGATTGTTTTAACTAAAATAATTATCTATCAAAAATTACCTATGTTTATTGAATTAAATTAAAAAATTAATCACATTATAATGAGACCAGAGGAAATTATAATATATTTAAGTTTAGGGGTTTCAATTGCTGTACTTTTTTTCATAATCTGGGATCATATCAAAGATGATAGAATTTTAACTGGTGAAGTTCAAGATTTCTATAGCGATATCGAGATGTTAATATTTACTAATTTACAAGTAAAGTATTATGAATTACTCCAAAAAAGTAGACCCGAAATGGAAGAACAAGAATTAAAGGCATTAATAAAAAATAAAAATCGAGATATAATTCAAAAAAATTATCTAGATACTAAAATTAATCAAAATTTTAGGTTGTTTGCGCAATATCTCGGATTAACTTATAAGAAAGAAAATGATATATATTTGAATGGGACTATATATGTATTAAAAACCGATGGAACCTTATTAAGAAGGAATATTGAATCCAATACTGAGGAAAACATAATAACTTCATATAATGCAATTACATCAAAACAAATTTCAGAATTAGTAGTATACCTTAATAGCTTACGTTTTTATTGGAAAAAAAAATATTCTAAATTTATTTTTCGACCAAATTTGCATCAAAAAATCATTTTCAATGAATTATTAGGTTATGTAAAACCGTTAGAACAAGAAAAACGCATGAAAGGGATTTGGCAAAGAAAGACGTAATATGTAATCAAAAGAACACTTATTTTATTTAAGATTAGAGCTGTGTTTATTTTAAAGAATTAACATTTAAATATATGGCAGATAATTTGAAGTTTACACCGAAATCTAATAAAAAAAAAAGAAATAAAGGGATAATATTAAAGAGACCTTCTTTCATTATTACTGCTAAATTATAAATTAAAATATTAAAATTAAACTTACTATTTTTTTTCGATCCTATTCTTGTTTAAAGGTTCGCGGAATATTTGATTTATGGATAAATTTAAACTAGATTATAGACTTTTAATGAGTATGAGTAAGAAGTCAATTAAACAACGAGACATCCTAAAGATTTATACTGACGGTGCTGCACGCGGTAATCCAGGTCCTGCAGCATATGCTTTTCTATTCATTCATAACGATAACATTATTCTTGAAGAAGCTGGTTATATTGGAACTGCTACTAATAATACCGCTGAATATCACGCAATTATCAATGCGCTAAAAGTTGCTGAAAAGTTCCATATAGGACATCTACAAGTATATTCTGACAGTAATCTAGCGATTCAACAAATTAATAACAAATGGAAAATCAATTACCCACATCTGGAGAAGCTGTATCGCACTGTCCATCAGCTTCGTAAAAACTATGAAAAGGTGGAATTCTTTCATGTAGCACGCAATAATTCATATATCAAAAAATGTGATACACTATGTAATGAGCAACTAGATGCTGAAAGGTATAAAATGTAAAAATTCATTAATACTTTAATTCAGATTATTTTCTATAATAACAATTAATTTAATTAAATGTGAGAGTTATAAAGTTTCAACGAAAATTTTTTAAAATCATTTTATTTAATAAAAATTTAAAGATAGATTATTTATTATATTAAAGATTATTTTATCTTTAAAATATCAAATGGAGATTCTCTAAAAAATGGCTAATATAAAAAAGTGGGAAGATAATGAACATTGGGTTGAAATTGATTTAGATTTATGCATTGGAGCAGAAGAATGCATAAATGTATGCCCTGCAGAAGTGTATGAACTTATAGATGGTAAGGTTGTTGCGGAAAATATCGGTGAGTGCACCGATTGCATGGCATGTCAAGATGTTTGTCCCACCAATGCAATCTTAGATCACTCTGCATGGTAAGCAATATTTATTTTGCTGAGTTTATAAAAGAGAGCCTAGAGATTTTTTAAAAGTATATGCAAATAACCTTAATTAACTATACAACTCTTTGTAAAATTAAGTCCTATCGAATGAAGATCAAAAGAAAATAGAATATACTCCTTTCTTCTTATTCATCTTATTGCTCTAAAGGTCCAAGTATTATTTGGTTTTTTAATCTTTCTGAATTAAAATTCTCTTTAAATATTCCTTCAAGACAGTAGACATTTAACTGTTCTTCAGTTCCAAATTCTTCACATTTATTTTTCAAATCGCAATATGGACAAAGAATACCTACTTCCTCAATATCTAAAGTTTCAACTTGATCATGTAAATCGTATATTAACTTCAAATATTTGCCTTCAACAATTCGAGGGACTTTAGCTTTTTTATCCACTATACTAAATTCATATAATCGCTTATTTGATTTCTTAAGATTACATTCTTTACAAATCCTCACTGTATTATCAGGATGATCTGGACCGCCTCGTGATAATGGTAATATATGTCCTACAATTAGATTCTCCTCTTTTTTATCACAATAATTACACACATCACGTCGCTCATTTTCTTTAATCCACTCTTGTATTGATGATGGCCACTTTATATCACCCTTTTTTAGCTTATGGAAGCGGCTCGTCATGAATATAGATTTATTCTGACCAAAACCTGCAGATTGAGAAATTATGTTTGCGTATCGCCAAAAAATTAAATCCTTTATTGATTCTACAAATTTAGGAGGCACTTTTTCACCCACATAAACTCTTTATTAAAGTTATAAATATATATATTATTAGCTAATTTATAACATTTTTGTAAAAATCTTTTTTCAGATTAAGCATGACAATGATTAATTGAAGGCTCTCCTTCTATTTTTAATATAATTGAGGTCATAATTCATCATTATATAATTATTATGAATTTAGATCTCAAGCATGAAAAAGAACTAAAGGTATTAAATTTCTTAAAATTATGCATAAATAAATAACTTTTAAACATCTATTTAGTATCTTTTTATCTGAAATCACTTACGCCTTTGATTTCGATAATCCAATTAAATTATGCAATTCCAGAGCGAGTTTTTTCATAATTGGAACATGTCCTTCAGTTAGGATGTGACCTTCAAAGATGATTGCAGGTGGCGTTAAAATTCCAAAATTCTTAATACTATCTGGTGAGTTAATGTCTTCATAACTAACATCTATTTTTTGTTTAAATTCAGTTACTGTTTCGAATATTCGTTCAATAATATTTCTTGTTTTGCAACATTTCGCACAGAAATTCTCTTCATCATTTTTTAATAAAACATGAATAACTGGCTTGGTAATTATCTATCACTTTTACCTTATTACTTAATTTTCAACTTAAAATATGAAATATTTTACATAATAAATGATTTTGGATAAGACCGTTAAAACGAGTAAACCTGGACTCATTTTATTTCAAATAATAGTATCAACAATGTTTTGTTGTAGTATTTGTGGCATTAGTCCGAATGCCTCTATCCCATCAACCGAGATGGCATTTGGGAATCCTTTTTTCATAATATTGTATGCTCCATTTACATCAGCATTCAATAAAATACCTTTGGAGGTTTTGAACAGACCTCGGGAAATTCTTTTTCCTACATATTCTTCATGTTTTTCAATTGGTTCATCATCAAGAAAGCTACATTTAGAAGTGTAAGATTCATCAATTCTTGAAACCTCAATCCCTACTAATTTCGCTTTATATTTAATTTGTTTTAATAATTTTAAAAAAGGAATTTGCACAAATTTTTGATTGTTCTGTGTTCCAATATTGATCTTTTGTTTCCAGCCATGATTATACCCTATTACAATTGTTCCAATGTTATGCAAAGTACAATATTCAACAATAGCCTTAGAGATTCGATGAAAAATAGTGGTAAGTTTATTGTTCCTGATCAAATGGAGTTTTTGAATCCGTTTTGTATCAGTAAAATTGCCTTTCTTATTTTCTATACTCCGATAATATGCCAATTGCTTGTTATAATATTGATTTATGGATTTTATCATCCCACCTTTAATAATAAATGGTTTGCATCCATTATTATTTACCGCAGTTATGAGATTATTTAATCCTAAATCAATACTTAACACATGAGCTTTATCTAATCCTAAATTATCCTCTTCTATCTCATATACGATTTCTATTTTATATTTTGCTCCTAATGGAATTATTCTTACTTCTTTCAATCTTTCCTTTATTCTGGTCTTAATTGGTTCAAGATTTACCCTTTTTGGAAAATATAAATATCCATCCTTAATTTTACATTGCTGATTGGTAAAAATTGCAATTGATTCTCCATTTTTCTTTTTATATTGTGGAATTTTGGGTCTTCTCTTAAATTTCTTATAATTTTTTTGATATTCTCTAAGAGCCTTAAAATAAGCCTTCCAATTTCGAGTTATATATTTGAGAACTTGCTGAGAGGTTTGAGAAGGAAGACTCTGATAAGCTTTTTTATTTTTAAGAATGAAATCTAAATCATAATAGGTTAGAATATTATTGAGATTAAAGAATTCTTGTCTAACATACCAATTTGCTAAATTGTAGAGATTCTTAGTTAAATGGCATAATTTAGATAATTCTTGCGAATATTTCACTTGAATTAGTTCAGTTAATCTCATCTTCTCTTATTAAATTATCAATAAATTTGTTTTTTCTTTTTGAATATAATTTCATTGAATAGCAATGGAGGAGTGACACAATTTCTTCAAATATCTCTTGTAAATCCAACTTTTCATTCCCTACCTCAGAAATCACAATAATATTTGTACCAAATTTTTGAAATAAATAATAAAATAAATTAAAACCAATTCTACTAAGCCTATCTTTATAGAAAACTATAACATTTGCTACTTTGTAGTCAAGAACCTCATCAAGTAAATTGAAAAATTCTTTTCAATTCTCAAAGTTAATTCCTGAAGTAATATCTGAAAATATTCCATTAATTTTATATCCTGCTTGAAAACTCCAACTTTTCAGTAGTTCAATTTGATTTTCTAAGTCTTTTCTCTGCTTGTATGTAGATACTCTCGCATAGAGATAATTCTTTCTTAGAAAATCCTTATTTAAGAAAGAATAAACTGTTTTCTCGTCAAAATTATACTGACCATTTGATAATTTTGACGCATCTAAAATCCCTTGTTCTTTATATCTCTATAATGTGGGCCGTGAGGTTCTAAGCAAGCGTAGAACTTCTTTTGATTTCATAATATTATCTAACGATAACATTCTTTATATTTATTATAGAATGCAACTTTACTGATTTCTTAAAAATAATCACGTTTATAAGTTAATATTATCAAATGATCTTATTCTTGATTAATATGCTCGTTTTTGTTAGCTATAATATCTAATCAGACTTTACATCAATATAGATTACATAATTTGTTATCTTTATAAAAGAAGGTATCAATCTATTAACTGTTATTTGCTTTTTCATTAATAAGGTACACTTTTTACAAGTTAATACTCCTCCAAATAAGATGCAGTTTTATTTCCTTTTCGAAAGATGATATTAAAATTTAAATAATACAATTCCCATGTATATATTGAAAATGAGTCCAACAATAGAAATAAATGATGTTGTTAAAAGTAAATTAGACGAATTCAAAGAAAAAAGTGGGAGTGAATCATATTCTGATGCTATTAACATTTGTCTAATACAGTTAAAATTGCTTGAAGATAATCGAGATTTAATGACAGAAATTCGTGATACCTTGAAATCAATCGGCACTGTCTCACAAAGTGAAACAAAAATGATCGATGCATTAAGAAATTATATGAATTCTGAAGAAGGTAGTGATAAATTGGGAATTTTTGTAAGATTAATTGAATCAAAAGCCAATACCCATAAACTCCTGGTGTCTCAAGGTAAAGTAAGAGAAGCTGAAAATGCATATTCCGAATGGAAAGCATTAGTTGAAGTTGCAAATTTGCTGGGCATAGAATCCGAATTAGAGATGATAAAAAAAGGAGAATAGATATTTCATTTAGTTCAAAAATTCAACTAATATAGCTTAATGGATTATATTTCTAATTATATAATTCAGATTCTATAATCTACATAAGGCAGATTTTCAATCTTATACGGAAGTTT
>JBHLOC010000023.1:0-82979 GCA_048940925.1 Promethearchaeota archaeon | reverse complement strand
CTGACCATTCGGTACCATTTTGAATACGATACAGATAATCTGTGTCAACATCTCCATCGTTGTTGTTATCAGCATCAGTAACATTGATTTTTAACTTGAATTCTGTTGAATTCACAGTTAATGTATCATGTTCTGTAGTAACACTGAACTCTGGAGGTTCCTGTGCAGGTTGTGATATAAGCGTCATATTAGGACCACCCCAATATTGGCCACTGTATTCAAGGGTTTTCCCTATTCCGGTATCTGTAAAGTTTTGTTTCCAATAAGCAGTATTATAAGAAACATTCCATAAAGCAAAAGAATTGATATTTGGATAGATGGCACGATATTCATAAGCTTCACCGCCAAGGCCAAGCCATGAATTCCAATAATAAGATATATCATCTAGTATATCCTCTGTAACTTTACCATTATCTCCTACAGGTATAATTATAGGAAGAATAGCAATATATCCTACAGATTCATTCCACCAAAAAAATTCACCATCCTCCACTATTGTGGACTTCTCTCCAGAGGTTGCATTTACCATATACATATTTATAAAAACAGTTGTACCATTCGCAGGTGTCATAGTAAGAGGATAATCTTCCTCAGAAATATTTGCTTTGCTTACTTCCATTATAGTATAATTTTCAGGAGCAAAGTATGGCCCTGTCCAATTGTAAAGATACCATTCAGAAGGAAATATTGAAAAACCAGGAATTCTTTCTGTGTCTGCTCCATCATAGGTCCATTCTTGTGCATTAGCTTGTGGAATAAAGAAAGAACAGATTAAGATTATACTGAAACTTAGAATCAAAATTGTTTTTAGTGTATTTTTCATATTTTTACTCACATTGAATTCCATATTTTATTTTAAATTAAATTACAAAAATGTCGTTAGAGATGTAAGTATAAATCATATTTAAATCTTTACTTCATAGCAGTAGAGGGTTTCAAATCCTTTTTATCGTTATATTTGAAAATATAATTATGAATTGTTTTAATGATAACTAAACATGGTTTAGTTTAGCGTAATTTTAATCTATAACAGAAATAAAAAAAAAGATATAGAGAATTTAATTATAGTTTTTTTACAGTATTAATTTTTTCCGATATTTATGAATGATAATAGAAATGCTAAAAAGTACAATTATAGAAATCAGGGCAATTGGATAACTAGGGATAATTCCAGGTTTTTTCTTAGGGGGCTCATATTCGATGGTTATTTCCTTTTGAGTAACTCCATACATATTTTTTACTTCTACAGTTATGCCATAACTTCCCGCTTCGACGTCCCCTAAATCCCAATCTAGAAGATTCGGTATTGTAGTCCAGTTTGACCATTCTGTACCATTCTGGATACGATAAAGATAATCTGTATCAACTTTTCCATCGTTGTTATTATCAGCATCAGTAACATTGATTTTTAACTTGAATTCTGTTGAATTCACAGTTAAAGTATCATGTTCTGTGGTAAAACTGAATTCTGGAGGGAGCTGTGCTGGCTGAGACATTAATGTTATATTAGGATAGAAAGAAGGTCCTAGATTATGATTAACTGATTTTGTAATTCCATCATTTGTAAAATTCGCATAAAAGTATGCATTATTATAAGAACTATTCCAATGGGCAAATGAATATATATCTGGGTAAACGGCGTAATGTTCGAAAGTAAAACCAAAAAAAGCAAAACCTATTTCAATGAAATCAGATACATTATCTAATATTTGCTCTGAAACTATTCCATTAGCTTCAACAGGGATAATCCCCATAATTGATGTAAAATATCCAACAGATTTATTCCACTGTACAAAAGGGAAGTTTGAATCAAGTAAGTATTTTTCTTGTGAGGTATCATTTACCATCCACAACTTTCCAAAGACACTAGTTCCATTAGATCCCACATCATATGGATCTGAATAGTTTCCTTTTTCTATTTCAAAGATTGTATAATTTTCTGGGGGAATTGAGGAAACTGTAACATTAAATACATACCACTCAGAAGGATACACTGAAAAGTCAGGTATTTTTTCTGTATCTGCCCCATCATAGGTCCATTCTTGTGCAGCTGTTCTCGGAGCAAAAAATGACCAAATTAAGATTATGCTAAAACTTAAAATCAAAATTGTTTTTCGTGAATTTTTCATTTTTGTAAAACCATTTAACTGTATAAATTTTATGTAGATTTGCGGTTGGTTAAAAGATCTGATAATTAAATATAAAAATATTTCGCTCATATTAGGACGTTTATGTAAATGTAAGTAAATAAAAGAAAAATAATTTTTAAGATTTAAAACTTTTTGTAGTGTATTCTGATGAGGATTGCAATAATTACAGTGAAAATAGTTAGCATTAAGAAAAGAGGATATTCTGGAATAAATCCATCTCTTGGTTTTTCTGAAAAAGTAAATTCTAAGGTTATTTCTTCTTAAATCTCATTTATATATCTATTTAATACAAGCTTACTATAAGAATTAATTATAATTATTAGTATTATCTTCTTATATTCATAATTAACTTGATTGAGTAGTGCTTTTTATTTATACGTTTTTGAATGTTGCCTAGAATAGGTTTTATTGTACTAAATGCAATAAATCATTTAATGAATCGATTAATAAATCAGGATCCTGCTCCTCCAACATCTCTTTTTTACTAATTCCACTAGCGATACCTACTGTCCAAAATCCTGCTTCTCTGCCAGCAATAATATCTGAAGGCATATCACCTACCATCACAAATTCATCTCTTCTTCTTGTATCATAACATTCTATTGCTGGTTGAAGTGCCATAGGATCTGGTTTTTGAGCTGGAATTATATCACTTCCAAAAATTCCTTTAAAATTGTCATAAATATCTTTGCTTTTAAGATGCTCTATTATTGTTTCTGTTTTATTATGAGAAACCACAAATAGATCTACCTTATTTTTTAGCCTTTTTAAGAGAGGTCTTACTGCAGGGAATAAGGGAGCTTCTTTTGAATATTCTAAGTATTTTGAGAAAATTTTTATCGCAATTCGCAGTTTTTTAAAATATGACAAATCGCTGAGGACAGTAATATATTTGAATATCTCGTAAGATTCAAGAAGGACTTTCGGGAGAGAATATCCTTGAATGGTTTCAAGTAAAGCTCCTATTTCTTGAATGGTAGTATCCATATCAGTAGCAATCCCATACTCTTCAAGAACTTCTTTGATAGATCTTTCAAGAAGCTCTCTTACATCCAATATAGTTCCATCAAAATCAAATACTATTCCACGAAACGAGCCATTTTGTAGTCGTTTTATTAATTCTTTCTCTTTATTCATAATTTTATCATTAATACAAAGAATAAGTGTTATTTATTTAAAAAGGTCAAAGACTTTAAATTTTATTTTAGAATTGATTCAAGAAAGATTATATTTTAAGGAAGCATATCCGAGCAGAATCCCAGATACTAATAATGTATATATCATTATTTTTTGCCCGGTTACTTGGATAAATAAATCTTTTGGAGTTCTATGGTTTGGATATAGATATAATAACACAAAATAAATAGCTAAAATACATGCTGAAACTATTAATGCTATGGCATAGAGACGGGATAAATTCTTATTTTTAAAAAATGCTATTGAATAGAATAAAATACTTAAAAATATAGAAGAAAATGCTATTACAACAAACAAATCATGAAGAGGATTTAAGAGATTTGATGGTGTAAAAGCAATCCCTATATAGCATATTCCAGCAAGAACTCCTAAAATTGATCCTGTATAAGAAAAATATTTTAAATTTATATTATGTTTAAATAAAAAGGTTAAGGCAATATAAAATTGAATTTGTAATAATCCCCAAATAGAAAGTGCAATTAAAAAAAGAATAAAAGCAATTTTGTTAGGATTTCCTGAATGGGCAACTGTTCGACCTAGATCACTAAAAAAATTATAGCAGAATTGATAATTAGTAGTAGTAGGATCAGCGTAAGTCCCACCTGTATAATACAACATAGCAATGCTAGTTAAAATTATGAACTGAATACAGCCGATTATATTTAAAATAGATGCACATATTTTTAGAACTTTTTTTGAAATCATTCTATACTTTCTCAACTTCTTGAAATTTTCTTATGAAAATAAGGTTTATGAGAAAAATTACAATCAATGTTAAAGATAACATAGAATATGCTAAACTTATGTTAATATCCGCCATAAACCCAAGAAAAAGTTGTGATATAAAAAATGTAACTCCAACAGAGCTTTCTGAAATGCTACTATATTTGGAAGTTTTCTTTATTATATTAAGAGTGAGGAATAGTTTTGATGCTGCTCCATATAGAAATCCGTAAAAGAATCCTGAAAACATAAACAAAATAATAAAAAGAGGATAAATTTCATTCAAATTGAATAAAATGAATAGAAAAGAGTAAATAATCAATATAAATGCTGCAGTAATTTTTAGTTTATTTAAAGCGATAAGTGTTGCCACATACATTGCTAATGTTTGACTAAGTGTTGCAAATACATTAACAAAATACGTGCTTGAAGGATGAAACCCTAGTATTTCAGATCTAATTGGATACAATAAAGTACCATTTCCTGACGCAAAGGAACTCGCAAGTATAAATAGTAAAGGGATGATTACAGGAATATAATAATTACTTATTGTTATTGATGTTTGGATATCTTCAGAATGATTAATATTAAAATCAGAAGCACTATTTTGAATTTCGAAATTAGGATTGATAGGCTCTTGGAAGAATAAAATTGCTATAAAAGCATTTATTGCTAAGAAAATAGGATTAATATAAAAAAGAAGTTGTAAATTATCTGTAAATTGTAATAATATTGCACCAAATAATAATCCTAATACTATTGCGATACTCCAAGACAAATTAAATTTTGCTAGATATATATTATGATCGATAGACTGATTATCCGAAATACTTGCTTGAAGATTTGGAAAAAAGAAACCTAAGATAAAACCTTCGAATAACCTCTCAATTAAAAAAGCAATAGGTGCCAATGTAATATAAAATGTTAATTGAGCACATGTAGCTCCTATCATAGAAATAATAACACTTTTTCTTCGTCCTAATCTATCGGAGATTTTATTTAATCCAATGGGAGAAATACTATAGGTGACTGTGAGAGCTGTGGATAATATACTAATAAATTTTATTTGAACTCCTTGTTGAAAGAAATAAATTGGAGTTGCTAACATTAATAGGGGATTACTAAATGCATATATGAATGCTAAACATAGTATGGGCCAAAATCGCCACTTTTGATTAAGGTGAATACTTTCCATTACCTATCTTCTACTCAAGAATAAATCTCCTAATCTAAATAATAAAAGTAAAAATGATTTGTATTTTTTAAAGTTAGAGAGATAAAAAAACCTAAAGAAAAAAGTAAAATTTATGGTAAAACCGTCAACAAACTTCCTTATCTCCTCTTTCTTTGAAGATAGATACTCATAATATTCTTCAGCTGACTGACAGTTGACTCGAATCCTTCTTGATTTTATTCTTTTTTCAACAAACATCGGATTATAATATTCAAAATTTAAACCTGTTTTACCTCTTAATAAATCAATTAATCTGCGATACGATCTGTCATCAATATGAATACTTTCGATAACTTTCACCAGTGTGTTTTATTGAAATGGTTTATTCATTAGATGTATAATGTAAAAGTTTACTTCAATAATCTTGAACTTTTCGCAATACTACAAGATATAAATTTGTTATCCAAAAATCAAATTGAGTTTGTTTACTTATGATTTCTCTTTCCTTTCTAATCTCTCTAATGCTTTTCTAATCTTTTTTAATTCTTCAAAGCTTAACTTAACTTTTTGTTTACTTTCAAGCTTATTCAAACCTTTTTCTGTAGATTGAGCTTCCATAAGTCTTATTTTTTCCCTTATTGCATTACGAATAAATTCAGATTGTGATTGGTGAGTAATTTGTGCATAATACTTAATATCATCTAATTCAGCGATACTAGCTAAAAATTTGACTTGTTGCGTTTTTTTCATGGCTTCTTCTACTTGTCTTAATTCTTCGATACGTTTGAGCCTTTCGACTTTTCTCACTTCTATTTCTTCCTCATTTGGTCTTGCCAGATAAATTCCATTTTTATGAGCGGGAATTGCTTTTTTCTTTAATTCGCTCATTATATTAGTTCTAAGAGAGATAGGTGAGGAATTTTCTCCAACTGAAGCTTTATATGATACTGGTGCTTCAGGATCATCCCATCGTAACGTTTGGAGCGATCCAAGTTGAATTACTGACTCTGGGAGTTCCTTTATTTTATTATGCCATAGAAAAAGAGATTTTAAGGATGTTAAATTTTTAAATGACTTGGGAAGATATGTGAGATTATTACGCGCTAAAAAAAGTACTTTTAGAGATTTTAAATTTCCAATAGTCTCTGGGAGTACTTCTAATTGATTTTCACTCAACCATAAGGTTCTAAGTGAGGAAAGATTCCCTATTGACTCTGGGAGAGTGGTTAATTGATTATTTCCAAGACTTAGATATCTTAAAGAGGAAAGTTCTCCAATTGAATCAGGGAGCATTGTTAACTTTGCTCCCGCTAAATAGAGTTCCTTAAGTGATGATAATTTTCCGATCGATTTAGAGATATTATTTAATGGATTATTTTCTAAAATAAGTATTCTAAGAAATTTCATTTTTCCTATTGAATCTGGAAATGTATCTATTCTATTTGATCTTAAATTAAGATATTCAAGCGATGTGAGATTTCCAATCGATTCAGGGATAGTTTTTAGATTATTATAACGTAAATCAAGAAAATTAAGTGATGTGAGGTTTCCAATTGACTCTGGAAGTGTTCTTAATTTTTTACCTAGTTTTCGTAATACACTACCATCCAGCTTTAACATTGTTATATGATCACCATCGATTTTCACCCCAAAGGTTGCATCCCTTATGTCTTCTACCCGAGGAATAGATTTACTTATTAGTTCTTCTAATTCTTTTAAAGTTTCGGCTTCCTCTATCTTTAAATTGTGATTTTCACTCATTTATTCAAATTTCACCCTTTTAATAATTCGAATAATACTTATTTTTTTTCATTTTCTTTAATCATAATTTTTTCTATGTACTGATTATGTACATGATCAAATTAAGAATTATTATATTTAAATCTTATGTACTGAATATGTACACTAAAAAAAGAAAATCACCTAAGAAACCTATTTTAGACAGCTTTTTTCAGAAAATTTGAGAAATTTAGTTTCAACATTCGAGATCTAGGTTTAAATTATTGCATGTTCCGTTCTTTTTATAATCTCATCCTGCAAATCAGAGCCTAAATTAATGAAATAATCACTGTAACCTGCCACTCGGACGATTAGATTTTTAAATTTCCCTGGATCTCTCTGTGCAGCTCGTAGAGTATCTGCTGCGACTACATTAAATTGTATATGGTGGCCATCCATTTTAAAATAGGCCCGAATTAAATAAGACAGATTATTTATACCTGTATCACTCGAAAAGAATTTAGGTGAGAATTTTTGATTTAATAATGTCCCTCCAGTACGTAGATGATCAATTTTTCCCGCAGATTTAATCACTGCGGTTGGACCTTTAAGATCCATTCCCTGAACAGGAGAAATACCTTCTGATAATGGTTCAAATGCTTTCCTACCATCTGGAGTTGCACCAGTTACTTTACCAAAATATATATGGACAGTTGTTGGTAAAAGATTTATCCGGTGTACACCACCTCTTGTATTGGGACGTCCATTTATCGCATTATATACAATTTCAAAGACATCCTGAGTGATGGAATCCGCATAATCATTATCATTGCCATACTTAGGGGACTTATTTATTAATCTTTGACGTAAATCTTCATATCCTTTAAAATTTTTCTTTAGTGCTTTTAAAAGTTCCTCTATATTTATGAATTTATTGTCATAAATGTTGTACTTTAAAGATGTTAAGCAATCTGTTATACTTCCCATACCTACGATTTGAATATAAGAAGTATTATATCTTGCACCTCCATCATTATAATCTTTACCATTCTTAATGCAATCTTCAATTATTATAGATAAAAATGGAGAGGGACTTTGAGACCAAATTCGTTCAATAATTTGGTTACCTTTTATTTTTATATCTACAAAATAATTTATTTGACTAGCAAAAGCTTCTTTTAACTCATCAAAATTTTTAAAAACTATAGGATTCCCCGTTTTTAATCCAATCTGTTTTCCAGATGCAGGATCTATTCCATTATTAAGAGTAATTTCGAGGATTTTCACTAAATTAAAATATCCTGTTAGTATATAAGCTTCTTTTCCAAAAGCTCCAGCTTCTACACATCCACTTGCCCCGGATTTTCTTGCATCGATCAATGACTTTCCTTGGCGTATAAGTTCTTGAATAATCGCATCAGCATTAAACACTGAAGGTTGACCAAATCCAGTTTTTATAATTTTAATAGCTCGTTTTAAAAAATCATCAGGAGTTTTTTTACTAATTTGCACATTACTACTTGGTTGTACGATACGCATTTCTTCTATTACATCCAGAAGAATATATGATAATTCATTAACACCGTCAGAACCATCTTCTTTTAGTCCACCTATATTAATATTGCAAAAGTCTGTATAAGTGCTACTTTCCTCAGCGGTAACACCTACTTTAGGTGGAGCTGGTTGGTTATTAAATTTTATCCAGAACGCTTGAAGCAATTCTATGGCTTCCTCTTTAGTGAGGTTACCCTCGGAAATATCCTTTTTGAAAAAGGGATATAAATGCTGATCGAGACGTCCTGGATTGAAAGAATCCCAAGTATTATACTCAATTATAACACCCAGATGAATAAACCAATAATGCTGTAATGCTTCCCAAAAATTTCTCGGAGCATTTGCAGGTACATAGGAACAGATTTCAAAAATTCTTTCTAATTCTTTCTTTCTTATAGGATCAGTTTCCTTTTCAGCTAAAATTTTCACTTTTTCAGCATATCTATTAGCATAAGCGATAATTGCGTCTGCTGCTATGGTCATAGCATTCAATTCTTCTCTCTTATCAAAAGCATCAGGATCGGTAAAAAAATCTAATTCTTTTATAGAATTTTTAATTAATTCTTTAAATTCTAAAAATCCCATTCTCCAAATAATATCTCCCGCTACAGTATGTCCTGGTGCTCGTTGTTCCATAAATTCAGTAAATATTCCTGCTTCATAGGCATCAATCCATTCTCGGTCAACTTGGGAAAAAATCTTCTCTCTAATCGTTTTACCTTTCCAATAAGGAATAATAATTTCTTTTGTTTCTTTCCTTGATTGCTCTGATACTTTAAATGATATTTTTTCTCGAATATTTAAAATTTCTAAGTCTTGTAAACTGTGACAGCATACTTCAGGATATGTTGGAGTTGCTTTTGGTCCTGGACCACGCTCTCCAACAATTAACTCTCCTTCATTAATATAGATTTCTTTATTCTTTAAGATATATTCGAATGCTTTTGCTCTAGCTATTGCAGGAGAGAATTTATGAGTTGCACCAGTTTTAAAGAATTCGGTTATTAATAATGCTCGTTCTAAAGAAAGATAGGGAATTGCTTCACGACTTTGAGTACGTAGTTTTTTTATTCTTTCATTCATACTTCTACCAAGGATAGAAAAAACTAAATCTGTTTTTCATAATTTCTAGGACTAAGGTAATAATAATATGTTTTTCAATAAAATTGTTTTTACAATATAAGATAAATAGAATCATTACTTAGAGCTTTGAACTTCTGATGTCGTATAAGTTGGATGCCAATCCAGATTTTGATGTTCAAAATACTGCTTATATAATTGAGCATATTTTCCACCTTTTGCAAGTAAAGACTTATGATCACCTTCTTCAATGATTTCCCCATGATCCATCACTAATATTCGATCAGCATTAACTACTGTTGACAATCTATGTGCTATAACAATTGAGGTTCGATTAGATAATAAAACATCTAGAGCTTCTTGAATTACTGCTTCTGTGTATGCATCTACACTTGAGGTCGCCTCATCAAGAATTAGGATTTTTGGATCGGTTAAGAGTGCCCGAGCAAAACTAATTAATTGTCTTTGGCCTGCTGAGACTCCCTTTCCTCTCTCACCTACTTGTGTTTGAAATCCTTCTGGTAAATATTCAATTAATTCTTCTGCATGGACTGCCTTAATAGCTCTCCATAAATCCTCCTCTGCCGCATCCTGTCTCCCATATCGGATATTTTCTTCTATAGTTCCTGAAAATAAAAAAACATCCTGCGGAACCATACCAAGGTTTTTTCTATATGATTCTAAGGTCATATCTCTGATATCAATTCCATCAATCTTAATTGATCCCCCTTGAAATTCATAATACCTCGCAAGTAGTGAAACTAAAGATGTTTTTCCAGAACCAGTATGTCCAACTATGGCAAGTTTCTCGCCTTTTTCTATTTTGAGATTTAAACCTTTAAAAACCCACTCATTGCTATTATAACTAAAATCGACATCTTCAAATTCAATATCTCCTTCAACCTCCTCCACATCGATAGCATTAGGATTTTGGATAACAATTGGTTTTGAATCAAGAATTTCTAGAATGCGTTCGTATGCAGCCATACCTGTACTGAATTGAGGGAAAAAAGTTGTGAGTACCATAATAGGACGGAAAAATGTTGGAAGATAGAGATAAAATACAAACAGCCTCCCAGGACTTAACAAATCTCTAAAGACTAAATGACCTCCTATATACATTATAATAATAAATGTAAGAGTAGAGATAAAACCAAGCAGCCTCCTCCACAGATGAGTCACGGCTGTCAATCTAAATCCCGCTTTAAAATAATTTTTATTTATCTCATCAAATTGTTCAGAAATTATTGATTCTTGTCCATAACTTTTACAAACATGTATACCCTCGACTAATTCAACCATAGATATATTAACATTGTCTAATGCTTTCCTATACCTTCTACTTACTCTTCTTGCGAGCTTTCTAAGGGAAATCATCAACAATAAGATAAAGGGAACTGTTGCAAGGGCAATAAGAGCCAGAGAAGTATTTAACCAGATAAGGATACCAAGAGTTAAACCACTTAGAAAAAGATTTCCAATTGTTTCCACTATCAAAAATGTTATATCACCAAAATCAACGACATCGTTAGTAACTCTTGTGTTTAATCCACCTGTTTGATGATTATCAAAGAAACTCATATCTTGCTCTTGCAACTTATCAAAAATGTCCATTCGGAGTCGTTCTGCAAAAAAAGGAGTAAATCTAGCTATCTCTTTATATTGTAGGTAAAACATCAACCATATTACACCATATAATATAATATAAAGGAATGAAGCACCAAAAATTAGAAAAAAATTCGGTTCTAACTTAATAAACTCATCTACAATATACGAAAGTATTAAAGGATTAAGAATATCTGCTCCTGCCGAAATTACAATGAAAAGTGCTATACGAATAACACTTTTTTTAAAAGGATTAATTCTTTTGACATATCGAACAAACAATTCCCTATCGGAATAATTTCGTCTTCGTTCTTCGTTCATTAATCCCGCATAAAGGCCCGTCCTTAATCATCTCTCTCTTTTTTTAAGAATTATACTTGATTGAGTATTTTTTTACCAAAAATTCGTCGATAATCCTCTGAAATCTGTAACAATTCATTATGCTTCCCTTCTGCTACAATTTTTCCGTTCCTAAGTACAATTATTTTATCTGAAGTTCGTATTGTATGTAAACGATGAGTAATTATTATGGTAGTCCTATTTCTTAAGATATTTTCCATGGCAAGACCTATTTTCTCTTCAGTTTCACTATCAACTGCGGAAACAGAGTCATCAAAAATGAGAATTTTTGGGTCTGTCAAAAATGCTCGAGCAATGGCTATGCGTTGTTTTTCTCCTCCAGAGAGTCGCACTCCCCTTTCACCCACAATAGACTCATATCCGTTAGGGTGCTGTTTAACAAAATCATCAACTTGAGCTAACTCCGCAGCTTTAAATATCTCTTCCTCAGTAGCATAAGGTTTACCGAATTTGATGTTTTCTTTTATAGTTCTTGGATAAAGATAAATTTCTTGCTCAATATAACCAATATGTTTTCTTAAAGCTTCAAGAGGATAATTTCTTATATCTACTCCATCTAAAAGAATAGATCCTTCTTGTGGTTTATAAAGAGATAAAATTAATTTTGCTAAAGTTGATTTCCCACATCCAGTAGGACCAACAAGAGCAACTCTTTCAAATGGTTCAATACTAAAGGTTATATTGCTTAGGGTTGGTCGAGGATTTTTAATTTCATTCTCATGAGTAAATGATACATTATTGAATTCAATTTTTCCTTTGAATTTCCTTGGCCATTCTAAAGTCGTATCTTTATCAGTCTCACTTTCTCCGCTAGAAAGCGAAGTATATAATCGTGAAGCGGCAGCAAATCCATTCATCATATCATTTGTGGACCAATGAATCATCCTTGTAGGTTCGATGAGTGCTATAAGAAGGATATTGATAGCGACTAGATCTCCTACTGTTAGTGAATTTTGATAAACTAAAAAGGAGCACATTAACAACGTGCATCCTATCAATAGATAAAGGATTAGTAAAGCATAATATCTAGCTTGGACAATGTTTTGCCCAACCATATTATTCTTGTAATCAATTACAGATCTTCTAAACTTTTTTCTTTCTAACCTTTCAGCATTAAAAGCTCTGACTACATTTGCACCACTTATTGAGTCTTGTAGCACTACGGCTAAATTTGAATACTTTTTCATTCGGTTAGTAACAAAAGGAGAAAGACTTTTTCGATAATACAAAATAAAATAAAAGTATAAAACTATGAAAGGCAAACTAAATAAAGCTAAACGATAGTCTAAAACTTCGATTAATAAATATAAAGTTATGAATATTTGGATGAAAGGATAAATAAAAAAACTTCCGTGGGCGACCATTGTATTAATTACTCGAACATCATTCGTAGCAAATGCAAGTAAATCCCCAGTTCGAACATTATCGTGAAAACTTAACGTTTTTAATTGGATTGTGTCAAAAAATTCTTGTCTCATATTTTTTTCAATTTTCAAGCCAAGAAAGTGCCCCAGCATCATTACCAAATAATCAGATATATTATATGCGAGAGATACAGAAAGTCCGATAACAAGTAATATCAGTAAATTACCTAAATCTCGAGTTATTAAGACATTGTCAATGATTCTGCCAATTATTATTGGCATTATAGTGACACCTAAACTTACCACAAAGATTCCTATAATAACTAACATTACAAGGTATTTTTGTCTAAAGAGGTGTTTTAAAAGCCACTTCCTATATTCTTTATTCTTTTCCTTATCTTTTTTCATAATTTTTAAAATACTTCGATATTTTTCATAAATTAAAATCTTGCATAAATAAACCACTACTCTAATGTTATAATATTTCAATCTTTTTCTACATTTTCAAAATTGAAAGAACCTTGTTTATTTCTTTAAGTAGAGAAATACAAAAAAGGTAAAAGAATGCAGTATTCTTAAGTTAGGATTCGGAAACTTTAAAACGATAATAGGTGGATTTTCTTATTTTTACACTCGTTTTGCTTCTTTTTCTCTTAAAGTACGTCGTAAAATTTTACCGATTGCACTTTTTGGTAAGGAATGTACAAATTTTACTATTCTTGGATATTTATACGCTGCCATATTTTCTTTTGACCAATTAATGATTTCCTCTTCCGAAATCTTATCTTTAAATTCTGGTTTTAAAATTATATGAACCATGATTTCTTCTCCTTTTAATGGATCACTTACACCTATTACAGCACATTCTAAGACAGCTGGATGCTCATATAGAATTTCCTCTATTTCTCTTGGATAGACTGAATGTCCTTTATATTTTATCATATCTTTTAATCGATCCAAAAGAAAAACATAACCTTCTTCATCCATTTTTGCGTAATCGCCAGTCCTCAACCATTTCATTCCCCCTGCTTCAAAGAAAACCTTTTCGTTTTCTTCTGGTCTGTTATGATAACCCAACATTACCTGAGGCGCTGATACTACTAATTCACCTGGTTCTCCAAGTGGTTGAAATTTTAAATTCTCGTTAATAATTCCTATATATGTATTAGCAAAAGGAAGACCACAGCTTCCCTCCTTCTTTTTCGACCATGGTGGCATAGTGCTGACTCCTGTACTAGTTTCACTAAGTCCATAACCTTCAGCCATTTGGAATCCTGTCCTTTCTTCCCATTCTTTAGCCACTTCGACTGGTAGTGCTCCTGCCCCAACGTTAGCATATTTCAAACAAGATATGTCAATATCTTTTAGGTGTGGAGAATTCAACATGTTAATAAACATAGTTGGAACTCCTAAAACTAAATTGGGTTTATAATCATCTATAACTTGCGCAATCATTTTAAGGTCAAAACTTGGTATTAAAATCCCTCTTCCTCCTGCGAATTGGTTGCTGATCAACTCACAAGTTTGCCCATATATATGATACCAGGGTAAAATAGATAACGTCACCAAATCACCTTTAAAATAGTGTTCCTTCATATAATCAGTAATTTGCTTAATCTCGAGTGTCATTGCTACTATGTTATAGTGAGATAAACGTGCGCCTTTTGGTAAGCCTGTAGTACCCCCTGTATATTGAATTACAGCAACATCTTTCTTAGGATCAATATCTTCTGGAAATTGATCTAACGGTTCTTGATTTTTTTCTAAAATTGTATTATAATGAATAATTTGGTCATTTTCGGGGATTTCCGGAATATTACCCTCAATATTGATTATAATCGCTTTGTGTAAATCCAAATTTTTATTAGCTCGCTTGAATTGCTTATAAAATCTCTCTAAAAGGATAAGATATTTAGCTCCAGAATCTTTTATTTGATATTCTAATTCTCTTGCAACGAACAACGGACTTATAGCTGTGACTGTTGCTCCAATTAAAATTGTACCGAAATAACTAATGGCAAATTGTGGACAATTAGGTAGCCATAAAGCTACAATATCACCTTTTTTTATTCCTAAATCCTTTAAACCTGCTGCAAATCTCCTAGTTAATATTCCCATTTCATCAAAAGTATATTCTCTTCCATAAAAATCCATTGCTATTTTCTCTTTAAATTTTTTCGCACCGTTAAGTGCTACATCAATTAAGGTCATATCATCAGGAATCTCAAGTTCTAAAGTCATTCCTTTAGGTAAAGAATCTTGCCATACTCTATTTTTAATATAATCTGGGAGTTCCATACTCCAACACTTCTTTTTTTTTGCTTTAAGTTTAGTTCAAAATATAATAATATTCTATTTAAAACTATAATATTTAAATTTTTAATTTTAATAATGTCTACTCTTAATTAGTTAACTTAATTTCCCAAATGTTATATCCCATTATTTCAATTCACATGGAAATAAATTATTAAACCTTGTAAAATTTATGATAAACACTAACAGATGTGAAAAACTCATTTTGGTGTTAAATTTTTGAAATTGCAAAATGAATTAGGGATTCCAATCCCCGCTAATAAACCATTAGTTGTAAGGACAATTAAAGAAGTATCAAAGGAACAAAGAGAATATGCACTTAAAAAAACTGAATATAACATGTTTTCTTTTCCAGCAGATTTATTATTTTTAGATTTTTTATCGGACTCTGGCTCAGGGACTATGACAGATTTCCAATGGGCTGCTCTCTTCCATGGAGATGAATCTTACGCTCGAAATAAAGGATATTATGTGCTTTTAGATGCTATTAGAGATACATTTGAGAGAGGTGATAATCCAAAGAGAGCTATTAATTTAATCCTTTCTGGAGAAACTTCTATTAAGAAATTAATGGATGAGCTTTACTTGACTACATATAAAGGAGGATTTGTAAACGGAGGTATACATCAGCTTTCCCGACCAAATGCTTTTATAGTACCTCAAGGAAGATGTGCAGAACATTTATTATTTTCAACGATTTCACCAATTTTAAGGAAAAATTTCCCTAATAGAAAATTCTATATCCCTAATAATGGTCATTTTGATACTACAGAAGCTAATATAATAGCAAATGGAATTCAACCTTTAAATTTATTTTCTGTGAATTTATTTGAAGAATTTCCTTATAACGAAATGGATAAAAGAAATCCATTTAAAGGAAATATGGATGTTGAAAAACTAGAGATTTTTATCCGAGAAAAACATGTAGAATCTATACCATTAATCTATATAACGATTACTAATAATACAGCCGCAGGACAACCTGTATCTATGGAAAATATTAGAAAAGTCCATGAAATAGCAAAAAAATATGATATTCCCTTCTTTTTTGATGCTTGTCGATTTGCTGAAAATGCTAGTTTCATAAAAGAGTTCGAAAATGGTTATAAAAAACGTTCTATACCTAAAATCATTCAAGAAATGTTTTCTTATGTTGATGGTTTTACTATAAGTTTCAAAAAGGATGGATTGGCTAATATGGGTGGGGGATTCTTTTTCAGAGACCAAGGAATTTTCCATAAGAAATTTTCTATTGATGAAGATATTGGAATTAAATTGAAAGAAAAACAGATTTTAACATTTGGTAATGATTCATATGGTGGTATGTCAGGTAGAGACATTATGGCACTTGCAGCTGGTCTTTATGAAGTGATACAAGAAACTTATCTTAATGAGCGAAAGATGCAAATTAGAGAGTTTGCAAGAAAATTAGCAGAAAAAGGTATCCCAGTAATACTTCCAGCTGGTGGTCATGCAATATATCTTGATATGGATAAATTTTTTGAAGGAATTGATATGAAAAAAGAAGATTTTGGTGGCGTAGGTTTTACTATTGAACTATTAAGACAATATGGTATTAGAGCTTGTGAATTAGGACCATTTGCTTTTGAATGGGATAAAAAATCTCCAGAGCAGCAGAAAGGAATTTTGAATTTAGTTCGCTTTGCTGTTCCGAGAAATGTTTATAGTGCCTCACATATTGATTATGCTGTTGCTGCAATTATTGAATTATATAAAAATCGAGACAAGATTCCAAGAGTTGAAATTTCTCGAGGAGCTGAATTACGATTACGACACTTTCAAACAGGACTTCAACCAGTTTATAGTATTTAAATATAAAATGAAAAAAATCTAAATCTCTAACATTCTTAATTTTTTAGAAATATTTTTCCTTCTGAGAATTTTCATAAAATCATCTTTTCTTTGTTGTAGACGATTTAGAAAAGAATCTAACTTGTCAAAATTATTGAAAAAATATTCTCTGCCCTCAGTAATTATTTTTACTCCTTTTTTCTCGTTTTCAATGATGGCATAAATTCCACCAACCTCTAAATCATGTTTGATAAAAACTTTTTCGGCACTTGGACTCTTTTCATTCCCTTTTTTGGCCCAGAAGTTATTTTTTAGCAAATATGATCGATACATGCTCATTTTCACACATACAACCTCTTTTTTTGTTATAACGATGATAAGTCATCGAGATATATTTATTAATATACTCAATATGACCATCAATAGATAGTTCCGAATAATATAAAATCGAGTTCTATTATAACATCGTGTAATATGCATGAAACACACATATATCACTCAGATGTTATGATTCTCTGATTCTATATTACACAAGAAACAATATTTCCGAATTCACTTATAAATCATAAAGTAAAAAGCTCAGAACTATCCACTAAAGAAAATTTACGTGGGGTTACAAATATTATCTTTCCACTGGAGATTTTTTTACATATCCAGATAATATGAGCTTTTTTAATTATTTTAAAAATAAATAATTTATATTAATCGTATCAGTTTAAAACCAATAATAAAAAAGTAAATAAGATTTTAGAAAAGCACTGAAAAAATAGTAAAATCTATTCAATTTTGATAATTGATGCATAGAAGAATATAGCATTTCGAACATTTCATTCGGAATTTTCAGATGTATGTAATACTATAACGCAATATTTCAGAAATAATTGGGATTAAAATATTAGACTAGATATATTAACATGTTAACACTAGGAGAAATTCTATTCTTTTAATTGGAAAGGGTTGAGGTGGTTTAAGTTAAAATTGATCTCAGAAACCGAGTTTTTCCATAAAATTTTTGAAGATTTCCTATGTTTGGAAAATAAAGTTTATGAAAATGAGTTATGGAGATCAAATTCAATAATCCGTTTAATGCAAATCTCATGTGAGGTTGAAGATACAAAAATTATTGAAGAAGGTTTAAAAATTATACTTAACTTGTCAAAATTTCAACAAATTGGAAGTTTAATTGATTATTATGAATCAGAAAGTTATTCTCTTAATGAGTTAGTTGAATCTGAAAGAAAAGAACTGAAATTAATTTTGAAAGCAGAATTTACTTAAATTCTTTCTCAAATTCCCACACAGAATCTTGAATCGTATGTAGATTCTTTATTACTTTTCCAGAAGTTTTAGATTCCATTTCTTGAGCATCAAACAAAGCCTTTCCTACGGCTAACGCTCGATTTTGTGTCTCTTCTCTAATTTGTACGATATCTCCCTTTTTAATTGATGGATCGATTTTGGTTATTCCAGGGCGCATAACATCTGCGCCATTAGCTACATAACGGACTGCTCCAAAATCTACAACTATAGTTTTCAGGTCCACTCTATTGTTTAAAAGCAAGGTTAATACAGGAATATATCCATCTTTTGACTTCCACAATTTCAATTCATTATTAATAGCATAAAGCATATCTCCAGATTCTGTTTGAATAAGTTCTACATTCGCCTTTTTTTGGAAAATTTGATCAATAAATTTACGATCATATTGCTTTATGATATCATTCTTCAGGGATTTCAATTCGGATTTCCTAATGAAATGACGTTGCTTAATTTTCATTTTTCAAATTACAATTAATTTTTCTGACATAAAAATCTTTTAATTATTTTTAATTACTTCAAAAAAAAAAGGAAAAATTCTTTCTATATACAATGAAAGATTCATCCTATACCGTAAATGCCCATTCACCCTTTCGCATGATTGATTCGACTCTTCCATCTTCAAATATGCCATCAACATTCAATTCACCTGATCCAATCATAAAATCTAAATGAATTCCACTAATATTGCCCCCTGCAGCCAATAGTTCATCATCAGACATCTTTTCACCCTCTTTCATACATAATCTTAAACATTGACCAAGAGCAAGATGACATGAGGCATTTTCGTCAAGAATTACATTATAAAAAATCAAACCTGATTGTGAAATAGGCGAACTATGAGGAACAAGTGCAACTTCACCTAATCGACTTGCACCCACATCTTTTTTGAGTTTATCAAGCAAAATTTCTTCACCTTTCTTAGCAGTTGCTTTAATAACCTTACCCTCAGAGAAAGTTAAGTTAAAATCCTCAATCATTACTTCTGCAAACCGAGGTTTAGTTGCTCTAACAATGCCATCCACTTTATCTTTATGGGGAATTGTAAATATTTCTTCAGATGGGAAATTAGCAAGGAAATTGATCCCCTTCTGACTAGTCATATGAGCACTTTGCCATAAATGCCCCATAGGTAAACCTATTGTCAGATCAGTTCCAGGAGCTACAAATCTTAATGAATAATACTGTTTATTATTTAAATAATTAGCCCTAGCGATGAGTTGATTAACATGATCCCTCCATGCTGTAACTGGATCATCTTGTTTCACACGACATAAATCAAAGATGATATCCCATAATTTTCCTTTTCTCTTGGTTTGAGGAATATCAGGTAAAACTTTTTCAGCCCATGATTCGAGCGTTGGAGTAATAAGGGTACAATTCATCGCTTTTTTATGCCGCAGGTCCATTAAAGGTTTATAATACTTCCAACAAGTATCCAAGAATTTACTAGTTCTTTTCATATTATGTCCATTTAGTAAATCGGGATTCTCAGAAGCTATCATTATGATTGCATCACCTGCTTTTGCAATTTTAATTGCCTGATCAGCCCGCCAGCTCGGAAACTCTTCGAAGGAATCGTTGCTGGCATACTGAAATCGAATATGATGTAATTGATCATCTTCCCACATAACATCAACAAACTTCGCACCAATTTGATAAGCTTTAACTGCAATCAATCGTATTAAAGGTGCTAGTTCAATAGGAGTACCATAAAGGGGAGGTCCGGGAGCACCGATCAACAAGTACTGACCAGGTTGTAAATTAAGACCTACTTTTACAATTAGTTCAGCATATTTTTCTAAATTTTTTTCAAATTCTTTAGACATAGAATTTACCCTAATAAATTTATATAATTTTATAAATTAATTTTATGGATTTTGGTATTAAAAACCTTTTAATTCTTTAAAAATATCATACTAGAAAGCAAAATTAACTTTCTTTTTATGATTATAGGTATATTATTTGAAGAGACTAAAAAGCATAGATGCATTTCGAGGATTTATAATTCTTATAATGCTTTGGATTCATTTATATGACTGGTGGGTAGTAGATTATAACTCTTGGCTTTTATATGAAATTAATCTATTTTTAGCTAAAATATTTGCCCCTAGTTTTCTATTCGTCTCAGGTATAAGCACTTTTCTATGGTATAAGAACAAAATCCAAGAAGTAAGTACTGATGAAAATTACAATTTTCACATGATGAGAAATGAATATCTATTTCGAGCATCCTCAATTTTTATTATTGCAATTATCTATAATTCTTTTACTGTCATAAGGCTGAACAATATTTCCTGGATTTGGACATGGTACATGTTATTATCAATTTCAGTTTCACTTTTTATGGCATGGCCGTTATTAAAGTGCTCAGTAATTTTTAGAATTTTTATTGCAATAGGCATTTGGATAATAAATCACTTTATCTTAGCATTTCTTTTACCCTATAAAGGACAATTTAACTTATATGGAGGGTTATTCCATATATTATATAACTCTTTAGATTTTGATCCAATTTTAGTATATTTCCCTTTTTTCTTATTTGGAACCGTTGTAGGAAACATAATTTTTGATATTTTTATTATAAATAATCAACAAGATAGAAGAATTGCTTTTAAGAATAAGTTTTTAGTTCCCTCATCAATATTAGGATTCATTCTCATTGGCCTTCACTTTTTTCCATTTTATCCACTTATTTTGATAGATCAACCTTTTCCATTGATCATTTTTGCATTAGGATTTAATTTGCTTATTGTAACATTTTTGGTATCCGTTGAAGAATTTAACCTTTTTGAGACGAAAAAAAGCTATAAATTTACATTTTATTTCTCTTATTATTCGCTAACTATCTATTTGTCTCATAACATTTTATATTTTCTTTTTAGGAATCAAATTAATCCTTTCTATTATTTTTTTGTTATTATTATTGTCATAATTGGTTTTCAGCTTACATTAAGAGAAGTATATAAGAAATGGGGGAGTAAGGCGTCTTTAAAAGTTCAAATAGCTAGGTTAAGTTCAGGCTTTGCAAAACTTATTGAGAAAAGAAATAATAGCTATAATGAGTTAAATAGTAATAGAATTTGAAAAAGATAAATTATTAAATGATATGAATAAATCCTATAACTCTGCTGTAGTTATAATCCCTCCTATAGAAAAGTGGGCACCAATTCAAAAGATTCGCAAACTATATGATCGTCAAATCAATAGATGGATGCCACATATAACGCTATTATACCCATTTACGCCTGAAAATGAATATTCGAAACTGGAGAGGATTTTTTCAGAAATATGCGAACCTATTAAACAATTTAAGATTTCTTTAAGAAAATTTGATTACTTTGGTCATGGAAGACAAAGATTTACTTTATGGCTTGATCCTGAACCAATTGAATCTATCATAACTTTACAGGCAAAAATTCTAAATATTGTACCTGATTGTAATGATGTAAATAAATTCAAAAAGGGATTTAGACCTCATTTAAGCGTTGGACAGATTATGGGGAAAGACAAATTAAATAAATTGATAAACAAATTACAGAAAAATTGGGAGGAAATCACATTCTCTCTAAATACTATTTATTTTATATCCCGAGAAGACAACAAAGCATCAAAATTTAAAATTTCAAAACAAATGAAGCTGAATGGCTAAGAAAAATTCCATAATCACAGCATTTAAACATCAATATTCAGATTTCGTAACTCTTCGCGTAAATCTGTATATGGGAGATATTGAATAGTTTTAATCTTAAACTTTCTCGCTTTAAACAAAAAAGTTGCTACATCATCTATAAAAAGGCATTCTTCAGGATCAAGATTGAATTTTTCTATAATTTTTTTAAATATCTCAATCTCGGGTTTAATTATATGAATTCTACATGAAATTATTCCACCATCAAAAAGAGAAAAGAAATCATATTTATTACATACATAATTGAAAGCTTCTTCAATAAAATTAGATAAAATATACAGTTTATAACCTTTCATCTTTAAATCCCTTAAAATTCGTACATTATTCTGTATAGGTGTCAGCATCTCCATCCAATGATCAAAATATGAAATTATTAAATGACTATCTTCAGGAAACCGTGAAAGGAACTCTTCTCTGGCCTTCTGCACCGAAAGTGTACCACGATCTAATTTCAACCAAATTCGACTTCTAATCACTTTAGAAATAAATTTTTTAATAAGTTTACCATCTTGGGTGTATCTTAACAGGAATTCTTCTGGTTTAAAATTCAATAAAACGTTACCTAAGTCAAAGATAATGTTTTTAATCAATTTATGTCAATTAAAAGGAGTTATATTCAATTAAATAAAATAAAATTATGCAATTGATAAACTTTCTCTTGATTAACGAAATGAGCTCTAAGCTATCTTATAGAGTTTGACTTTTAAATTAAATTTAAAAAATATTTTTAGATGGAAGAAATAAATTAGTGTTTTTGAAATGGAATAATCTTCTTTTTATTTTATTTTTATACTTCTTATTAAAAACAATTAAAATTTTTATATTGGAACTTCATTAATTAATTAATTAAAAAATCTAAAATTATCTAATATACCATGACTACAGATAAAGAAGAAGAGGAATTAGTGTTCCACAAACCCTCTGAGATGATATACAAGATTATTGTAATCGGAGATCCCGCTGTGGGTAAGACGAGTCTTCTGAAGACTTTCTGTGCTGAAAAGTTTGAATATGAATATATTCCGACAGTTGGAGTTAACATTACCAAGGAGAAAGTAACAGTAAAGAACGATATGGGAAAAGATATGGACATAACTCTTATGGTATGGGATATTGCTGGACAAAGTAATTGAGCTCTCCTCTATTGCGTCTATCCGCAATTCTACATGCTTCATCGTCCATATTTTAACGGAGCTGATGGGATGATGTTAGTTTATGATATTACAAGGTCTAGTTCATTCTCGAATATAAATAATTGGTGGAATACAGCTGTTAAATATGGACTTTCAGGTATTCCAAAAATCTTAGTCGGCAATAAAATAGATTTAAAAGACGAGAGAAAAATAATATTACCAATGGCTGAACACCTTAGCCAGAAATTGAACGCTCCTTTTTTCGAAACCTCAGCATTAACGGGAGATAATGTTAAACTAATATTTCATAAAATAGGAGAACTTACCTTACTTTCAAAATTGGAAGAAAGATAAAAGAAATTTTTTTATAACTTTATTTTATCCTTTTACTGACAATTTATTGATCCAGAATGTGATTTTTTCTTTTAGTTCCCTTTTTATATCATCATTAAGGGTGTCCAAACCATTCATTTTACTAGTAAATTGTCCAATTTCATAAAGAATTCTATGACCTCCAGTAAATACGAAAATCTCTTCTTTAATATTAGCTAAACTTGTTGTCACATGTTCAGGGCCATCATTTTCTTCAATATACTTTTCTAAGGTGTGAAATTGATCGATAATCGCTTTTTTTTTATCAGTTGCAGAAGTATCCCTCTCTACGCCCTCACTTTCAATTTCATTCGGTTGATATGTTATAGTTGATTTTTGAATTAAGGTTCTAATTAAATCAAGTTCAGCTTCCAAAATTTTTTGATTTTCGATTACATTAGTTAGTTGAGGTAAAAGTGCTTTTACATCGAGAGTAGCTTTACTTAATTCATCGATTTTATCAGTGAGCATATTTATTTTTAAATTTGTCTGTCCCATTTTAGTTATAATATCAAGCCCGAATTTTTCAAGCACTGAAGCAAAATTATCAAGCTTCTCATCAGTTTTTTCAGGTTCCATTAATATTCCTCTCTTGCTTGTTAATTGAGATGCCGTTAAATAAAAAGTAGATCTTTTACAAAATTTATTTTTTATTGAATTTTATTATTTAATAAATATAATTCTATTATAAAAAACTTCTCTCGTGTAAAACTTGATACAGTATGTTAACATCTTAACAAGAGACGGAAAATCATTGTTATTCAGAAATTATGGGACCTCTGAGGTAGATAGAGATTTATTAGCTGGTTTTTTGAGTGCTTTTTCAGGATTTATGAAAGAGATTAGCCAGAGTGATATTAAGAGTACTCAAACGGAAGATTTTAAATATTTCTATACGATAATTGATACCATCATTATTGTTGTTTGTACAGATTTAGAAGATGATGATTCTCTAGTTAATTCTAAGATTCTCAGTATAAGAGCCAAATTCATGGAGAAATATGGGAAATTATTAGAAGATGGAAGTTGGGCTGGAAATAGAACCATATTTTATGAATTTGAAAAAGAATTAGATAATTTAATACTAGGAGCAATTAAAATCTCCATAATAGGATTTGGGGGTGTAGGTAAAACTACATTAACTCGTCTTATAGCTGGTAAAGATGTTAATCTTGAATATGTGCCAACAATCACAGCTGATATTGTGTCTTATGAGGGAGATGAATTTGAAAGAACGGTCACGCTGTGGGATTTTGCAGGTCAAGCTCAATTTAGATCTTTGTGGAAAAGTTTATTGACAGGTTCCGATATTGCTCTACTTGTTACGGATTCAACTTTTGAAAATATTAATGGTTCAAAAGAAATTATTCATGATTTGTTGGATAAATTTTTTCAGGACAAAATGGTTTTAGGTATTGCAAATAAACAGGATTTACCTAATAGACTAACTCCTGAATTTTGTGAGAAAATATTGTCGAGTGAAAAACGTCGTATTAAAACTTATGGTATGATTGCTATTGAACCAATGTATCGTGAGAAAATAATAGCAATATTAAAAGAAGCTATTAAAGATTTATCATAAATTTTATGAGAGAAGTTTATTTTACCCTCCAATAAAAATAGTTATAAAATAGTTAATCCTATTCTCTATTATCTTATTAATTAATTGGTGAGTTTCTTGGTTGATTTTGAGATTGAAGATATAAAATTAGAAAATTTAGAAGGAGGTATTAAATACCTTAAATTACCAGATTTAACTAGAGAAGAAGAGTATTTAATTGACCCAATTGTGGCACCTACATCCGGATTAAGAATTCAAATATTTAACATCGAATTAAAAGAAGATAAAGAAAAGTATGTACTAACCAAACGAAAACTCTTTTTATTTCTTAGAGTTTTCAAAGCAATTAGTCTAAAATTTAAAGAAATGAAAGAAAATCAAAATTTAAAAATATTAATTGTTACTGATAATAGACCAAGTAAAGATATTCTTTTGAAATATTGTTCTCAGATTTTCTCTTACGAGGGGTATGAAATTTATTATCAGAAAGACATTCCCGGAGAATCTAAAGTTTCTTCTCCTTATGGTGCTGCCTCAGTTGCATTATATGATGATATTAATCTCATTATCGTGTTGACTGCTAGTCACAACGATTTATCATGGAATGGAATAAAGTTTTATATCGACTACTCAATACCCATATCTGGTAATCTTATTAAAGATGTATCTAAAAAAGCTCTTGAATTAAAAGAGATTCACTTTAAAGCAGAATATTCTCCCAATATAATTGATGCTGAGAAAAAAAATAATGATTATATTATTCATTTATTATCAAAAGTTCTCGAAATAAAGAGCATCCGAGATAGGAATATAATAATTTGGCCATACTTAGGTAAAGCAAGGGGAATTGTTGATCTCTTCAAATACTATGGAGCAAATATTACTCTTATTGAAGAGGAACTTAATCCTCCAAATCCTTTGAAGAATATCCACGAGAAAAAATTACAGGAATTAATGACTCAAGTTGATTCCAATATTGCATTGTTGTTAGATGCTGATAGAGATAGGATTGCATTATATGTAAAGCAAAATGGAGAATATTTTACTTACATTCCTAATGAAATCTATACAGCTTTGCATAATATTCTTGCTAACGAATATAATAAGAAAATAATTAATGTGAGAACCATACCGAGTGATTTACGTGGAGATCATACAAGTTTTATAAATATTCTGACAGGAGTAGGTTATAAACATTTAGGTATAATTATGTATTTCCTCCTTGGAATAGAAGTAGAGAAGTCTAAAATTGATACGGCAATTCTTTATTTTGAAAATGAGAACCGAAATTTGATAAAGATTGATAATGCAGTCCCTCTTAGAGAACAATTGATTAAATTAATGGAAAATCAAGATATCGAAAAACAAGATTTTCTAATGGTTTTTTGGGAAGAAAGTGGAGGACATACATTAAGTATTCTGAATGTTTCAAAAAATATAAATACTGGAGAATATAGCTTTTCGACAGAGTTTACAATTATAGCGGATAAGTATCCTGTTCCTGCTTTGGTGCTCATAACTGAGCTTTTATGTAGGGGATATATCATTTCAGAGGCAATTGACTGGACAATAAAAGGAATTAACCGTACAATTTCTGCCGTTGATGAAGAAAAAGTAAGAATTATGAAGAATTTTGAAAAAAATGATGGAAAAATGATTGAAATAGGTGATAAAAACTATAAAATTCATGCATTATCAGACAATAATAATATGATTGATATTTATCAATTAAAAAGTGAAGATTCTACACTTTATTTCAGACCAAGTGGAACAGGACCAGAGGTTAGATTCTATATTTTTGGGCGAATTGAAACTCATTTAGAAGAAATCCATAAAGTAATGAAGTATATAGACAATAATTATAAATAACAATTAGCTCAATACATATAATTATAATAATTAATATTATTCTCATTAATCGAAAAGTTTAAGTTATTTATACTAATTATTCCATTTTTTTGGATTCAAAAATACATTTCATATCGAAATTTCTATATCTATCAATCTATAATCAGAAAAGTTCTTAAGTTTTTGATTTAGGCAAATATATTCCTTTAAAGTCTTTTCTCCTTTTTGATTATATGTAAAGCCATCACCAGAAAACAATTCTCTAAAATGAAGTGTAAAATAAAAAAACTTCCTTACATCTATCAATGTCCCTTTTGATTGTTTGAATCTTTTATAAGTCATAAAATTTGGATCTGATGTTCCGATTTTATCAATTTCACCCCAGATCATTGATGACTCTTTCTCAATTTTTTCAAAAGAGACTTGTGTTAGTTCTTCTAATTTGTTGTAAATTTTCTTTTTCGCTTTAGGATAAACTTTGGAAGCTAATTTTGCGGTATTATCCCATGTTGCTAATAAACAAGAGCTTACTGCATTAAAAATTACTAGTTTAAACTTAAATCCTTGATTTATCAAATGGTGAATATGATCTTGTGTATACCCAATCTCAACTAATGTTTCTAATCCTGAATTACCCAAAATACGCTCAAGACCATCAGATCCCATTAACATTACTATTTTCCTTGTAGGATCATGGGTCAATGTCTTAAAATCTTTAGAAGTTTTACCTCGAGTTATTTTTCCCATAATATCAGTAATAGGTGTTTGATCTCTTTTTTGATTTAGAAATAAATCTTTATAAACATCTAGATCCATTTATTTTCACATTCAACATTTATTTAATTGTAGAAATATTACATAATTCACTACCTAAATAAATTTTCTATATATTGCTTTAAAGAAATTTTTATAATTGTAGAAAATATTCCTATATTCATAATACACGAAATCTATTACTTATAAAAGGACATCTTTAAAAGCTAAATCTTATTATATCAAAAAATTTTATATATCAAAATTGGTTATATTTCAGAAATTGATATGTTTTTTTTAAAATAATTTTTCGGTGATATTATTAAAGTTGAGGAAATTGCGATTAATTTTGATAAAGCAATAAGAAAGGGTTTTATTAGAATTCAAATATTATTAATACTTGAAAAAGGACCTTGTCACGGTTATAAACTTAAAAAGATAATAGAAGATTTGACCTTCGGAGTATTAGAAGCACCTCTTTCCACGATATATACGGTACTTAATAATATGTATAACGAACAACTTGTAGAATATACTGAGAAATCTTATGACAGCCGGATTAGAAAGATTTATACGATAACAAAAAAAGGAACAGAAACTTTAAAGATTATTCTTGAAGAGTATTTGAAGTTGAGAAATGCAATAAATACTCTTATAACGTATACTATTGGAACTGATAAAGAATTATTACCTATACTATTTGATAAAATTCAACTTTTTAGATTTCCTTTTGAATATAATGAAATCGAGAGTTATCAAGAAAAATCTACAGAAGATAAATTAGAATTTTTAGAATTTCAAAATTCACTAATATCCCGAAAAATTAATGAGTTAAATGAATTAAAACAACATTGTGAAAAATCTATATCAAAATTTAAAAAAAAATGTATAAAGATGAATTAACAAATAAAATTCTGTATAATGGAGATCAATACTCATGAGTGTAATTACTAAAATTGCCTTACGCAATATGAAAAGACGTAAAGTTCGCTATATTCTTACAACAATTACACTTGTAATTAGTGTAGCTTTGTTTGGAGGAGTTATGATTGTCTCTGATTCATTTACAGTGATGATGTTAAATACTATTGATGAACAATTGGGCACAGCAGACATATTAATAAGATCTGCTAATAGTACAGATGGTTGGTTTAATCCTGCTGAAATACAGGGTGAAATCGAGGATATTAAGCATGTTGAATCGATTGCCTTCAGGATTTCAGGATTTAACGTTTATGTTAGCGCTACTGATAAAGGGGATCAAGTAGATAATAGTACAGGGACTGGAATCTATGGTATTGATTATCGAAATATAGATGAGCAAAAATTAGGAGCGAAACCATATATATTAGAATCCATTAGTAGTGGTGATACTATTGAAGAACTACTTGATTATACACAAGAAATTACGGGAGATAGAGTACTAGTTATATCAGAATCGCTAAAAATTGAATTAGGGAAAGATTTTAAAGTGAATGATAGTGTTTGGATTTTGCCAAATGAAGGTGAATCTTTGGGATATAACCCTCTAGATACAGGGACATGGATTGAGTATAGTGTTGTCGCTATCATACGGGATATTGGAGAAGCTCGCGATTTCAATCCCTCTGAAGAGTCTTCAGGAACTTCATTTTTTTCGCAAGGACCTGGCATATTTGCTAATATTAATAACACTCATGAACTTGTTGATGGCACAGAAAATCACACTGGTGAATATAATCTGGGCGTTGTAGGTGTTGATAATATATATAGTGTGTCTTCAGTAGCCAAGAATATTGAAAACAATTTAATAGATCTTAATGATGAAATGGATTGGAAAGTCAAAGACTTAAAATCAGACAGCCTAGAGATGATTGAAACTACAATGAGCTCGATGCGGACCATGTTTACAATGTTTGGTATTATAGCGTTAATTTTATCAATCATATTAATGATGAATATTTTTAATATTATCAAGAAAGAACAAGAGTACGAGACAGGTATGTTTCAAGCGATAGGAGCATCTAAATCAGAAACTTTTAAGATGTTTTTAACCCAAGGTATAGTAATGGGAATAATCGGAGCAACAATAGGAACAATATTTTCCTATTTTATAGCCTATTTAATATTTTCTGCAACATTGCAAGCAATCCGAGATATTGCAGCTCAAATGGGAGGATTTGCAATTTCAGATTTTGAAATTGTGTTATATCCTACAACATTAATTATTACATTTATAATAGGGCTAATTTCTTGTATAATTGCTTCACTTTATCCTAGCTGGAAAGCAAGTCGTAAACCTATTATTGAATGCTTAAATCCTATTGAAGAGAAGTCTAAAAGAGAGAAAAAACATTTTTGGAGAAGGCTACTATTCTTCATTTTAGGGGGGATACTAATTTTCAGTGGAGTGTGGCTTATGACTTCCAGTCCTGAAACTAGAGCTGAAATTCAAGGGCCTGGACCTTCTCAGGGAATAATTACAGCAATGCTTGGTCCAATGTTTATCTTATTTGGCATTATTTGGTTAATGGCGCTTTGTATCAAACCGCTTAATAGAGCATTTGTGTTAGTATTTTCTCCCTATCTCCGAAAAACAAGATTATTAACTGAGAAGAATATTCTAAGGCATCGAAGAAGAACAACATTAACTTTCACTATGATCGCGTTGACAACAAGTTTTCTTATTGGGATGAGTGTTATGATGGATTCAATGAGATCAGGTGTAAATACTACTATTAATAACTTTATGGGCGCTGATATTCGTGTTTATACTTTTAATACACCTCGTTCTTTTGAGGACGGGCTCATCAACCAATCAGGAGTAGAGGATGTCATGGGGGTAACCCATCAAAATGCTCAGGTTCAAATAAATAATGATTGGATTGGACGTAGCTTACTTGATACCGCAGGGAATGAATCTATTACGATAAATGTGTTAGATACAGCTAAGATTAAGGAGCATATGACAGCTGAAATAGTGTCACCTTCAACAGCGACACTAAGTGAAATTATGAATGACATTGAAATGGGATATAAAATTATAATTGATAAGGAATTTGCTGATGACTATAATGTAAAAGTGGGTGAAAATTTGTCAGTTAAATTCTCTTTAGGTCTAACGTATGCGAATTTAACTGCAATATTGGATGGAGATGATTATAATATACATGAAGATACAATTATATTAAATATGAGTGTCATTGCAATTATTAGAAATCTGCGAGGTTTTTCGAACTTGAATCTTATGGGTAGAAGCCAGGGCAAGGCTTATAATATGTTTGTTTCTTGGACAACTTATGAAGAGATTGCGTCAAAAAATTTACCTGGTGGAGGAACTGATATGATTATAAGGCAAAAACCTCAAACTGGAGATCCTTTGGTGGATGCAGCATTACCAAATTGGTTTAATTTTTCTAAAGTTAAGAATATATTGAACACTGCTAGTGGAATTGAGTATTATACTACAAGAATGGATTATTATACCTATTCATATAATGGTTCAAAAATAGATAATATGACTTCGGTTGTTGGTGTTCATACAATTTCAAATGGAAAATTAAAATCTGATTCATTTTTTGGAAATAATAGTCTTGTTGAACGACAAACTGGATATGAAGGAAATACAATGGAAGAACTCTTAAACATTACAACTGAGAATATATGTGTGGTTGATGAAACATTCATAAAAAATCATCCTTCTGTGAAAATCGGTGATAATATTAGTATCTCTCCATTCCCACCATTTCCATCACCTCCAAGCACCTGGCCAAAATTTGAAATCGTTGGTATAATAGACACACCTACTTATTATAATACAGAAAAGTATAATTGGTATGCTGGTTTTGAGACAGGTTTTGATATTAGTGGAAATTCGATATATATTAATTATGATAAAGCAAGAAATCTTATATACGCAAATTATAAGGGATCTAATTATTCAAATGATAATATAACTTCAGTCCTAATTCATTGTGAAGATCCATATAACATTACCCCTATTAAGAATTTACTTGCTCAAAATCTACAATCTCTAGCAGGTGGAAATTGGTCAATAGTAGATCCTAAAAGTTTCACTCTACAATATAGAACCAATGTATATGACTGGTTTGCTTGGACAGAAAAAGGAGTAAAAGATGAAATTGTTTTAGAAGAACTAGTTAATTATATAGAAGATAGAGGGTATCTTATAATCTTTTCTTTTACAAAATCTTTTATGAGTTCCACATTCAGAACTATGCTTAATTTAATTGTTTTCATAACGACTGGCTTACTGGTATTATCCATAATCATCGCAATGATAGGTTTGACTCTTCATAGTCTTCTTACAACTATGGCGCGTAGGAGGGAAATAGGTATGCTTAGATCCATAGGATTAAGTAAAAAAGGTGTCATACGATCAATATCTGGAGAGACATTAATTTTAGCACTTTTAGGCCTATTTACAGGTATTTTTGCGGGTTTAATTCAGGGTACCTTGATGGTGGATACAATGCCCGGAGGAGGTTTTCTCACCGTTACTTGGACTATCCCATGGTTAACTATTAGTATTCTGGTAGGAGCTGTATTACTTACAGTAATTCTTAGCTCAAGATATCCAGCAAAATGGGCAGCTAATCTAAATATTGTAGATGCAGTGAGGACGAGATAATATAGAATTTAAAAAAGGTGGTAAAAATTTCAACTAAAAAGAAAAAAATAAGGATGAATAAAGAACAAAGGTCTACAGCAAGAGCAATTAGGATAGATCCCGATATAGTTCTAGATGTCCATGATCTTATCAAAACTTACACTGTAGGTAATTCCACAATTACAGCACTTAAAAATGTTAATCTAACGGTAAGAAAAGGTGAATTTATCGCAATTGTAGGGCCATCTGGTTCAGGAAAAACCACTTTAATAAATTGTCTAGGTGCTCTTGATTTTCCAGACTCAGGCAAGATCATATATAATGTTGATGCTAAGGGAATGGGGCTTGATGTCACAAAAATGACCAACAAACAACATAAAAAAATGAGATTGAGAAAAATAGGATTAATTTTTCAATTTTATAATCTTTTTCCAATTCTCACTGCTTACGAGAACGTAGAGCTTCCAATGGTGTTAGATAAAAAGGATCCTAAACTAAGAGAAGAAAAAGTTAAAAATCTTTTAAAAAGAATTGGGCTTGATGAACGAATGGAACATCTACCTACGCAGATGTCAGGAGGAGAACAACAGAGAGTCACGATAGCAAGAGCTTTAGTTAATGACCCTCTTATTATTCTTGCTGATGAACCTACAGGTGAACTTGATACAGAGACTACTACCAGTATTATGAAAATTTTCCTTGACTTAAAAAATGCTGGAGAGTCAATTTTAATGGTTACGCATAATAGAAGAATAGCTGAGGTAGCTGATAGGATTATAACTCTCACAGATGGAGAATTTGTTGGTGAAAAAAAGGGTGGAAAACCAATTGAAGAAATCTATAATAGTTAAATCGGAGGAAAAAAAGATGAGAAACACCAAAAAGAGTAAAAAAAAAAAGTTAATATCTCTTGAAGAAAAAGACTATGAATTAGATCCTAATGCTATGATCCAAACATTTGATTTGACTAAAATTTATAATATTACTGAAGGGATTGAAATTAGAGCCCTAGATGGAGTCAATATAGATATCAAGAAAGGGGAATTTGTTTCAGTTATGGGACCATCAGGTTCGGGAAAAACAACCCTTTTAAACATGATAGGGGCTCTCGATAATCCTACAACTGGTGCTGTCTACATAGATAGAACAAATATAGCTCATATGGATGATACACAACGTACAAATTTAAGACTTAAAGAAATAGGATTCATTTTTCAGTTTTATAATCTTGTACCAGTACTTTCAGCTTATGAAAATGCTGAACTTCCAATGCTTTTTGCGGGTAGGCCTAAAGAGGAAATAGAAGGAAATGTTAATAAATTTCTAGAACTTGTAGGTTTAATAGAGAAGAAAGATCATCTACCTTCAGAACTCTCAGGCGGAGAGCAACAAAGAGTTGCTATCGCACGTGCACTATGTAATGAACCTTCTATCTTAATTGCTGATGAGCCAACCGGCGAATTAGACACAATAATGGGTATGGAGATTGTTAAGCTATTACGAGAACTTAATCGAGAGCTTAATCAAACAATATTAATGGTAACTCACGATCCTATGGTTGGTGCTCTTGCTGAAAGAATTATGAAGATGCGAGATGGAAAAATTATAGAAACTGTAACTACTCAAAATTAATTTTTTTAATAATTATTATTTTTTTGTAATAATTCAAAACTTATTTTATTTACTTTAGTCGTTAAATCCTCAGAGCTAATCCGCTTTTAATCTTAAAGATTTAATTGGAATAAATAATTTAGACTAATTAATAAAAATTCTTTCAAATTATAAACAAAAAAGTTTGAGTTGACAAAAAATGTTTCAAGAGAAAATTATTAATGACCAAATCCTTGAGAAGATGTCATTAGAAAATGTGTTTAAAATCTTCAATGATAATGTTTTTCCGATGTTAAATGAAGAAGAACGAGAATATTGCCACAAACTTCAAGAATTTTGCTTAGATTTGCACCCTAAAATCGACAAATCGAGAGATGTGTATTATTTGCTCCCTGAACTTGGAAAGGAAGGATATATCCAGCGAATCAATCCATGGAGAGACTTCAAACCGGTTGGAATGAAAAAAGAAATATTATTAGGTGCCCATATCTCAATGCTCGATCCACAGTTAGAATTGGCACGTTTAGCAAGTGGAATATTATGTGGCAATCCTACCTTTCACTATTACCAATATGGAGGGGAATATGATACTGCACTCAAAGTCCAAGATGAATTATTATCCGGACAAAAAATAGGATGTATAGGTATCACTGAACCTGAAAGAGGTTCAGACGCAGTTAATTTAACCACCGTATGCACTAAAACAGATGATGGTGTTATATATAACGGCGAAAAAGTATATACTACAAATGGTCCAAGCGCCGATTATTTTTGTTGTTATGGTGTCTATGATGAATCGAATCCACGTGATACTATGGTGCAGGCAATCATTGCCCGAGAATTCGGTGTAAAAACTGAACGACTAAAGATTACTTCAGTACCTCGCGTTCATATAGCACACACTATTCTAGACAACGTAAAAGTACCTAAAGATTATATACTTGCTGATGATGGGCTTGGATATAAAAGATTATTTGAAGGGTTGGTTCCTGAGAGACTCTCAATAATGGGCAGTGGTATAGGGATCTGTTGGGCAGGGGTAATATATGGTATTATCTATACCAATTTGAGAAAACAATTTGGAAAACCAGTTATTAGATATCAAGGGGTGGGCTACGGCTTAGCAGACTTAATAACAAAATCTAATGCTGCAACAGCATTAGCTCTCCAAGCAGCTCAGGTTTATGATGAAAAAATTCTGTTTACAGAAGAACCTTCAAAAGAGGCAGAAAAGTGGGTTGCTGCTATTTCTTCACAAGGCAAATATTATGTTGCTAAGCTTACTCATGAGATCTGTTATGAAGTACAACAGCATATGGGGGGGGTATCAGTTACAGATAATACTCCTGTTGATGAATTAGTAGATGTGAGTAAAATTGAAGAAGTTATAGGTGGGGCACGCAATATACAATTACTTTTAATTCAAGGACAAATTCAGAGATATGTAAGACTTTTATAATTTTTTTCTTTTTCTTTTAAATTTTTTTTAAATAATTTTAGTACTACTATTTAGTAATATTCACTCTGAAATTAGAGGTTTTAACTAATGTTAAGATAAATCTCAAGAAAATAGAAAAAAATAAGAAGAAACTATTTAAGTAAGGATTATTATGTTGTTCCTCTTTTTTTCATAAGAATATAGACAGCACCTATTAACGCAATGCCCCCTATTATGGAAATAACTACAATAATTGCTATGATACCTGGTTCTAATCCACTCGGAATGCTTTTAAAGATTGTCACACTCTCAGTTACTTCATTTCCTACAATATCTCTGGCATAGAACATAACAGTTATCTCTCCCTCATCCAATTCTGACCATGCTGTTTGATTAGAGAAAATATTATTAGTAATATCATAATTAGTCAAGCCCTCATCAAAAGAATACCATACCAATTCTATGTTATCATCTAAAACAGTTATGTTGAATAATGGTGAATTTTTACCAAATTTATCTCCTTCCTCAGGTGAATTGATAATGATGATTGGAGCTGTAGTGTCTTTTATGATATTAACCTCAGCATAACCAATATTTCTTGGTATATCTCTTGCATAAAAACTTAATGTAATATTGTCATCATCTATCCCCTCCCATGCAGATTGATTAATTTTGCCATTATCTGTAAAAGTGAAGTTATGTAAACCTCCGTCTAGAGTGTACCACATAGTATCTAAATAATCATCAGTTATTGTCACATTATAGTTAGGAGCAACTAACCTAAATGCATCTCCCTCAGATGGAGAATTAATAATGATCTGTGGTTCACCGTCTTCAGCTATAGGCAAATAATCTATACTTCCCATAGAACCACCTATATATGTATATATTTCATCTACTATTCCATCATTATTAGCATCTGGACTTGTATGATTATCCCAATAATTGCCTATTGTAGTACAATTCCACTTGTTATCAGTTCCATCATCAGTCGCATGTTTTAAGTTTCTCACAAAGAAGTTATTAGAAAGTGTGCTGTTATTTGAAGTGGGATTAAGATGTATTCCAATATTATTCTTAAATAAAACATTATCGTTAATTTTATTATAATCATTATAGGAATCCTCTACCCCACCAAATGAATATATTCCATATTGTATATTATCGCTTATAGTATTTCCTGTTATAATATTATAATCACAATCAGAATCTAATCTTAACCCTTCAGAGTTATTCGTTAGAGTATTTTCCAAGAGAATATTGTCATCACAGTATGAGTATACATATATTCCATATAAATCATTATTGTTTATGATATTGTCTGAAACAGTGTTATTTTTGCAATTATATTGAAAATCTATCCCATCTTCTTCGTTATCTTTTACAATGTTGTTCGAAATTGTATTAAATCCACACCAATCAATCACTTCTATCCCATGAATGCCGTTATTGTTTACGATATTTTCATTAATAATAGAATTATTAATATACCAATGTAGCGAAATCCCTGTATCAACATTATATTTTACTATATTTCTTGAGACAGTATTATTGATACATTCTTCATAGAAATATATCCCATATTGTCCATTTTCGTTTGCAATATTTTCCTGAATAGTATTATTTGAGCATTCAGTTTGTACGCTTATTCCACCATAATCATTATTAGAACAATTATTATTAATTAATCTAGAATTATTCACCTCGACCAATAAGATTCCATAATTAACAGAATTATAAACATGGCAGTTCTGAATTATGAAGAAGACATTTGATTTTTCGATAAATATTCCATATTCAGTAGGGGAATTGCTTGCATCAATAGTTACATTTTCAATGACATAAGGATTACTCCATGACCCATCACCGCTACACCAATCATAACTCGTTGTAGCTGTCCAATTACCAGGCATGCTTCCATCAATATGAATGAATGATTCAGTATATTCTCCTGAGCTTTTTATTTCAGTTTTTATAATATTATGATTATCCTTGAAATTAATGTTTTTATTTATCAATGACGGAATTAAAAGCCCAATTATTAATAAGGTTATTAACCTTTCTCTTTTTGACATCATTGTATATCTTACCTTATATTTTTTGTTAATTAAAGAGATGAGAATGAAGTATTTAATACTTTTTAAGTCTGGATTGATTTTTGGTTTTTATCATTACTAAATCAAGTAATTATAACTTACTGAGTTTATATGAACTCAAATTAATTAATATAATTTAAAATGAACATATTACGAATTGTAGCAGGAATTCCAAATTATAAGAATCGGAAGAATAATCTTTGTCTAAGAAATCCGATATTCAGTAAAATTGGTTAAAACAAGTAAAGTTACCTAGAGATTTATATATATTATTGCAATCTTTAGCATATATAGAAAAGTTGATATTTGAATCTAATTTTTTTAAGAAAAATTTTAATTAAAAAACTGATTTAAGCTTTACGATAAAGATATCTATCGTATGTAGCAAATTGCACTTGTTTTGTTGTCTTATCCTTAATGAATCGAATACCTTCTCTCATCATAGGTAAAGTACTACAGATAGTAAAAGAAAGGTCTTTCAGTTGTTTTGGAATTAGAGGAAAGCTCATAAACCCATCATCAACTTCAATATCAGCAAAAAGTATAGGTCCTTTAAGATATATTTTTAATTCATATAGATCAAGAGATGATTTATAAACTCCACTGATATCATCTAATATTTGACCTATTTTGAGTTCTTCAACATGATTCATTGGATCTAAATCAAGCAACAGAGATAAAGCAGCTCGTTCAATTGAGGAAACTAATCCTGTACAAGAATTTTGTCCGACCGAAACACCTAATTTTTTTTCTGGGATAAGACCGAAACTTGCGCAACTGGTTCCTAATCCTCCTCCATGATGAAAATAAGTATTAGGATAATAATTATCCTCGTAAACCCATCCCAGACAATACTTTGGATCTTTTCCATATCCGTAAGGACTTGTAATTCTTGGATTCCATAATTCTTCAAATAATTGTGTAGAAAGCAATTTGTCACCCTTGTAATTTCCCTTCTGAAGTAAACATTGAGCATAGTGCGCCATTTCTTCCATTGACACATATAATCCTCCAGGTGCATTTAGATATTCATAAAGTGGAACAGGTTTCTTATCGGGTACCATTTTATCATCTTCCTTCTTAGGTATGTATCCTGTCATTATGTCATTCAAGGGATCTTTCTCAAAATCTTCTTTTGAAAACACAGCACGCTTCATTTCGAGTGGATCGAGGATCTCTTTCCGAATAAATTCAGAATATGAAATTCCTGATAATTTCTCTATTATAAAACCTAAACATGTGAACATATCATTATTGTAATAAAATTTTTCTCCTGGTTTGAAAATAATGAACTCTTCAGGTTCACCAAGATGGGCAATAAAATCATCACGATTTGTAGCGGGATATATTTTTTTATAATCTCCAAAAGTATAAAACAATGAAGCAAGTCCTCCATCAGCTGCAGGAACTCCACTTGAATGTGATAAAATATGTTGTATCTGGATATCAGGATGATTGATGAAAGGAGCAAAATTTAGATATTTCGACACAGAATCTTCTAGAGATAGCAGACCCCTTTCTACAAGTTTCATAATACCGAATGCTGTTAAAGATTTGGTTATGCTCCCAATCCCAATAAGAGTATGAGGAGTCATTGGGAGAAATTTCTCGAGATCACGAGCTCCAAATCCTTTTGAATAAATAGTCTGGTCTTCTTGAAATATACTAATAGCAAGTCCTGGAACTTTATATTTTCGCATATAGTTACGAATTATTTTTTCTAATTGGATGATTTTTTCTTTCATTATTTGGTAACTTTTTTAGTAAAATTATAGAGATTAAAAATGCACTAAATTTAAATTATTCTCCCATATAATTGAGAAAAATAAATATAAAATCAATATTGATCATTGATTTTTTTCTGAGGACTTTTTTTCTTTTTCCCAAAGAGAATTTTTTGATTTTTTTCTACAAATTTCCATCCAAATCCAGTAAGAACCTCTAGTGGACCTTGTATTCCCTTAGGATTTCCTGTCTTAGTATATAAAATCTCTGTATGTCTTATTGCCTTAAATACTTGATAAGGAGTTTTATATCTCTCAATCAATGTTTTAGCTTTCTTAGGACCGATATCTTCCAATCCTTCTATAATAAAGGAGCGTCTTTCTTTTTTAGACATGTCTTTGGGCGCTTTTCTTGATAGTATTGGCATACTATCTTTACCTCCTTGTTCTCTACTAGCAATCCTTTCTATTACAATCGCAGTATCTTCAATGTTCCTAGTAGGGATAACAGCAATACCTAATTTATAAGATATAAAGGAAAGAGCCCCATAAATTGATGAGATCTTCATTCCTGTGTTTTCGAATACCTCATCATTTAGTCCCTCTAATATTAAAATCGGAGTTTCATAAATCTCTTTTAGTCGAAATAACTGATCAAATAATCGGTTATCCATAATTGAAGAAATAAAATCGAAACCTTCTTTTCTTTCAATAGCAACTTCATTAGTAATGATTATATCTGCTACATCTAATTGCTTTGATTCATAAGTTATTGTATCCTTTTTCTTATCTAATATAGTTTTAAGCTTGTTTTCTCTGTGATCTATTGTAATGTGAAGTATCTTATTATGGTTCATATTTCAAATAAAAAATAAATACGTTAAGTATTAAATATTTCATATTAGAATTATTAAACTAATAATTTCATATAATAAAATGGAAAGGACAATAAGAAATTTTTAATCCTCGTTTTTGTAGGCTATCTGTAAACTTCCATTTAAATATTTTTTAATATCCTCAACATGATACAATTTATTATGTATCAATATAAAGATAAGAATGGCAATTCCGATGATTTCTGTTGAAAGAACAATTGGATTTGTAAAGAGAGTATTAAACCAATATAAAACAGGTTCCTCAACCACTATAAACTCATAAGAAATAAATGGATAAAATAAAGGAACATAAGGAAGATCTAAAATAAGATGAATAGATGTTCCTACTAAAAATGGAATAGAAATCTCAAGATTTCTTTTCGATAAAAAGAATACAATTAGAAAACTTGTAATAATGAAAAGTAGATTATGGGAGAAAAATCTTCCATTTCCTAGACCTAGTAGGAGTATAGGTTTATCAATTATATCTGGTAATAAGGAACCAATTATTAAAGCAAATCTATTTATTCTGAATCTTTTAATTTGAGGAATCTCTGTGATAAGTAATGGTAATGCCAAATGAAATATTGGAAAAATTAGTATTCCCTCTCTACATAAAAATAATTTAGATGAACATAAAAAAGTAAAAAATAAAGAATATAATAATTGCTATAATAATAAATTCAATTGTAATCCCTAAGGATTTTTTAATCAAATAACCATAAGGAATTATTCTTTCATTGAATACATTCAAACTTTTAAAGATATTGACAGCGTTTAGAAGTCCAAATCCTTGAGAGTATATATTTTGATTAAGATTTATACTTGTCCTTACAAGTAATTCTTTTATTTCATAAAGAGAAATGTTTAGATTATATTCTTTAATAAGAGAAATTATACCTACACATAAAGCTGCAGCTACGCTTGTCCCTGTTACTTTTATTGTTAATTCTTTTGATAAAGGAATTTTAATCTCTGATCCTGGTAAGCAAAAATCTGGTTTTATTCTTCCGTCTAAACTTGGTCCTTTTCCACTGAAATGAGAGATTTTTTCCTTTTCCGTAAGAGCTCCTATGGTAATGACATTCTCAGCAGCACCAGGGCTCCCAATTGTGTAATATTGTGGACCATTATTACCAGCAGGGCAAACTATTATGATACCTTTTTCTATTAATAAATTGCATGCTAAAGATAGGATATCCTTCCCATCTGAAGGAGTGATAGTTGTCAAAGATACTAAAAGGACATCAACTTTAATATTTTTCTCAATAATTAAATCAAATACCCTTAAAACATCAGAAAAGTAATATTGTTGTTCTGAATTTGAAATGTTGAAATCTAAAATTTTCGCATCTGGAGCAATTCCTATGAAATGTCCTTCTGAATCTTTAAATTGATTTCCTATTAAACTTGCCATAATGGTGCCATGTGAAATTTCCTTTTTAGGTCTTATTTCTTTATTCAGGTTATAATGTCTGGAAACAATATTAGTTACTGAAGGGAAATATCCTGTAATTCCAGTATCAATTATACCAATTTTAATATTTTTTCCTGTATATGAAAACTCCGATGCTTTAAATTCATCTAATCCCAGTATTTTAGATACATTAAATATTGAAAGTCGGAGTTTTTGATCCTCTTCAATTCTTTTTATGCTTTTACTTTTTTCAAATTTACGTATTTCATCATTACTTAAACTCATACAAACTGACGGTATAATGTTAAATTTAAATAATGTCTCTAATTTTTTATTTTTTGAGATAAAAGCATCTCTTTGGGATATATTCTCAAATGAAAAAATTACTTTAGACTTTATTTCCTTACTTTGATTTTTAATTTTTTCCTGAAATGGTGCATAGATTTTTTGATTATTCATGTTTGTAATTGTTTTTTTCTGTTATGCAAATTTATACTCTTTTAAAACTTCATCGACAGTGTAATTTTCATGAACGATTTTCGAGATCCCTGAAACAATTTTTGCTGGATCTTCCGACTGAAATATGTTTCGACCAAATGCTACACCAGCTCCTCCCGCTTGAATTGAATCATAGACCATTTGGAACAAATCTGGAATTGTATCCATTTTAGGACCTCCAGCAATTATTACTGGAGGATGAACACTTTTAACTATATATTGAAAGGAATCTATATCTCCTGTATAATTTGTTTTAATAATATCAGCTCCCAATTCAACTCCTGCTCTTACAGCTATATTTACAACTTCTGGATCGTTCTCATCTATTATTTTTTTTCCTCTAGGGTACATCATTGCCACCAATGGCATACCCCATACTCTTGAAGCTTCTACTACTTTACTTGCATCTTGGAGCATTTCAGGTTCTTCATCGGCACCTATATTAATATGGATGGAAACACCATCAGCACCCATTTTTAATGCTCTTTCTACAGAACAGACAAGTACTTTTCTATCTGGATCGGGTGCTAAAGTTGTAGCTCCAGATAAATGTATAATTAAACCAATATCTTTTCCATATTGGCGATGTCCTGCTCCGACCATCCCTGAATGCATTAACACTGCATTTGCTCCTCCTCGTGCAACTTCGTCAACCATTTTAGCAATATTTTCAAGACCTTTAATAGTTCCCAGTGTGAGTCCATGATCCATGGGAATTATAATAGTTCTCTTACTTTTCCGATCGATTATTCGTTCTATCCTAATATTCTTGCCAATATTCGACATTAAGGCTCAAAATCTTTAAGTTTAAGTTTATCAATATAAATGAGAGTAAGAATTTAAAATTATAGTTCTATAAGGTAAATTATTCTTACCAAGGTCTTTTTATGTAAGAATTTCTTGCTAACTTTAATCTAATGGGGTGATTCTCATTAAAATGAGTTCCTCTACTTTCTTTTCTAGATAAGGCACATCTGATTATGATTTCAGCTACCATAGATAGATTTCTTAACTCTATTAAATTCTTCTCAATCTTATAATTCCAGTAATAGAAATCAATTTCTTCTGAAAATAAGTTTATTCTTTTAAGTGCGTTTTTAAGTCGCATATCTGATCTGACGATTCCTACAAAATTTTGCATTAAAGTTCTTATTTCATCCCAATTCTGTGTTATTACTACTGCTTCAGTTGAAGGAACAGCATTACCATGCTCCCATTCAATAAAATCCTTGATCTTTAAATTAGAAATGTGTTTTGATAAATAATTTGCACATTCATATGCTCCAACTAAACCTTCAAGTAATGAATTACTTGCTAATCTATTTGCTCCATGAAATCCTGTACATGAAGCTTCCCCAATGACAAAAAGATTTTTTATATCTGTAGTACCATCAATTCCAGCCTTCACACCTCCACAACAATAATGTGCTGCGGGAACTACTGGAATAGGTTCATTTGTAATATCTATATTAAACTCTAAGCATTTTTCATAGATTCCAGGAAAATGATCTTTAATGAAATTAGGATCTCTATAGGATGCAATATCTAGGTAGACATAATCATCTCCAGACTTTTTTAGTTCTGCATCAATAGCTCTTGATACAATATCACGTGGGGCTAAATCTTTTTGTGGATGATATTTTTGCATAAATTCATTTCCCCTAAAATCTTTTAAGATTGCCCCTTCACCTCTTAATGCTTCTGTGATTAAAAATGCTTTTGCATAAGGATGATACAAACAGGTAGGGTGAAACTGATAAAATTCCATGTTAGATATCATAGCACCTGCTCGATACGCCATTGCAATACCATCTCCCGAAATTATGTCGGGATTAGTGGTGTAAAGATATATCTTACCTGCACCTCCTGTGGCTAAAATGGTAGCTTTTGAAGCAATATTATAAATTTCATCAGTTTCCTGATCTAAAACATACGCACCATGACATTTTAAATTTTTAACATATAAATTAACCGCACACCATTTTTCCTTAATTTCAAGATTTGTTATTTTTTTTACATTTTTTATTAAAGTTTGTTCGATGGTCTGACCTGTTTGATCGTTTACATGGAGTATTCTTCTTTCTGAATGTCCCCCTTCTTGTCCAAGATTAAATTCACCATCTTCATTTCTATTAAATTCCACACCGAAATCTATTAAGTCTTTTATTCTTTCTGGAGCTTGAGTAATAATATGCCTTACTACTTTTTCATCACATAATCCATCTCCTGCAATTAAAGTATCTTGTATATGCTTTTCAAAATTATCATTATTATTCCAGACGCAAGCAATCCCTCCCTGAGCATTATAGGTACTACTTTGGTGAAGGCTTTCCTTGGTGATTAATAAAATTCTTTCATCTGGAACTAATTTTGAAAGATAAAGAGCTAAGGATAGCCCAGAAATTCCGCTCCCAATAATTAAAAAATCTGTTTTTGACTTCAATAGACTTTTACTTTTTTCCAATAATAAAATAGAAACTTATATTAAAATACAAATAATCACATTAAAAATTTATTTCTTAGAAAATTAAATTCTGTATTTTTTTCACAATCCATGGTTATTTCAATTAACTGCTAAGTTCTTATTCATTGTTTTGTTCATAATTTTATTCACTTTTGAAGTCAATCAAAAATTTTTTTTGAAAGTATAAATTCAAGATCAAGTAAGATTGGGAAATGATTTAAATGGCAAAGATAAAACATGTCCTCTTTTATTGTGCAGGAAATACTTGTAGAAGCCCATTTGCTGAAGCATATGCAAATTGGCTAAAAAATACAGTATATAAAAAAGAATTAAAGGAAGTCGAATTCGATTCTGCTGGGATCTATCATTACTATAAAACTGCTCAACCAAAAACTATCAATTATTTAAAATCTAAAGGTATAGAGATTGGGGATTTTAAAACAAAAAAAATTGATATTCAATTATTGGAAAAACAAGATCTAATTTTAGGATTCGAACAAAAGCACCATATTAACAAATTGAAAAGAAAGTTTAAAAATCTTGAAAATCTTGATAAGAAATTATATTTATTATTAACTTTTGCCGGAGAAAAAGAGAATTTAGAGATTAAAGATCCATTTTATTTACCTCAACAAGAATATAATATGGTTCTTGAGCGAATTGAAAAGGGTGTTATAAATACTCTTAGGAAAATTATTGAAATTAATAAATCATAAAAATTAATGTTAAATTACTTACCAAGTAAGATATGTTTTTGTTCAAAGTATTTCTTAACTAAATACTTAGTTGGTTCAAACCGTGTGACATTTCCTTGAAAATTTTTAAGATCTTCTACAAAGGATTCCTCAAATTCTCCTGAAAATTCATCAAGTTTTTTTAATAAAACGGGTAATTCTAAACTTGATATTAAAGTTGCAATATGATATTTTCCGTATGAAAAATAAAAATAGTTATTTTCCTTAATTATCTTTCTAAGATGTTTTTTACTTTTTGTTATTTCTGTTACGATTGTTACTATTCCTGAAAGAGTGCCTGATACAAGATCTTCATCTATATCATGCTTATCTTTATTCTTTTCCTTTAGTTCAAAGTTTTTATGGTAAAGGCACACCCCATGATAATTTAATACATAAAGTTGTTTGATAGAAGAAGCCCATTCCCTTTCTTTTGAGATTAGGATTTCTTTTCCTGCCATCATCCACACTAATACAATAACTAAAACAAATGAGTTTAACAGATTTGGTAAATTTGGTGCCCATTCTTCTATTTCGGGGATCAAATTAATTAATCGATATAATAAATAACCTAATGCGATACCAAAACACATTAAAGCCAAAAAAAGTCCATTAATAGCGCCTCTATATTTCAAGTTACCTCTTTCAGTCGAAAAATCTCCAGATATCGTAAATATTGCTAATATAAGTGGAAGAATCGCGAACGCATAATGAATAGATATATGGATATTTAGGGGGATACCAAATATACTTGGCATAGGAGCATGATAAAAAGAACCATGTGTTATATAAAAAAAAGATACAATCAAAATCCCGATGACTAGAGTTGTCTTTCGACCAATATTATCAAAGAACCAACCTGCTGCTAGAACATAAAAAAACGATATAATAGAAAATGTAATAATATCTATCTCAAATCTGTCAAATATATCTATGGTAGTATACAATAATCCTCCTAAAAGACCACTTAACAAGGCCAAACTAATTGAATATCTAGAGAAATGCTTCTCAAAAATTATTTTCAAATATTTCTTTTCAGATTTAAGTCTCTCTTCAGTTTCAATATATTGATAGTTTTTTGAATATAATACGATAATTATCAAAAATATAAACTCTATAATTATAAGAAATATGAAAAAATCTTTGAAAAATACAAAGATAAGGTTGATCAAACCAAATAGGAAAGAAAATACTAATATTATGGCAGTAATTCTTGATCGATTTAAAATATTCGTTTCATGGATTAAAGTTGAAAACCATACAATTATTAATATTGGTATTGTAAATAGGATAATTAATATGCTAAAAAGATCTATGAGGGGAGACGGATGAAAAGTTAAACATAAACCTATTATGCAAATAAGAAGAGCTGCGATATATAATCGTGTCTTATTTTTAATGATATCAACAAGAAAACCAGACAATAGAAAAATGAGTGAGATTATTAAAAGAATATAAATCGCTGGAAGCTCCCGTGTTAATCCCTTCTGCATGTTAATTAATGATTTAATGATGAAATATTCAACTATAAATATAACTGCCAGAAATGTAAAAAATAAGTAAAAGAATATGTTTCTATCTATTTCTACATCTCTAGCAAATGTTTTGATAAACCTGTCTTTGACACTCCTTTTCATCTTGAACGCATTATAGATATATCTAAATCTAATAGATATTATTTTATTTACTATAGTTTATAATATTTAGTTAAGATCTGAATTTCATAAATTTAATATTTGCATTATCTGTTAGTATGCTTTTTTATTTAATTTTATGGCTAAATCTTGATAAGAACAGCTGTAAAAATTGATTCATTTATATGAACTTTTTATTAGATCTAAAGAAAAGATATGAATATTACTGAATATTTTATTCAGCAATTTCTCCGTATTTCTGACTGAAATACTTCACTACAAGAAATTTGGTCGGATCAAAACGCTGAACATTTCCCTTGAAATTTTTTAGCTCTTTACTAAATTTCTGTTCAAACTCTCTTGAGAATTCATCCAGTTTTTTAAATAGAACTGGCAATTCCATAGATACGATTAAAGCAATAATATGATATTTTCCATATGCAAATATTAAAGTAGCCTCTTCTTTTTGGATTTGTCTCAGCTGTTTTTTGCTACGTGTTATTTCAGATATTATAGAAATCACTCCTGATAAAACTCCTGATATAAGATCTTCATCTAATTCAGAGTGTTCTTCTTCTTCTTTAAACAAGTCTTTATGTTCAAAACTGTGATGATAAAGACATACTCCATGTTTATTAAGAATAAAGATATTTTTCAATGTTTTTGCCCAATTCTTATCTGTAGAGACTAAAAACTCTTTCATTGCCATCATCCACACTAAAAGAGCAACTAGGATAAATCCATTTAAAAGATCTGGGATATTAGGCAAATATTCGTATAAAACTGGAAATCTACTGTATATATCATTTAGCCAACGACTAAATACAAATCCCATTATTGCTCCAAAAAATAATAATGACATAAATAGACCATTTATACGTCCCCTAAATTTTAAATTCCCTCGTTCTGTTGAAAAATCTCCCGAAATTGTAAAGATTGCAAGCAAAAGAGGTAATATCGAGAAACCATAGTGAATTGAGAGAAATGTTTTTCTAGGCATACCAAAAATATAATCAGCGTTAATATATGAGCCATAAGATATAAGAAAAAATGAAAGAACGTAAATTCCCAATACAATTGAAGTTTTACGACCGATATTATCTAAAAAACAACCTGCAGCTATAATATAGGAAAAAGATGCGATTGCATAAATTAAAAGATCAACTTCAAAAGTATATCTTGCGATTAAATCTCCCAAAATAAAACTTAATATTGTAAAGCTTGAAGAATATCTAAAAAAATGCTTTTCAAAAATAATTTTGAAGTATTTCTTGTCTGATTTTAATCTTTTTGGGGTCTCTATATATGAGTACTTGCGGGAAGCCCATAAAATAACTATTAAAAGTCCGAATTCTAAAAGGCTGAAATAAATATATAAAAAGTCAAACAATATAAAAACAACAGAAATGTATCCTAAGGAAAAACAAGAGATCAATAAATAAGCCGCTACTCTGCCCCGATTTAATATATTAGTTTCATGAACAAATATAGTGAACCATAATATAACTAATTGAGGAATCGTTAAGAGTATAATTAATAATCCTATATAATATATAATCGTTCCCTGAAAAGCACTTAGAAAAAGCCCAATAATACAGAATAATAGCATTAAATTGAAATATTTTGTTCTGTTCTTAATTAAATCAACAACAATACCAGATATAATAAAACTAATAGCAAGTATGAGTAAAAAAATATAAATTTCAATCTGTACAAACAACACTCCACCAGTTATAACTGTATATCTAAATAAAAAAGATTCAGCAACCAATACAATAGAAAGTAAAGAGAAGAATAAATAAATCCATGTGTTCTTAGGTATGTTGATATCTCTTACAAATACTCTAATAAACCATTGTTTAACGGATTCACTTTTCATTTTAAATATTCAAAAAATAATTATTATTATTACTCTTTAGAGGTTTTATTTTATTTAATACTTTTGTTAGAATTTTAACCATAAATTTTAATTAAATTTCAAGTTTTTTTCATAATTGATATAGTATGAATAAAATTAAGCATGTTCTCTTTGTATGTTTAGGAAATACGGCACGATCTCCTGCAGCTGAATACCTAGCTCGTTATTATGCTAAAAGAAGTAACGTTGATCTAATTTTTAGCAGTGCTGGATTTATAAATGCGTTTTCATATATGCAAAGAGAGTCTCAAGAATATTTAAATTTAAAAAATATTGATCACTCAGATTTTCATCCTCAATTAATTACTCATTCTTTATTAAAAAACCAAGATTTAATCCTTACAATGGAAAGAAAACATTCTAAAGATATTAAAAGTCGTTTTAATAACATCAAAAATATTGATAAAAAAACTTGTACATTAAGAAAATTTAACGGAGAAATGGAAGACCTAGATATAATCGATCCTTATTTTACTTCAAGTGCTACTTATAGAAATGTTTTAAAGAATATTGACAAGAACGTTAAGAAAGCAATAGATAAAATTATTTTTTTAAACAACTCTCCATGATCTTCTTTCTTCTTTATTAACGGAACTTTTTATCATAAAATATTCTTAATCATTCTTGTAAGGTATTGGAAAGATTTATATTTAAAAAAATTAAAACAAACACTATCTATTATAATTTTTAATAGAGGGATTTTTATGGAAATAGCGATTGAAACCAACAATTTAAAAAAGTATTTTGATGATATTCATGCTGTGGATGGAATAGATTTAAAAATACTAAAAGGTTCATTATATGGTGTTCTTGGACCAAATGGAGCAGGTAAAACAACCACAATTAGAATGTTGTCAACTGTTTTACACCCTACTGACGGAGATGCTAAAGTATTAGGTTTTGATATCAGAAAAGAAGCTCGTGAAATTAGAAAACGTATTGGGGTATGTCCTCAAGAACTTGTAATTTATCCGCGATTAAATGCAAAAGAGAATATTCATCTAATTGCACAAATGCACGGGATGGTAAAAAAAGATTATAAAGAAAGAACAGATGAATTATTAGGAAAAATGAATTTATTAGATCGTTCTGGTGATTTAGTTAAAAACTTTTCTGGTGGAATGAAACGACGAATAAACGTGCTAATGGCTGTGATTCATGAACCAGAACTATTATTTTTTGATGAGCCCACAGCTGGACTTGATCCTCAATCACGGCGAGTTGTATGGGATTTTATTCGAGATTTTCAAGAAAAAGAAAGTACAATTATATTAACAACACATAGCATGGAAGAAGCAGATGATCTTTCAGATGAACTAGTTATAATTGATTATGGAAAGATTATTGCTCAAGGCACTCCTGAAGAATTAAAAGGAAAATTAGGTGAAGGAGATATATTAGAATTCAAAGTTAAAGAAGCAGACCAGAGAGAAGAAATAATTGAGCGAGTAAAGACTTTAGATTTTGTTAGATGGGGAAAGTCTGTTGGAAAGCACAGAGTTGTTCTTAATGCTCTCGATGGATTAAGGCGGGTATCTGAAATTATGGATAAAGTTGTAGTAAGAATGGAAGATATTTCTGTTCGTAAAAATACATTGGAAGATGTATTTATTGATTTAACAGGTAGGAGGTTGAGAGATTAATGGAACCCAAATTCACCAAACAGGTATGGTACTTAACTATTAAAAATTTTAAATCCATGATCCGCGACAAATTTCAAGTAATATGGATTTTAGGGTATCCATTTGTTTTCATACTCTTATTAAGGTTTGGATATGGAGAAGGACTTGTTGAAGGAACACCATATACGGTATTTGAACTATTTGCTCCAGGTATTATAATATTAGCTCCAATTGTATTAATTTCACAATTAGCAAGTCATTTTGCTGAAGAAAAAGAATCAGGAACATTACAACGCCTAATAACTACTCCTGTCTCACGTTCAGCAGTATTAGCTTCAGGTATGGCTTCACAATTAATAGTAGGAACAATACAAATTATTATTATGCTATTATTGTGTTTATTGTTCGGGGCTTATTTTAATTCTAATGCTAATATATTCTTATTATTCTTTATTCCATTCTTGGTTGCATTTGTATCTCTTGGATTTGGTCTATTACTTGCATCATTTGTTAAATCTGGTGGATCAGCTTCAGGTATAGCCTGGTTTATCATTTTACCTCTCCAGTTTTTGGGCGGATTACTTACTGATCCTATTATAAACTTTATACCTACATCTTTAGCTAAAGAAGCTATGGTTGCTGTAATGCTTGAGGGTAGTATTGCATTTGATGTGGTTGGATTAAATTTAATTTACGTCGCTCTGTGGGGACTAGGATTAATAGTGATTGGCATTGTTTTATTTCAGAGAAAAACAGCGATATTATAAATTTCTATTACAATATAACGAATTTTTTTTTTTTAAATTATATTTTTAAATAGATTGAATGTTATATTTATTTATTAGCAAAAGAAAAGTTATCACACCTCATTCTTGTAATTAGGGGAACTCAATATTGGAAGAGTATAAAAAGAAATTAAATGAAAGAATTCATAATCCAATTGAAAATATTAATTCTGTTAAAGGATTTGAGATTATTACAGAGAGTCTTGTATACAAAGTATATGATGTTTTTGGGAGAAATAGTCTGCTTTCAATTTTATATCAAATAGGAGTCTTTCCAGGTACTATAATAGCAGAGAGAATCAAAAAAGAATATAATAAGGAAGAATTTGAAATGATGGAAGCTATTGTAATTTTAATGGATGAATTAAAAGAATATTACTCGGTGCAAATCCGTGATATTGAACAATATGCTGATAGATATAGAATAATCATAGAAAATCATTGTTTCTTGCGTCAATCCATCAAAAACCGTGAAAGATTAGATTATGGTAAAACATTTTGCAGAGTAAATAAGGGATACTTTGAAACAGTGTTTCAAAAATTATTGGGTAATAAAATAAAAAAGGTTGAAGTTAACTTTCTTGAAAATGATGTTGAAAAAGATGTATGTATTGAAGAATTAAATTTCTTTATCTAGCTTTTTCATCTAGTTTGTTTTTTAAAAAAATTTTAATTAAGGTTTTTTTGATTTAAATCCCAGAATTTTAATGAAGAAATCAAATCTTCCTCTGCTATGAATCCTATTAAAGCGCCATTCTCTCTTTCTCGTACAATACCAATATATGGTTTTTTGCCTGATTTTCTTAATTTTTTCATCACTTCTTTTCCTGTGTCGTCGATGTTTACATAAGGAAATTCAGAGATTTTTCTCATGACATATCCAATAATTATATTGGATCTTTGTTCTATAGGTATTTTTTTGATATCTTCAATATGAACTAATCCTACTATTTTATAGTCTTGAACGACAGGGAAATAAGATTTTTTATAAGGAAAAAAGTAACTTCGTAATGCTTCTAATATATTTATTTCAAATGGAATTTTAAAATTGGGTAAATTAACAATTTCCTTTGCAGTTATGCTTGAGAGAGCCACATCATTTACAGTTTGAGTATAAGATTGCCTTGCAGATGAGTTTAAAAATGAACCCATTAAGATTAACCATAATCCGTTTATAAATCCTAATGTAAAAATTTGGAAGATTCCATATACTATTAAACCATAACCAACTATAACACCAACATTAGATGCAGTTCGTGTAGCAGATATCAAATTATTTCGACGTTTCCATAAAAGAGCACGTAATATTCTTCCTCCATCAATAGGAAATGCAGGAAGTAAATTAAAAATTCCTAATCCTATATTTGAAATACCGGAATAAAATAAAGTAAACGAAATTAAAGCGGGAGCAGATAAGGGTAAAAGATTTATTATTAGTAAAATCCCTCCTGTTAATAAACTTGATAAAGGACCAACAAAAGTTATTAGCATTTCTGAATTTGGGGTTTTTGGCTCTTCTTCTATTTTAGAAACTCCGCCAAATATGTATAATTCAATTTCCTTTACTTCAAGACCATATCGTTGAGCCATAATAGAATGGCTTAATTCATGAATCAGAATTGAAATTAAAATTATTAATCCATTTAACAGACCTACTGTAAAAATCTCAATGAATGGAGCATTATTATTTATTGAAATATAGAAACTAGCAGCATAAAAACCTACTAACCCAACAATTAAAAGCGTCGATAAATGAATTTTAATTCCAATACCTTTTATTGTACCTATTTTCACAATTTTTCCTCTAATATAATTGCTTTTTAAAATCGAAATTTTTGATTCAAATCTATTTTAGTAATAACTAAATTTACTTCAAAGAATTCGTATATTTCGATTTCTAAACTTATAATACAAACACACCAATTAAACTCTTGGTATTATTAATAGAAATGGAGTATTTATTATCAATTATAATTTTAAAATCAAATTCATATTTCCTTATATTTCAAAATATTCAAATTATTAATCTTTAAAGCTTCTGAACTTTATTTTTTTAAATTTAGTCATTAAGGATTTAGAAAATGATAAGTAATTATATTCATTTAGATTATGGATTGTTACTTTTGGTGTATAAAATGTCAAAGATTAAAAAAAAAACAATATTACATCAATTAACTTCATATTATAAAAACTTAAATTTTAAATTCAAAAAGGTTGGTTTAGAATGGTTGATATAAAAAACGTTGTAGTCGTTGGAGCGGGTCAAATGGGGCATGGTATTGGCCAGATGGCGTTGCTAGCAGGTTATAATATAACTATGGTGGATATCAAAGATGAATTTGTTGATAAGGGAGTAGCTAAAATAGATGAAGGTATGAAAAAGCTTGAACAAAAAGGAACATTACCTGAAGGTAAAACAGCATCTACTATAATGGCAAATTGTAAGAAGTCAACAGATTTGGCTTCAGCTGTTAAAGATGCTGATATCATGATTGAAGCTGTTGTCGAAAGGATGGAGATTAAAAAAGCTGTATTTAAAACCGCAGGAGAGAACGCACCTCCACATTGTATACTTGCTTCAAATACTTCAACTATGAGCATAACTGAGATAGGTAAAGATTCTGGCAGACAAGATAAGTGTATAGGTATGCATTTTTTCAATCCTGTTCCTTTAATGAGATTAATTGAAGTTATTTACAGTGATCATTCTTCAGATGAAAGCGTTGATAAAGGTGTAGAATTTGCAGAATATATTCCTTGCCTCAGGGGAAAAAGATATGTCCCAAAAGTTTTAAAAGACAGACCTGGTTTTATTTGTAATCGAGTAACTGCTCCTGCTCAGATTTATCAAAATTATTGCTTCGATAAAGCTGCTGAAGAAGGTTTTTCATGGGACCAACTTGATAATGATGGTATGGGTGGTCCTATGTCTATGACAGTCTTAGCTGATTATGTAGGCATTGATGTATTATATCATGGTCAGATGTATTATTCAGAAACACTCTCTCCTGACTTTAAACCTGGAAAGGTTATAACAAAGTTATTTAATGAAGGAAAATTAGGCGCTAAAACAGGTCAAGGATTCCGAGATTGGTCTAAAGGAAGACCACAACCAGATAAAAAAGCAGGAAAAGCAAAGATTTACCAGTTGAAATATCCTCTAGCTATCATGATGAATGAAGCATGTAGAGTACTCGAGGAAGGTATTACAACTAGCTGGAAAGTCATAGACGATACACTAATGGCAGGGATGAATATGCCCGGACCCATGGCTGCAAATGTAAAAACATGGGAACGCCAAGTCGAAGTTTTAAATGAACTTGTTGAATTAACAGGAGTAGAGTATTTTAAACCTTGTGAACTCTTAAAGAGTGGGAAATGGGTTGAATATAAATAGAAATTTTTAAAATTATATTTTTTTTCTTATTTCTTTTACTATTTGGGTAATTAATAAAAAAGCTCTTAAAATTCTATTTGAAAATTTTTAATTCTAGTAAAAATAATACTAACTATCTTTAAATCATCTAAATAAAGATTAAAGAATATTAAATTAAAAGCCAATTAAAGTAAAGTTGAGAAAATGTCAGAAAAAAAATTTGAAGACGTACTTGTAGAAATAAATGAAGATGGAAACTATGCTGTTATTTCTATAAACAGACCAGACAAATTAAATGCCCTTACAACCGACACATTAAGAGAAATTTATGAAGCGATGGAACAATTTGAAATCGACAGCAATGTAAGATGTATTGTGCTGAGAGGTACTAAAAATATTACTAAGAAAGCTGCTTTTTCTGCTGGTGCTGATTTATCTGCTGGTATGGGAAAAGGTCTTAAACCTAATATTCCCGCGCACCAAGCGTTAGCAATGCAACAAAAACATAAATATTATACCCTAATTGAACAATATCCTAAACCTGTGATTGCTGCAGTAGATGGATATGCTTTCGGAGGAGGCTGTGAATTGACTTTAGTATGTGATATAATAATTGCTACTAAAAGATCTGAATTTGGATTCCCAGAAATTTTAAGAGGAATATTTCCTGGTAATGGAGGTACTCAGAGAATGGCTCGACGTATTGGAGTGAATCGTGCATTGAACATAATCTATTTTGGAGAGCGTATACCTGCAGAAAAGATGTTAGAATGGGGTCATGTTAGTTATGTATGTGATGATGGTGAGGAATTTGAAAAATTGATTCATGAGAAAGCTTCATGGTTAGGGAATGCTGCCACAACTAGTTTATTTGTTATTAAAAAAGCAGTGAAATTTGGTACTCAGGTACCTATAGAGATAGGGAATATATTCGAGATGTTAGGATTTGGTGTTAATGCAGGTTCTAAAGATGTTAACGAAGGAATTATGGCTTTCTTACAAAAACGAGAACCTAAATTCACTGGTGGAATGTAAAAAACCATAAATCTAATTTTTCATAATTTTTTTAATTCTTTTTTTTTGATAAATTTATAATAAGAATTTATAATTCTAGAGATATATACATTCAGTATTAGTGATAATATGTATAACGCAGAGTTAATCGAAGAAATCAATGATGGAAATCTCTTTCTAAGAAAAATCTCAAAACATGATGCTGAGTTTCTTTTTCACAGTTTGAATTTGAAAGATTTAACCACTTATTTATCACTTGGTCCATTATCAACTTTAGAGTATTCCAAAAGGCTCATAAAGAATTATTTAAAATACTGGGATAATTATGCGCAATTCAATTATATTATAGAAGTAAGAGAAGATAAAAAAGAAAAAATAGGATCTATAAGCCTTTGGAATGTAAATTGGAGACATATGAGAGCTGAAATTGGTATTTGGATAATTCCTCCGTACTGGAATAAAGGACATGGGGAAAAATCTTTAAACTTAATCAAAATAATAGGATTTAATCATCTCAAATTAAATAGACTTGAGGCTCATATTGCTGTTGATAATCTACGATCAATAATTCTTTTTAAAAAGTGCGATTTTTTACAAGAAGGTACCTTAAAGCAATATTTAAAATTTCAAGGAAAATATTATGATGCTATCGTTCTAGCTTACACAAAAAATAAAAAAGATTAATTTCTATTATTTAATTACTTTCTTTAGATAATTTTTTAACTATTTTATCCAATTCTTCCTTTTTCTCTAAAGATTTAGTTATTAATTCTTCAGAATTAGATTCTTTCTCCAATTTTTTATAAGTAGTTTTTAGCAGTTTTGATTCTTTTTCCGTTGACTCAATTGATTCACCTCTACGAAGCATTAATTTAGCAGTTAATAATTGAGTTGTTTTAAGTATTACTTGATTATATCTTCTTTTGAATGCTTCTTCCTGACTTAAGATGGGAACTTCAGGAATCTTTTCTTGGCGTAAAGTTTTACGATATTTTCTCACTTTTCTAACTTGTCTGGGATATTTTAATACTCGTTGATAAAGTATTGTATAAGCTGCTAAAATTCCAGCACCAATACAAGCTAAAATAAATAATGCTTGAAATAGAATAGACTCTTTTACGGGTATATAAACATCATAAGAAATCCATAAGTAAATATTATCAATTGAAATTTTAATATTTTCTCGCAATGCAAATTCATCTGCAATATATACTTGGATTGAAACATTAATCTCTTTATCATTTGGAATAATTTTTCCAACATCAAATCCATTTTCTGTAGCATTCTTGAATGACGTGTCTGCTTCACTTAATCTAATTGTTTCATTATGTTCAACTTCATTTATCGAAATTTTAAATCTAGAATTTGGTGATAAATCAGAAGGCCAGGTTTGATCCACTTTATATTCGAAATTGAGTTGGGCATCAGTAACTTCAACTCTATACCCATTAGCTTCAATTCTTTTTCCCCTATATTTCCATGTTCCGCTATTAAATTGATTAATCTTTTTTTCATAAGATATTGATAAAGAAAAGTTTTTAATTATCATCATTTGCCAGTTATCCGAATCTCCTGGATGACCACTATCTTCACACCAGAAATACATCCCCAAAGTGATAGCGAAGTGTTGATGATCGTATTGTAAAGCTTGTTCAAGGTAAAATACCAAGGTTTCTTCATTAATAGGCATAATGAGAGTGTCATTTAACTGAGTAATAGCAGGAGGACCATCCTTACCTAACTCATCGGTTTGATATTGAGCGGCAACAAATTCTCTATTTTGTTCAATATCTGAAATCATGATAAAATACCGAGCAAAATCTCCAGTAGCTATTTGAAGTTCATTACTTGGATTATTAACTAATGTATCTCCTGGGCGATCAATTCCCCCATTATCCATAGATGTTGCCTGAACTGAGCCATTAATCCAAGTTTTTAATGATGCAGATGTAATATAATAATCAGACATATTTACACTCATCGAAAAATTTTTTCTCCATTGAACTCTTACCGACTGAGGCTCATTATCTGGCCAAAAAAAGTATGCATACCATCCACTTTCATTCATACCGGAATCACCAATAGTAAAATTATCTGGTAACACAATATTATCCTCATTTTGGAGTTTAGTCCAATTCGAACTTGTACCATCTTCTAAAAAATCTTGTTTACCATAATCTCCTAGAATTTCATAATTTCCACTACCATCACTAATATCTAAAGATAGATCTGAAAAATCACCTTGCTGAGATAAAGACCAATTATCACTTGTATCAAAATTGGGATTTTCGATCCATTGTTCATTATGAGAAACTTTTCTAAATAAATTAGAGTTTCCAACCTGGAGCAAATTTAAACTCATTGTTTTTTCTTCGGTAATATATGAATTAGGAACGAGGTATCCATAGATTGGTATAAAAAGCAAGCCTAAAATAATAAATAAGACAAGCACAAGTTTTTTAAAAAATTCGGGGTTCTCTTTCATTGAATGTGCGTTTTGCTTTTTCGGTACCGCTTTTTTAATGTGTTTTAAATTAGTTAAACTTGAAGTCTTCTTTATCTCCTTATTATAATTTGAGCCGAAAGATTTTTCACGATTTTTAATTGTAATTTTTGGGGGCTCTTTTTTATTGAGAGTTTTACGATATTTTCTTACTTTTCTAACTTGCTTAGGAAATCTTAAAACCATTCTATAATAAATGAAATATCCTCCTAATAAAATAGAGCTAATTAAAGCTCCAATTAGTAAGCCTATAAAGAGGGTATCTCCCTTAGTGGGAAGGAAAATATCATACGATATGTTTAATTTAACATTATCTATACTAATTATTAGATCTTCTGCTAAATTAAACTCATCTCCAAGAAATATTAGTATAGAGATATTTATCACATCAGCTATAGGAATTAATGTGCCTACTTCAAAACCCTCAGCTTTTGCAGGGATAAACTTTTCTTCAGCATACCTTAATCCAATAGCCTCAGTATGCTCTTTATCATTTATCAAAATCCTAATTTCTGAATTTGGTGATAAATTAGTTGGCCAGTCTTTATTAATTTTAAAATCAAACTGTAGATTTGCATTATTTATTTCAACAATACCCCCTCTATTATCAATTTTATTTCCAAGATATTTCCATGATGCTGAGGTTAATCTATTTATTTTTTTGATGTATGAAATTGTAAAATTACAGGACTTAATATATGCTTCAGTAAATTCGTCTAAATCTGTTACTTGGTTATCTTCGCAATTGAACTCCATTCCCAATGCTATTATAAAATTTTGATAATCTCCATTTTCTAATACTTGATTCAAGTAAAATATAAGATCACTTGTATTATTTGCTTCAAATAAGACATCATATAGATAATCATAACTATCGAGGACTTTGTCTCCATCTTGTCCTAATGTGCTAGTTTGATATTCAAAAACCTTATAATTTACAGTTTTATCCAAATTTAAGAATCTAACATAAAATTTTATGTAATCTCCTTCATTAAATCTCGCATAGGTATCCCCATATACTTCAACACCTTCCCAGCTCCAAATATCTAAATCGTTGCCTCCTTCATAGGCTTTTGCAGTAGCATTAATTAATAGATCAAGAGAAACATCCGTTATAGTATAATCAGATAAATTGTGTGGTGCCGTTATTACTTTTTCCCATTGGACACTAGTTTTTTGATAGGCATTTGTGGTGGTCCCACTATGCTCTGCCCACAAATGAGAAGCAAAACAACCAGACTCATCAATTCCATAGCCTTGAGTAGGATAAACAGGGATATCAGGATTTGTAGTATTATACCAATTTTCTGATGTTGATGAATTGGGGGTGCCTGATATCAGTGTTTCTGTGTAGCTTGCTCCTTCTACATTAAAGTTTGCAACTCCTTCATTGATGTCAGTAGTAATATCTGTTTTATCACCAGTGATTTCTGATATCCAATTAGTGTTATTATTAAAATCTGAATTCTCTATCCATTGATCTACATAAGTTTTTTTAGTTAATTGAGCAGCGGAAATATGTAGATTGTTTCTGAATTCAAGTTCATTATTGTAAAAAGAGTTACTAGAATTAAAATATACTTTTTGATGTTCGCTTAAAATTACCGTAAAAATATTTAGAGATAGAATGAACAAAAAAATAATAGTAAGGAGAAATTTTACATTTTTCAGACTTTTAGACTTCAAATCTTAAATTTACCTTTAAATTGAATGATAATATATTCTAAAATCCTTTTACTTTTAAATAAGTAACTTAAGGAAAAATGATATATAATTTAAATTATATATTTGGAGAATTATTTCAAATACTATATTCATTTAAAGAATGGAAAAAAAAAGTAAAAAAAATAATTTATTGATAATTATAATTCATAGTTTTTATTCCTTTTTTTCAATGTCCAACTCCTTATTTTGAGGATTTATCGACTAACTCATCTAATTCTTCCTTTTTTTCAATTGATTTGTCAATAAGTTTATCTGATTCCATTTCTTGTTCTAACGGCTTGGCTTTAATTTTATCAGGAATTTCTTTTTCTTCAGTTTTTTTAAATTTCGGTTGTATTCGCTTTAACTTGATATCACTGGGAAATGTGCCTACTTCTTTATTATATACTGATTTAAAGGCTACTTCTCGCCCTACAATATTTATGGAGGGAGCTTTTTTCTTTCTTAAAGTTTTTCTAAATTTTCGAACTTTCCTAACTGGCCTTGGAAATTTTAAGTATTTTTGATATGCGATAAGATAACTCACTAACCCTAACGCAATTACTACAGAAAGGATAAATAATGTTTGAAATAACAAAGTAGCTGCTTCATCTTCTCCGGCAGCTACAACTGTTATCTCATAATCTTGAGCTTCATAATCATCACCAGCAAAAGCAGAAATTGTGATCGTAAAAGTACCTTGCGGAATATTTTCAATAGTAGCTTCATATATACCATCATTATCAGGATCTTTAAGTATTCCACCACCATTCACCCAGCTATATGTTACATTAGCACCTGTAACTAACACGCCTAAATCAGTATTATTAAGATTTACTTTTAAAGTAATGTCCTTTCCCGCTTGAGTATTTATTCTGTCTGACCCAGATACAGTTGCAATATCAATATTAATCTTTCGAATATAGAGTCTTATAACAGCAAATTCGGTTTGATGAATTATATGCTGTGCCTCGATTGTTAAATAATTAAGCCCAATTTTAAATCTATCAGCAGTATTTATAATAGTTGTATATTGCTTGAAAATTGAACTTTCATTCAGATCTTTTGTTATCCCTTCGGATTTCAGCCTTACTGTAGCATTAGGAACATAATTTCCCATTGAATCACTATACCTAACAGTGATATTTAATTCCTGTTCAATTCTAAGTTCAATCTCTGGATTGAGAGTCTTATTTTCATTATTTAAGAATACTTGAAGATTTTTTGTATCAAATTTGATAATAGATATTACGGGCGTTATTAACATACTGACATAATCCTCTGCATAAGCCGTGATGGTCAGAAAATTAACACCAATATTGGATATATCAGTATCGATAATAATAGAATATTGTCCAAATGTTTTATTTTCCTTCAAGGTTCCTGTAAAATTGCCTGATAACGAAACTGTAGCATTAGGGATAGGTACACCTGTCTCATTAAGGTATTTTATAGTTATATTTAATTGTTCTCCTACATATAACTCAAAATTAGGATCTAAAGTTTTATTTTCATTATTTATAAAGAGTTGAAGGCTCGATCCGCGAGGCGGAAAAAATATTGTATACGTAATATTAAGAGTAACATCATCTATAGAAACAGTAATGTTGCGGTTTAGTCTGAATTTATCTGTCAAAAAGAGTTGAATAGAGACATTTACATCATCAGTTATCAGATGTGTGACATCAAATCCATCTATTTTTCCTTCTTGAAATGTTTCATTAGCAGTACTCAGCTTTACAGTTTCAGTATGAGGATTACCATTAATTAGAATCCTTAATTCTGAATTAGGAGATAATTCAGTCCAATTTTGATCAATTTTATATTTGAAATTCATTATCGCTTCATTAACTACCACTTCTTCTTCTGGATCACTACTAATATCACTTATTTTTTTAGCATCTTGATTCCATGATACAGAGGTGAATTGATCAATCTTTTTTTCATAACTCAATGAAAAATTACATGATTTAAATCGAAGTGAGTCCCAAGTATCCCTATCCCCTTGACCATTATCCGCACAATATATTCTCATTCCTAAAGTTAATGTAAAATTTTGATGATCGGGGTCATTCTCTAAAACAGTATTTAAATATGAAATTAAACTCTCCTCTGGTCTTGTAAAAATTTCCGTATCTGATATAGTAGCAATAGGAGGAGAATCTTGCCCTAGGTTAGTTGTTTGATTATATGCTGCTTCAAACACATCATTTTTATCTAAATCTGATATTAACACATAAAACCTTACATAATCATATTCTCTTGCAAAATCCGGATCAGACCCATCAATTGTATCACCCTCTACATCTACGCCTCCTCGGTAAAGAGGACCTGTTCCAACAGTTGTGACAGAAGCATTTATCACTGCGCTCAATGAAACTGATGTAATAATATAATCTGACATATTAACCGGTAAAGTGATATTATTATCCCAGTGAATACTTACAATCTGGAAAGGATCATCCGGATCTATCCAAGTATGAGATACACGACAACCATCCTCATCGATTTCGTTAAAATCAGGTAATGCTGGAAAATCCGGATTAGTCACATTTAGCCAATCTGTTGAAGATGGTATCCCTGAAATTGCTGAGAATGTTCCATTATCACCTCTAACAGTCATATTAGCATAACCAGGACCTAATATTGCATTTACATCTTTCCTATCTCCCAAATCTCCATAAGATGCAAACCAAATAGGATCTATCAGATTATCAAAAGATGTATCTTTCAACCATTCTGTAGAGTTAGTTTTTTGACCAGATATTCTTATTTTACTTGAATTATCATCTCTTAGAGGATTTTTTGAATTTTGGTATATGTAAAAACTAATGATAAAAGGACTCAAAAGTAAAATGGTAACAATTAAAATAGAAATAAATCGACGAATTTTTTTTGGTTTTAAAAGACCTAATCTTAATTTTCTTAATATGATCAATTTTTGTTTACTGAAGGATTTTTGTTTATCAAAACCAGTGCTGTTTGTATTTGAATTTATATTATTTTCACTTTTAGATCCCGAATTCAATTTAGGTTCCCCTCTTTTTTTTTCAGGGGTTTCTTGTTCTTCCGATTTTTTAAAAGTAGCTTTTCCTTTTACAAATCTTGATGTTTTATTTAATTCTTTTTGATATGCACTGTTAAAAGTGGTTTCACGAGTTTTAATTACCCCACTAGGTGCTTTTTTCTTCTTTAGCGTTTTTCTATACTTACGAACTTTTCTCACTTGTCTTGGATATTTCAAAATTTTCTGATAAGCATAAATATAGCCAGCGATTACTCCAGACGCAATAATTCCTATTGTTAATAAAATTTGAAAAAGAAGCATATTTTGTTTTGGTCTTAGAGCATTAATTGTTATTCTATAAGTCTCAAACCTATAAATATCGCTCCCAAAGGCGCTAATATTAACATAATGCGTCCCAACAGGCACATTATTAAGTATCACTTCATATATTCCATCATTATTATCATCTTTTAAAATCCCATCTCCAAATTCCCATGTATAAGTGAGTGTTAATCCCTTTATGATTTTATTGAAATCTGTATCATTAATGAAAACACTAATTGTAGCACTTTTTCCTGGTCTAATGTTTATATTATTTGATCCAGTCATAGATATAATTTGTGTGTTTATTTTTCTTACTGTTATTTTTGGATTGATACTTTCTTCTTGATACCTTTCTTTTTCAGCATTTATTAATAAATTATTAACTCCTAATTGAAATTTTATTGATGTATTGAGTAGAACTGTATATTGTTCAAAATTAAAATCTTCCTCTAAATCTTCTAAAATTCCTTCTCCGATTAGTTGTACTGCAGCACCTGAAATATGATCTCCTGTGGTATCTTTATACTTTACGGTTATATTTAATAACTTATTGAGAGGTACATCTAAGAAAGGAAATGAAGTTTTTTCTTCTCCATTTAAAAAAATTTGTAAACTTTGGGTATTGATTTTAGAAACTGTTAGTAAAGCACCTACTTTTTGGGCTTCATAATTTATTCTATGAGCTACTATATCAAAATATATTTCTCCTATAGGTAAATCTTCTGTATCAATGATAATCGTATATTGTTCCAAAGTCTCATTCTCTTGTAGAAAACCCGTAAGATTTCCAGTTAATTCTACAATAGCTTGAGGAATATGATTGCCCATTGCGTCAGGATATTTAACAGTGATATTTAAATCTGTTTTAGCAGATATTTGAAATATTGGATTATTAGTTTTATTTTCACCATTAAAAAATACTTGTAAATTTGTTTGTGTGTCTGGAAAGTTAACTGTATAAGTTATATTCAAATAAACATCATCTATTGATATAATTTTCTTAACACCCAAATTAAATTCATCTGCGAGATACACTTCAATCGATAAATTAAGTTTAATATCTGGTAGAGTCAATGAAGTCACATCAAATCCACCTTCTTTTGCTAATTGAAAGTCTGAAGTAGCCTTACTAAGTTTTATTGTCTCTGTAAGTTTGTTATTATTAATGAAAATCCTAAATTCAGAGTTAGGTGATAAATTTGTCCAATTTTCATTAATTTTATATTTAAAATTTAGTTTAGCTTCTTTAATGGTGACTGTCGTTCCATCTACAGTAGTATTTATTTTATCTCCATCTTGGTTCCATGAAATAGAATTAAATTGATCTATTTTTTTTTCATATGTAAATGATAAATTACAACTTTTAATTATTACATCTTGCCAATTGTCTTCATCCCAGTCATCGGGTGGAAGACCAGGTGAACTATCTTCACACCATAATCTTATTCCTAATGTAATTGTAAAATTTTTATAATCAGTATTTAAAACTGAAGTAAGATATTCAATTAATTTATCCTGAGGTTCATTTTCTAAATAGGTATCATAAAGATAATCCCAAGTTCCAGCACTATCCTTTCCTAAATCTGTTGATTGATAAGCAGCAACCTCATAAACTTTATTTTTAGTAATATCAGAAAATAATATATAAAATTTAACATAATCATATGTCGCACCATTAACATCGGTATCACCAAAAACGTCAATTCCTCCATTATCGTAATCAGTTGCTTGTACTGTAGCATTGACAAGAGCGCTTAGTGATACAGATGTGATTATATAATCTGACATATTAACAGGCATAGTTATATTTCTTTCCCAATGAACACTTGGAGCTTGGTCAGATTTTTCATCCCAGTAATGAGAGACATAACATCCTTCATTAGCAATTATTGTCGCAGTATCAGGAAAATCAGGAAAGTCTGGATTATGGACTTGTGTCCATTCAGTACTGAGAGGTATTCCTGAGATCTCTGAAAAGGTGTGAGTTTCTCCCAGAATCTCATAATTTGCTTGTCCAGAGCCTGAAGTAGCATTTATATCAGATAAATCACCATTTAATTCTGAATACCATATTGGTTCGATTGGATCTTCAAATGTAGGATTTTTATACCAAACAGTAGTAAGGGTTTCTTGTGCTGATAAATTAGGATTCTTCTCTTTATTTAAATCATCTATCTCGGATTTTTCATCTACCTTATAATAATTGTTTTGAAGAATATTTGAAAACAAAATGAAAGAATAAACTGAAAGTATTAATGAAAATAAGATGAAAATCATAAAATATCTTTTTTTAACGTTTAATTTTTTCAAAGCTAAATCAACCCGTTATCATTTCCATTATATATATTTTTTAATCTAAAATAGGATAAATTTAATTTAATAAGTTACTTAAGAAATTATAATATATATTTTAATTACTGAAATTTAATAAATAAATTTAAGAGGAACTTAAAATTGATTCAAGGAATTTTGACATTCCAGTTCAAGATTAATCAAAAAGAGACAGGTGAAATAGAACCAGAATTCGATCCTATACAAGTAGTATTTAGGGATGAAGAATTTAACGAAGAAAATTTTTCAGAATTAATCATTGAAAACGATATCTTTGCTATTTTCTATCAACATACGACTGGTCTTTTTGGAGTGAAATATAGTTATAGTAATTTCTATACAGGTAGATTAAAAGAAACTCCCTATCAAGTTATCTCATATTTTAAACAAGTTGCTGATGGAACTCAATATTTGGTAATCTCCGTATTTGAATTAGATGATGAGATTGAAATATTTGAAGATTTAATCAAAGAGATGGGAAATAGGTTAGACACTATTTTTGACAAACTAACCAGAGCCAAAAATTCAAAGCAATTATCCTTAATAGAAAACATCAATATTAGGTTAAAAAATGAAATAAAATTCACTATTTTTCAAGTAGATAGATTATCGAATCTTGATAAACTTCAAAAAGTAGGATTAATCTACAATAGCGATGAACGTTTGAAAATTTTAGAGATGTTAAGAGAAAGACCTATATCTAAAAATGAGATGAAAAAAACATTAGAAAAAATGTCAGCAACTGTGAACGTGGATGTCTTACTTCAACCATTTTTAGAATTAAATTTAATTCGTCGCGACTGGATAGCAGGAGAGAAAGATAAAAAAACTGGGGAAATTACACATCAAGGAGAATACTTATTTTTAGTAAAAGATCTAATTTTAGCTCGAATTCCAAATGAGACTTTACTAAATCATTTTAAAGAAACTAAAAATGAATTACTTCCATTATATCGCCAAAAAGTTGTTGAATTTTTTTCGGATTATGACCCTTACACTCGAGGAATTGAGGAAACTAAGAAATTAGCTTCTATTCTTTTAAGTCCAGATGCTTATGATTTTTTCATATTAATGCGACATAATCATTATCCATTAGATAAAATTCCTAAAATCTTTTCAGAATTTGCTGTTACTGAAATACTATTAGAGGACTTGAAAAAATTAAATATAATCACTGAAGTTATTGATGATAATAATAGGACATGGATATGTCTATTAACAGATATTAAACCATTAATCGTTTTTCCAGAATACCTACTCCCGAAGATAAGAGAAGCTTTTAAGAATAAAGATGTAGATGGTGGTATTACTTATGAAATTGCGAAGAAAGCTCTTAGCTTATTAGAGGTTACATATCCCGAAAAGGTCGAATTCTAATTTAATTAAATTAGAGAGGATTATAAAATGTATTTATTTAAAGATAAGGATGTAATTGAAGTACCCATTACCTGTAAATTTTGTTTGAAAGAAATTAAGTTTCCAGTATCATCGGAGGAATATAGAGAAGTCAGAAAATTTCCAATAAAGAAAGAAAGTACTCATGGTGACCCACTTCATAAATTAACTGTTTTTATTAATATGAGTTTAGAGATAGATAATTTTGAGATAGAAGACTTAACAGAAAAGGAAGAAGAAGTAACGTATTCAGAAAAATTAATGAAACAAGTATTAAGCAATATTGAACTTTCGGATGAAGAGATAGAGTTATATTTTCGAACAACTGGACGTGAAACAGTATCTCTCGGAGAGATTTCTATTCTAACAGGTAAATCGAAGGAAGAATGTAAACAGACTGTTGATAAATTTCTAGAAAAAGGATTATTTAAGGAAATAATTGGTGCTACACCTCATTATGCTGCCTTACCCCCTTATGCTGCTTTAGTATCTCAATTAAATAATTTTTATACTTACATCGCTGATATTAAATCTAAAATACCTATTCAGTTGGATAAATCTTTTGCTCAACTAGAATCAGAAGCTAAAGGTATGGAAAAGCTTAAGGATTCTACAGAAGCTATGACTGAATTGAAGGAAAAAATGCTCACTCAAATCCAAGCCCAAAAGAAGGAATTTGATCAAACATTATCTGCTATAGATCAGATAAGAAACATTACAAAAGATATTTCCGGTTTAGGAGATGTGACAAGAAGTATTTCAGAAGACCAACTTGGAAGTCTAACCTCACAATTTGATAATCTTAATCGAAAAACTTCACAAGTTATCAGAAATCAGGTAAGTGAGTTGAGAAATCAACTAGGTGATGTAAAGAAAATAGTTTCTGATAATTTACAGAAATTACGGTTAGGGGTTATTCAGCAAGCTGTAGGAGATATAATTGAAAAAGTAATTAGTTCCAGATTAAAAGATATCACTGATAATCTTAATGTTCAATTAAGTGTAAGTCAAACTGTATTTGCAGATGAGTTGAAAAAACTAACTCAAGGCGTTGACTCTGAATTTGTGTCTAAATTAAGGAGTTCGATTGAAGATGCTGTCAAAAATATTGAGGGCATATCAATAAAGACAGATGAACAAAAAGAAAAAGCATTTTCTGAAATTATTGAAAATTTCAATAAAGCGGCAAAGTTGGCCGAAGCAAAAATCGAGGGATTATCTGGAGATATTTTTCAATCATTTGGAAATGTTAGGGAAATATTTTCTAAGGGTATACTTGATACTTTAGACAACACTCTAAGTGATATTTTGAATAGATTGGAGGTTAGTGAAAAAACTACAAGGGAATTCTGGGAACAATCGAAAAAAGCAAAAGGAGCTATCACGATGAAAGATATCTGGTTTATTCGTTCTCCAGAAGCTGCTAAAGCACACATCAACGATGAGGTATCGAAAGCGAAGATGAGAGTTTTAATAGTAGCACCTGATCTTTTAGATATTGATATTGATGCTATTAAATCACGCCCCTCAAGAATAAATTTTAGAATTGCGACTCATATTAATCCAGCTATATCTGCTCATGAAGCTGTTATGCAAGAATTAGATAAAATGGATAATGTAGATTATAGAAATAGAACTTTACAAAACCTCTGGGGGATTAATAGAGATTATGAAGAAGTAATCTTATGTGTTCTTTCAAAAACTGAATTTAGAGGGGAAGAAGTCACGGAAATTGCGGGAATCGGAAGTATCATTGAAGAACATATCAAAATTTTTGTTCCAATATTGGAAGATGCATGGGTTGGAGCTCGAAAAGAAATTATGCGGACAATCAAAACATCTCTTTCAAGAGAGGCAGAAGAACCTGCCACAATCCCATCAAAAGGAGAAGAGACTAAAAAGGAAGCTCCTTTAGTTTCAGAAGCTCCTGAAATGAAACCTCCATCACTCTTATCTCAACAACTTGATGAGATAATAAACAGTCTTGAAAGATCAACTGGCTTAGAAGTTTCTAAAGCTTTAGAGAAATTTCAAGGTGAATATGTTAAACAAAAAGGTTATCATACTGTATTAAAAAGTATTCATATAAGAACTGATGAACTTAAAGAGAATACTGAAATGTTAAGTCGTCAAGAAAAAGATGAATTAAAAACAACTATGAACCTTTGGCGTCGACAACTTGATCTTTAATTTTTTTATTTAAAATTTCTTTTATTTTTGTTAATAAAATAATTATTATTTAATTCATTATTACTTGTTTTATGGGAAATAGTTTTATTACACTAAATTCGGGAAAGATAAATGAATATCTCCATCATATCGATGCGAATGCATATAGATTAAGTCGAATGTTATCTGTCTTTCTTGCTGAATTTGATGATGGAGCGGTTTTGTTCGATTATGGCTCATCTTTAGATATAAAGAAAATTTTAAAATATTTCAAGAAAAATGATATTCCTTTATCATCATTCAAATATTTAGTTACCAGTCATCACCATTTTGACCATATTGGTGGAATATGGAAGCTATATGAAGAATTAAAAAGATATGACCCAGAAGTAAAAATTCTTACAAATTGTATTACAAAATAATTACTAAATAATTTTGAACTTCATTTAAAACGCGGAGTGAGAACTTATGGGGATTTAACAGGTGTTATGGAACCTATAGAGGAATCAGCGTTTCAGATTGTAGAGCCTACGATAAAATTCGAATCAAATGTAAATAAACTTGAAAGCGTTTCGACATTTCATATTAATAGTTCGGATGTTAAATTGATCATATTTAAAACACCTGGGCATACACCAGATCATCAATGCCCTGCATTCGTTAAAGACGGGAATCCTGATTTTATTCATTTTGGTGAAGCAGTGGGCACAATATATCATTCCACGAAACTTGTACCATTACCCACATCCATGCCAATCTATTATAATCATGAAAAATACATGGAAAGCCTTGACAATATTAAAAAATTGATTCCTTTAAAGGCAGGATTTGGACATTTTGGTCTTGTTAAAGGCAAAGAAAATGTTCGAGAATTGATCCTAGATAATGAATCCTTTATGAAGCAATTTCGTAAGAGTATAATAAAATTTTATAAAGAAAAGCCTAAAACTAGATATATATTTAAAAAAATGATGCTATTATTAACTTCTAGGACAGATTTGTCTATAGATAATAATCCTGTTTTTGGTGGAATTGTTTTGGCAATTATCTATGGAGAGATGATTGCACTTGGTTATAGAGAATTTCCAGAAGAAGAATTAGTATACTATAATAAGTATTATGCTTTATGAACTGTTCTTGATTTTATTCATCAAAACTGTTTTTTCCTAAAAGTTCTAATTTATTATTTACATAAAATCTCTTAATGGAAATAAATATTGAAAGATTTGATATTTGCATTGTGGGAGCAAGTATTGCTGGAAATTATTTATGTTATTTACTGTCAAATACCAATTTAAAAATAGCTGTTATTGAAGAACATAAAGAAATTGGGCTTCCACTTCAATGTGCAGGTATTATCTCTGAGAAAATAATTAAATTGATAGAGTTATCAGAAGAGATTATTTTAAATCGCGTGAAAATAGCAAAAATAGTTGCCCCTAAAGGACGGTTTATCAAAATATCTGGAAATGAAGAACCTTATATTATTGATAGAACTGCTTTAGATCTTTATTTTTATGAAAGAGTAAGAAATAATAATAATATTAAGTTTTTTCTTGGAGAAAAATTCAAATTATTTAAATATATGAGAAATGATCACCAAAAACTATTAATAGTCGAAACATCAAACAGAATTCTTAAAGTGAAAGTATTAGTTGGGTGTGATGGTCCGCTTTCCGTAGTAGCCAAATTATTAGGGATAAAAAATAAAAATTTATATGCAACACAGATCCGAATCACAGCTAATCTTGAAGAAAATGAAGCTGCTATGTATTTTGATCCTAGATGGAGAGAATTATTTGGATGGATTGTTCCCGAAGGGAACGGTATTTTCCGAATCGGTATGGCATGCTCTCAAAATATAAGAAAAAATTTTCAAATTTTCCTTAAACAGCTTAAAATAGATTTTGAACAAAAGATAAATCAACAAGGTGGTCTTATCCCTTACGGAATGATGAATAAACTTGCGTTTAACAACATATTGTTACTAGGAGATGCCGCATGTCAAGTTAAAGCTACAACAGGAGGAGGTATAATAAATCTACTAACAGCATCAAAGTATGCAGCTTATTGTATTAAAAAATCTTTTAAGATTAATAATTTATCAAGAAAAATAATAAAGAAATATTATGAGAAACCTTGCATGTCAACAATCGGAAAACAGTTAAAAATTCATTACTTAATCCGAGCAGTTTTGGAAAGATTAAGAAACAAAGATTTCATAAAGCTATTTGAAATCATAAAAACTAGCAAAATTGAGAACTTAATTAATATTTATGGGGATATGGATTTTCCAAAAACCTTAATATTTAAATTTTTAAGAATCCCAAATGTAATTTCATTTTTATTGAAATTTTTTATTAAAAATCCAGACATCTTATTTATTTTATTGAAGATGGCAAAAAAATAGAAACTATTATATTTTTCTCATTTGGATAATTTAATAAATCTAAAGTGTAATATTATATTTCTAAAGGTGATATTTTTTTGGAATGTAGAGAGAGAGTTCTTGCTGCTCTTAATCTAGAAGAACCAGATCGCGTCCCATGCCATACCATTTTAATTGATGCTAATAATAGTGATGAAATTCTTGGAAAACCTGAAATTGATGATTTTGATACACTCAATCAAATTAAACAAAATAATCCAGATGGTTGGATTGAAGATATGAGTAATCTAATTGAAGGAATTGAAAAAAATGTTTTTTCACGGTGCGTAGAAGCTGCTGCAAAAATTGGATTAGATGTTATGCAGGTAGGAATTATCCCATTTTATGCATTAGGAGAACAAAATGATGGAACATTACTTTTAGGGGATATCTATGGTAGGGTCTGGTCAGTGTTGAATAATGAGGGAAATTTTAATCCATATTATCTCTATGGTACTACTACTTCAAAAGAGAAATGGAGAGAAGTTCGAGAGTACTTAGAGGGTCCTGCTGTTGATAAATATAAAAATATGGTTAAAAAATTTTTTAGGCGGATAAATAAGAAGCATAAAGATAAAATATTTGTAATTGTTACAAATGATTATCTAGGTACATTTGAAGCTGCTAGTCAAGGATTAGGATGGCCTTATTATGCTCGGATGGTGAGAAAAGATCCAAGGTTTATTAAAGAAGTGCATACAGTTATCGCACAATTTACAGCCGAATTATATAAAAGTTATATGGAAGCAGGAGCAGAAGTATTTGTTGAATCAGGAGATCTTGCATATAAAACAGGTCCTATGATGAGCCCAAAGAAGTTTAGAGAACTCGTCCTTCCAGGATATAGGATTATAACAGATACGGTTCATGAACGAGGAGGAAAAATTGTTCTTCACTCTGATGGACGAATAACCCCTCTATTAGATTTTGTTGTGGATTGTGGATTTGATGGTCTTCAATCTCTTGAACCTACTGCGGGTGTAGATTTAGCAGTGGTAAAGAAGAAAGTAGGAGAAAAGCTTTGTCTTATGGGAAACATCGATGTTGCCCATGTATTAACGTATGGTACTAAAGAAGAAGTGTTTGATGCTGTAAAATTTGCTATAAAAACTGCTGGACCTGGAGGAGGTTTTATAGTAAGTGCAGCTAATATGCATCCCGCTGTTAAGGTTCAAAATTTAAGGTGGATGGTTGATGCAACTCGAGAATTTGGGAATTACCCCTTAGATTTCTAAAGCTATTTTAATAGTATTTAAGGAGGAATCATTGAAAAGAACGCGATTTGGTTAAAGATAAAATACCATATCAACATAAATACAACCACTATTACTGTCGAAACTAAACCAAAACCCTTTACTCCTTTTGGTATTCCTAAATCTTCACTCTTTCTTTGGACAAAAGCACGGATCATCGCAGTAATATATATTAGAACAATTATTATCGCAATTATCCATAAAAACAGCATAAATAGGGATAAAGTATAAACAGGAAAACTATCAAGCCAAACCCAAAATCTAATGATTAAATAACTAGGAATTGTACCATAAATAACTGCAGTGAAAAGAAATACTATACCCCAAGCAATACCTTTCAAAGATTGAGTTGTCATCTATTTAAAATATTAATGATAATTTAAAAGATTTGTTGGAAGTGTATTTTTAATTTATTTACAATTTATTTAATGTTACATAATTTTAAGTTTATAGCATATTTTTAATCATCCAGCGTAATGCTTTCATAATTCTCGCATCTTCCTCCAAAACATTAATTGGAAAATATCTAATTCTCATTCCTAGTTCTTTTAAATCTTTTATAGTAAACGATTCTTGAACGTATTCTGGGGATAATTTTGCTTTATTATAAAATTTATTTCCAATAATTAATATTGGAACTAACCTATTTCCCAGTTCTAAACGTTTGTCATCAATTATCTGAAACAATCTTTTTGTTTCGTTTAAAGATTCTTTATCAGAGGTATTAAAAATTAATATAAATCCCTGTGCATGCTCCATACATTTTTCAAAAGATTCATAGCCCTTACAATAAAATTCACATTCATTTTCGTCAAAATTTAAAATTTCGAGATTTTCTACAAGAACTTCATAAATACGAGTAGGTAAATCATCAGTTCTTATATTAAGAAATTGGATTAATTCAACATTTTTTAGAAAAGTTGTTCTACCAGTTTTTGGAGCCCCTACAATGAATACTTTCTTAATAATTCTTTTACTGGTTATTGGGGTTTCAATTTGATAATTTGGAGATAACCTTTTAAAATATTTATTAAAGATTTCTAAGAATTTCATTTTAAAATCTTTATTAGCTATATTTAAAACACTGTCCTCTGGTGTATTATTCTTTTTTGAATGAAGTAGTGACGCAAGATCGTTTAATTTTCTTAATTCTACAGCAAAATCTTCTAATATTGGAGATTTTGAATCTAGATATTTGAAAACATCTACAATTTGATCTTTGAAAATAGCGCTTCTAACTAAATAACTTATCATTAATAATTCTTTCCCACCACGAGCATATTGAGAATCGATATAGAATATATGGTTTACAGTCTGGAATTTTCTATAGGCAAAAATAAACGTACCCTCTTCATCATTAAATTCAAGAATTCTTCCTAAGTCTGGGGTTCCTGCTATCTCATTCAAATTCTCATTTGAATATAACAAATTTGGGCCGATAACTTGATCAAAATAAGAAACACAGAGTATTTGGTCTTGGGACATTTTGACTTTAAATCTTTTATAATTTCAAAAAAAATACTAAAAGCACATTGAAATAATAAGTTGAGATTTAATTTAAAATTTACAATATAAAATGAAATATCTTGTATTTATTTAATTTGAGGTTTTTAAAAAATTAATTGAGATTATTTTAATTAATGGAGGAAACCCAGAATAAAAGTCAATCCAGATTGATATGGTGAAATTGTACATATTAATAATGTAAAGAACAATGTGTTTATAATCGCACCAGGTATTATATTTCCAGTTTTTTGGTATGTAAGCGTAGAAAGAATAGCTAATAATAAGAATAATGGAATAGAGAAAGGAATAAAATTTCCAAAATAGAAAAAGCTGCCCGTAACAATTGCAATGACAAAAAGATATACAAACCAGTATATAAATAGAAGACCAAATATCATCAAGGATCCTTTGATTAATGATTTAAATCCATGTTCAAATTTGATTTGTAGAATTCCATGAAAGAATAAGCCATAAATCATAAAGATAATGAAATTTATTACTAAAAATAAGAGTAGCCATGGTATTTTCATTAATGAAGGTATCATCCCTATATAATTTAATCCTCCTGAAAGATACACTATTATAGTTAAAATTCCCGCTAATAAAATTCCCAGTAAGAATTGTCGGATAAGATTTTCCCTTGATGTGTTAAAAGGCTTCCTTATTATCTCAATTAATCGTATACCTTTCTTTTTCCCGATTCTCCAAAGTAGTATTAGAATTCCAAAAGCTTGTCCAAATAATAATGCTGTAATAAATCCTGCAATTGCTAAAAACGAGATGAATAGAACTGGCATAAAAATCATTACTCCTGGTAATCCAAATATCAAAGAAAATGTAAACAATTTCCCCCCAATATTAATTAAATTTCCATTTTCTAATTCTAACTTAAATCCTTTATCTTCTTCTGTTGTTAGAAATAATTTAGATAGAGGTGGAATTATTAATACTAAAAATCCAAAACCACCAAAAAGCTGCAAGGAAAGTATAAAGAATCTTGTATTTACCACAAAATTCTCATCTACAGGTCTTACATCTGGAAAAGCACTTGCCAGAAAATTTCGGGCTTCACTTATGAAATCGGGATCCCAATTTCCTAAAACATGGTTAGTAAGATCATCCAAATAAATCTTTGTTGCGTTTCCATCTTGAAAACTTCCATATAACTTATTAACGTCGAGATTAGCAGTAGGAACACCTGTGTAATCAGATAAAGCTTCTTTTAAATCTTTTGGGGTAATCAATTCATCATACCGTCCTAGAAGCATAAGGATATTTAATGGTGATGTTGAATTTCCTTTTCTTATGTTCTTTGATAACATTGTGCCAGCTCCGATAAAACATTTAAAAGCTGTGGATTGATTTACTAATCGCAAACCAATACCCCCCATTGAATAACCTAAATAAGCAAGGTTGTTCATATCAATATCTGATCTAGAATTTAGGTATGAAACAATCGCTTCTATATCATATATCAATGATCCGCTTCTATGATCTCCAGAACTCTGTCCATGTCCCCTAAAATCAAAAGCAACTGCTACAAAACCTGCTTCTGCAAATTCTAATGCATAATCCTTGAGCATTTCCTTATTTGACATTACCCCATGCCCTAAAATAATAGCCTTCTTATTTGAATCTTCATTTTTCGGCTCAAAAACGTTAAACACAATTGTAACTCCATCTGCAGTTCTAATTGTTTTTCCATAAGTGGATTTTATCCCGATTGGTACTAAAAAGATTAAAATTGTTCCAATGATAAAGAATGCCAGAAAGACCCAGATAAGAATAAATCTCTTTTTAGTTATGTCATTTTTTCTCATTTTTATCTACGAAAAAAATCCTAATAAAAATTAATTTATATTCTATTAGAGTATCCGATTTATTAATATTATCTTTTAGGATATTTTTGTTTTAGCAGTAAGTTGATGCTTTTTTATTTTAAGATCTTTAATTTATTAATGAAACTTTTTTATCAGTCAAAAAATTTTGATTAGCATCATAATATTTAGGCAAATTTAGCATGAGTACAGAACAAACGATTATGAAAAGATGGATTGTGGTAATAGGAGCAATTTTAATTCAACTTGCTCTAGGTTCAATTTACTCTTGGGGAACTATGACTCAGTTTATCAGTGAAGGAGAATATTTATCTGAGCCAGCAGAAGTGACTATATATATTTTCGGTATTGGATTAGCCGCTTTTGCTATTACAATGATATTTGCAGGAAAGTTGCAACAAAAATATGGTCCAAAGAAGATTTCTATACTCGGAGCAGGGTTAATAGGAACTGGAACTCTTTTATCTGCTTTAATGACAAATTTCATAGGATTATTTATTACTTATGGGATTATATATGGAATGGGAATAGGATTTACATATGTATGTCCAATTGCTACAGCTACTAAATGGTATCCTGAAAAAAAAGGTTTAATAAGCGGTATTGCTGTTGCTGGTTTTGGTGCGGGATCTTTCATCTTTAATTATTTAATTCGATACTTCGCTCCACTTGGGATTCCGGTTATGTATCTATTGTTAGGGATTATTTATATAGCGTTTATTCTAGCTGGGGCTATGACAATGAATGTTCCCCCAGAAGGGTGGCTTCCAGAGGGATATATACCCCCAACTATTAGCGAAGATACTGCGGTAGGATTAATCGAATTTGAACGTACTGAAATGGTTAAACAAAAACAGTTTTGGCTGTTATGGTTAGCTTATATATTAGGATGTATGCCTGGTCTTTTAGTAATTGGTACATTTTCATCATTTGCTAAAAGTGATTCTTCATTTGTAATTTCTGCTGCTGATTTTGTGTTTGTAGGGAGTATAGGAGCATTATTTAATGGACTTGGTAGAATTTTTTGGGGAAAAATTGCTGACATTTTTACTTATAAAAGAGCTATGTTAATGATGTTTATGGTACAAGCAGTTTTATTATTCTTGTATTTTTCGACTAATATAGATATTATTTACTATATGATTATTACGTGCGTGATCCTACTCTGTTTTGGAGGGAATCTAAGCCTATTTCCTACTGGAACTGCTGATCTTTTCGGAAATAAACATTTAGGAGAAAATTATGGAGTCGTTTTTACAGCGTATGGAATTGCAGGATTTATTCAAGCTGTTGCTACAAACGCATTAGTTTTAGCTTTCGGAGGTTATCTTCAGTTATATATAGTTATGGCGTTCTTTACAATAGGGTCAATTATCCTGATCTTTCTACTAAAACCTTCAAAAAAGTAATAATAACTGGACTATTAATAATAAATTTAACTTTTTTCACACCTTTTTATTCGAAATCATGTTAAAAACATATCCTGTATAATTTTATAAGAGAAAATTTTCATATTATTTAAAATAAATAGAGGTAAAACTTTATGGGAGATTTTAAAAAGATGGAACAAGCTTATCAAGCTTCTTCCAAAATACTTGAGAAACGTATGGCAAAAGAGCGTCCAATGGATTTAGAAATCCTAAAGAAGGTAAAAGAATCTTCAATAGTTATCGTTGCTGGTTCTTATGACAAAATAGAATTAGTTTTAGAAATGATTAAGGTTCCCTATGTGCTAATTGAACCTCACGAATTCAGTCAAATTGATTTAACTCCTGACCAAATTTTAATTATAAATTGCCCGGGAGAAATACACGAAGGCTTAGAAAAAATAAGAGAATTTGTAAAAAAAGGAGGTTTCTTATTTACTACTGATTGGGCTCTATTACATATTTTAGAAAAAGTTTTTCCAGAGTATGTAAAATATAATGAACGTCCTACTGGTGATGATTGCGTTAGAGTGGAAGTTGTAGATAAGAGTAATAAATTTTTAGAGGGATTATTTAATGAAGATGCCGATCCTATTTGGTGGCTTGAAAGTTCATCTTATCCAATCCAGATTCTCGATAAAGAGAAAGTAAAAGTATTAGTAAAAAGCAGAGAAATGCAACAGAAATATGGTGAAGCCCCAATTGTTATTATTTTTAATTATGGTGATGGTGGTACAGTTTTACATATGACAAGTCATTATTATCTACAAAGAGCAGAACTTAGAACAAAACGACACAAAATGAGTGCAAAGGAATATGCTATGAAAGAAGTTGGGCTCTCTGAAAAAGAAGCGGATATGGAAGAGTTAGAAGGATTGAGTTTAGGTGAAGCTGAAACTGCTTATTCTACGACACAATTTATAAGCAACGTCATTGTTGAACAACAAAAGAACGTAAAAAAGCGAAAAAAGCAGAAGAAAAAAGTAGAAAAATGATCTTTAATCATCATTTTTAAAAAAAGTTGAGAAGGGGGAGCTTTAACCAAGCTAATATTCCCTCCCTTCTGCAACTAATCTAAATAAGAGTTTGCTTAAGACCTTATACCCCGCGTATAGAAATCCCTTAATATCTTAAAAATAGATTTAAAGCGAATCATTTCATCTATTTTTATTTTCATTTTTTTTTATCATTGACTATGAAATTATAAGGATAATCAATATTAATGACTTCAAGAGTCCAATATTTGTCAAATTTAAAAATCATACATTTGAGAATTAAAATTGTAAGCTTTACCTTTCTAAAAAATTATAAATAATGAATCTACTTGTTTTTTAAGCTAATTATAAAAAAATTAGGCTTTATTACTTCATATTTATGACTTTTTTGAATAATCAGATACAAAAACTATTTCAATATCCTTTTATTTTCATTAACAACTATTTCTTGTTTGATTATTTATGGAAGATAGCTTATTACTACCACCACGAGAATTAAAAGGTAAACGCCTTATTGGATATTCTATGGGTGATCTGGGCTTATCTTTAGGTAATATTTTTTTAGGTGTTTTTATTTTTCAATATTATGTTTATACAATTAATTTAAATGCTCTTTTGGTCTCAATTGGGACAACGACACAACTTATTATAGGAGCACTCTTCTCTATTATATTTGGAGTAATTGTTGACAACAAAAGACCAGGTAAATTAGGAAAGAGACGACCATTTTTACTAATTGGTATACCTATATGGTTTATTACTGGTATTTTGATATGGATTCCTCCGTGGAAATGTCCAGAAGGAAATTCAATGTATATACCAACAGCAATCTATTTTTGGGTATTAATTATAATAAGATCAATTTCAAGATCGTTATTATTTAATGTATATGTGTCCATGCTCCCTGAACAGTCTCAAACTTTAAAAAATAGAGAGTCTGTAGCATCTATAAGGTCTGGTTTTGCAATAACTGCGTCCATCGTAGCATTGTTGTTACCAATAATAATTCAGAGTATTGTAGAAGATCCTACAAACGTTAAATGGTGGCAACCATCTGGTAAAATTGTTCTCTTTTATATCCCAATCATTGCTGTTTGTTTTGCTATCTTTGGATTAATTGCGGTTATTATTATATTTTTCTCGGTTGATGAGAGTTTCCACAAAAAATCACCACCAACTGAAAAAAAGAAAATTAGTTTAACAGAAACTTTTAAAGGAATGGCACTACCGGCTAAAGATCGTAACTTTAGATTTTTAATAATTGCAGGATTTTTTGGGGGAATATCTGGAAGGATAGTAGGGGTTTTAGTTTTTCCGTTTCAAACATATGTACTAAATTTTACAGCTGGTCTTTTTTATTTTTACGTTTTAATCTCAATACTTGGCAAGTATGGCTGGTATCTTGTTTGGATGAGGCTTAGGAAAAGGAATCAGTTACTTAAATCATATTCTTATGCGATTACATTGGCGATAATTGCTTCGTTTCTGGGAACTTTCTTTTTAGTAGGAATACTTCCTTTTGAATTACAAATTATTTTATATATTTTAACTTGGAGCACAGTATTGGGTTCAATGTATTCAGTTCCTTTATTTTCAATTCCTATAACAGCAGCGCTTGTTAATGAAGCTGCAGAAGATACTAATGATTTTAAAATCGATGAAGCTATGTCGAAAATTTCGGGATCGTATTATGGATTATCTCAATTTATCGCGTCAATGGGGCCAGCTACTGCTTCAATATTTATTGGATTCCTTCTATCTGGAGCAAATGAATCGAATGCTACAATACTCGTATTACTTTTTGTATCTATGGGCATCTTTTACTTCATAGCTTTTCTAGCTATTAGAAAAATTAGAATTAAACAGACTTCTCTTTATAATTATAAACAGGTTGAAAGCTAATAAGAAAAAAATACATAAAGTTAGATATTAGCTGGGTTTCTAATAGAAACTTCAAGTAATCGGATTGTGTCATAGATATCTTTAAGTTTTAATAATGAAGTGGGAGAGTGAATATACCGACAGGGGACTGATACTACAGAACTAGGCACACCTTCTCGAGTGATTTGAATTTTCCCAGCATCTGTTAATCCATACATGGGTTTTTTGAGTTGATATGGAATTTTCTCTAGCTCTGCATTTTTAATAAGTCTTCTATTTATTTTTGGGCTTGAGATAATCGACTTATCTGCTATTGTTATAGCTGGACCTTTACCAATATAAACAGGAATCTCTGATTCCTTAATACCCGGCACATCAGCAGCTGTAGTATTTTCAATTGCAATTCCCATAGTTGGATCAAGTTTAAAAGCTCCTGTAGTCGCACCGATTCTTCCTATTTCTTCTTGTACAGCAAAATTGAACAATACAGTATCATTAAGTGGGGAATTCTCATTTAATAACTTCATTAGATGAAGAAGAACATTACATCCTGTTCTATCATCAAAAGCTTTCCCACATACCATATTATTCGGAAATTCTTCAAAAAAGGCAGAAAGAGTACCAACAGAACCAATATTAATTTTAGATTTTAAAACTTCATCTTTTGAACTCATACCTATGTCAATATACAGCTCTTTGAGTTCTACTATCTTTTTTCTTTCTTTTACAGATGTAAGATGTGGCGGTTTAGATCCTATAATTCCTGGTAAGATTTCTCCAGTTTCGGATCTTATTATTACTGAATGACCTAATAATATACGTACGTCCCAACCACCAACGGGGACAAATCTTAAAAAACCATTATTTTCAATATGAGAAACCATGAATCCAATTTCATCAGTATGTGCATCTAGTAATATTCTATTTGCTCCTTCATTTCCTTTCTTTAATGCTAGAACATTTCCTAGTTGGTCAATCCAATTTTGTCTGCTAAAGCATTTTTTTCAATTTCACTAAAAATAAAGCTACTTACTTCTTCTTCATATCCAGATACACCAAAAAGGGAGGACAAATTTCGCTGTAAGTTTTTAATACTTTCAATACTTAAAGTTTTAAACTTCATAATTGATCTAAACCAATGCTAATATTTCACTAAATAATATCAAATAATTAAAAATATTTAATCAAATTTTTGAACTACTTAAAAAAATTAAGAATAAACTAAAAATTAGATTTTTTCAAAAAATTATTTTTTACGTTTTTTCAATTCTGCAATCGATTTTTCGGCTAAAATTATAGCATCATCAGATCTTGACTTATATTTCTTTACTTGCGCCTCTAATTCAATTATCCTGTTATTTAGATCTAAAACTTTTTCGCTATCCTCAGTTAATGTGATGATGTCTCCTTCACCTGATTGTGCCATTTCTTTAAGATAATTATACTTCTCTTTCCAAACATTTATTTCAGTTTGTAATTCTTCAATAGTCTCATCTGTTGCTATCAGAGGGATCTCTTTTCCTTCTTTTACATCAGCAATTTTTTCTTTCAATCGAGATACTTCATCCTCTAATTCTTGAATTCTAACTTTTAAGGCAGCAATTTCATCCAAATAATCAGTTGCTCTTTTTGGTTCCAACATTTCTTCATACATAGATTTTCCTGTTTCTAATTCATCAGCAGATTTCCCCCCTAAAAGTCTTGTTTTTCGCCTTTTAAGTTCTTCTACAGTTTGTTGTGAAAGAAAATCTAATGGATTAAAGCTAACTCCACCATGCTTTGTTCGTCTTTTTCTTATTTTAACGAAGAGTGGAATCCCCTTAACAGCTTCCCCACAGATAATAGCTTCCCCTTTATCTAATCCAGATATGTCTGATTTATTTTCATTACTTAAATCTTCAGCACTTGATATGGTTATTCCAATGTCTCTTATATCACTTAAATTATGGACCACCCATGTTCCTGCTTGAGCTCTTATTGTAGTGTCTAATAATTGGGGACGCTGTGTTCCAATTACTATATTAGCTCCGAATTTTCTTCCCTCTTGAGCAAATAATTTCACAACTTCACAAGTTTCTGTCTGCTTTTTCCCAGCGAATAAGTGTGCCTCATCCAAGAATAAATAGAATGGAGGAATACTTCTTGTTGTGCTAGCATCATAAAGTTTTTTGAGAAGTTTGCCAGCTATAGCCTCTTGCACCTCCAAGGCCATCCCATTCAAATTAATTACACTACAAAGATTGGGTGCGACAATATCTGAAGGTTTTAATGAAAATAAGTATTCAATATCAACATCTCCCCCTTTATTCTTTTTTAAATCAGAAAATTCAACTATACGGTCTACAAATTCACTTTCTCCTTCTGGAAGATCTTCACCCGCAACCTTTAAACTCCCATATTCTCCATGCCTATCTAAAATGACTATAGGAATACCTTTTTTAAGAAATTCTTCACATAATACACCCATTGTATAGGATTTTCCAGAACCAGATTTGCCTGTAATAAAAATTCTACCAAAATTTTTTATTAATAAATAAACTTCATAAGGATATCCAACGAGCTTCCCTAAAGATAAAGACTCTTCTGGTGGATTAAAAATTCCTAAAATTTTTGAAATTTGTTCTTCTTTCGCCATGAAGACATCAGAACCGATTTCAAATGGTCTTGTTGGTCTTTC
>JBHLOC010000003.1:210682-213708 GCA_048940925.1 Promethearchaeota archaeon | reverse complement strand
TAAATAAAAATAAAATAAAATCAAAGTTTAATCTTTAAAATCTAGGAGGAATAATAACTATGCCATTTTTTAATAATGAAGGAATTAAAATATACTATGAAGTTGAAGGGGAAGGTCCACCAGTGATAATGATTCATGGATGGGCAGCAAGTCTTGAAGGTAATTGGAAACAAGCAAAATGGGTAGAAGTTCTAAAGAATGACTATAAAGTAATACTTTTAGATTGCCGTGGGCATGGGAAAAGTGATAAACCTTTGGATCCGACTCAATATGGGGCACATATGACTGACGATATAGTAAAGTTACTTGATCATTTATCGATCCAGAAGGCTAACTTCTTTGGGTATTCTATGGGCGCAAGATTAAGTTACGAACTTTTACTCCGCAAGCAAGAGCTTTTTATAAGCGCTATTCTTGGTGGATTTGTTCTTCAATTTCCTAGTGATGAACAAAGATCAGAGGCTCAAAAACGAGGAAATGATATGATTGAAGCTATACAAACAAAAAATATTGATGAGATAAAAAATCCAGCTGCTCTGAGAGTTCGAAAAATAATTTCGGCTTACAAAGACTTCGATTTACAAAACTTAGATGCTCTAGCAGCGGTTTTGAAGGGTGGGTTTCTACGTCAGAGAAGTTCAATCCAAACTAAAGCCCAAATGGAAGAAGCTCTTAAAAAAATCAATGTTCCCGTTTTGACTGTGGTAGGATCGGATGATTTTCCTGGAGATAAGACCTTAGTAGCTCAATTAGTTCCAGACGCTTGTCATTTTCAAATTCAAGGAAAAGACCACATAAATGTTGTCCCTGATCCCAAGTTTCATATGATAGTAAAAGCTTTTCTGGATTATGTAAACAAAAGTTAGCTGGATATAGACCTAAAATATAAATATTAGATAATATATCCTTTAAAATTCTTATTTTTTTAGAAAGAGTTTCATTGAATTTAGCACAAAAACTCATCCGGAGCGAATCCGGAATTTGATTAGATATAAACTTTTCTAATAAGTCAAAGATCTTTCAAAATCCATAACTTCAAATTTATTAATCATTCTTTATGCTATGTTTAATCAAGTCTTAAAAATATGGAAGTCAAACGTAATAATTAGACGTTATCTCGGTATAATTTCCAATAACTTCAAATTAATTTAAAAAAAAGCGAAATTCCTTAAGAAAATAAAAATTAAACTAGATTTTGAAAGTATTAATAATATTAAGTTATATAATTATATTAATCCAAATTTAAGAGGAAGTTTATATATGGAAAGTAGTTATATCTATAGAACGATTAGGAAGAAAGAAGACGTGGGTACACAGGGAACCGTACCTTCATTAAAGTTTACACCTGACGGGAGATATATTGTTTGTGCATCAAAAAACTATATTGAAATATGGCATATTGAATCCAGCAATCAAATCAGAAAAATTAAAGCAACTGCCCGTACTTTTAGTTGGGTAAATGATGTTGCAGTTTCTCCTGATGGGAAATACATAATTTCTGGAATTGAGAATATTAGGACACAAGTATGGGAGTTTTTATCTGGAAATTTGGTTTGGGAAGCTAAAACAATTGGGGCTACTTTAAGGGTTAACATTTCTACTGACGGGAAATTTGTTGTAGGTGTGGCTAGAAGCCATGGGATACGTTTATGGGAATTGGAAACAGGAGAGCTTATTGATAAATTTAAAACTCATGGATTAAGTGAGACATTTGCTCTCTCTTCAGATAATAATTATATAGCTTATCAGAGAGCGAAAAAGGCGATTTATATATGGGAAATATCAAGCAGAACTAACCTTAGAGAACTAAAAACTAAAAAAATTGGGTGGGTTTATTCTCTTGTCATAACTCCTGATATGAAATATGTCATTAGTGGTTCATTTAATAAGCTTATTCATGTTTGGGATTTTTCTACTGGTGAATTCATTACTACACTTCATGGTCATAAAGGACCAGTGTTTTACCTTGCATTAACTCCTGATGGAAAATATTTAATCAGTGGATCAGGGGATAGAACAATAAAGATATGGGAAGTATCCTCATGTGAATTAATCCGTACTTTAACCGGACATAAGGGAGCGGTTTTATCTGTTGCAGCTTCACCTGAAGGGAATTATATTGCTAGTGGATCAACAGATCAAACTATAATAATATGGGAACTTACTTAGAAATATAGTTCTGATCAATTTGACATTTATATACTTAGAATTAAAAAAGAACCCGTGATTTCAATTTTCTGATTCTTACCTTATATTCAGGACACTCCTTACACTCTGGAGTTATGCATGTAAAAGGGTGTTTTGGTAGATGGCATATTTCAGCAAAAGGACAAGCTAATAACTTTTCTGTGATGCTAAAACCCGATAGTTCACTCCCAATATTCAAAAATTCACAATAATTCATATCCTTTTTTATAATTTTTTCCATCTTTTTCTCAACTTTTTTTGTTAAATTTTTTATATTTTCTTAATTTTGATTTAGATACTTTTTCATTTATAGTTCATGTTATGTAACTTTTCATGAAGTTCGAATTAATTAGAAAATTTAGGAATTATAAAAATATAATATATAATAAAAGAAATAAGAAAATCCAAATTCAAATTAAAAATAAATTTATAACTCGATATCACCTATTTTTCGATTTGATGAAATATTGATAGACTACAACACGAAAATGTTGATATTAACCACAAAACCTTAATTTTACACTTAATTATTGAAACAATATGAGTGAAAAGGTATATATAATTGGAGTTGGACATATTAAATTTGGAAAGCTTCTTGTAAAAACTATGAAAAGCATGACGGGCGAATCTGTTGAATTAACCTTAAAAGACTGTGAATTGGATAAAAAGGATATACAGGCAGCATGGTTTAGTAATTCTGGTTGGGGTCAATCAGAGTTTCAACATTGTATACGAGGTCAAGTCGCATTAAGTGCAAATGGTATCGACAGAATACCCATTACTAATGTAGAAAATGCTTGTGCTGGGGGGAGTACCGCATTTCATGGGGCATGGACTGC